>JBDLII010000001.1:0-48781 GCA_039714995.1 Pseudomonadota bacterium
TCCGACAGCAACGGCTTGCCTTCAAGCCCGGGAATCAGCAGTTTCTCACCGAGGCGCCATCCCTTGTCTGTAAAAAAACGCTGCCATGCAACTGCCGTCAGTTGATTTGATAGCTGCAGCATCGCCTTGTCACCCGAAACTTCAGCCCAACTTTTCAATCCCTGTGCCACATAGGCATAGTCAGCCAGTGAAGCAGAGCCAATCGCCCTGCCCCCTTCGGTTGAACGGAAAAGCTGCTTGCCATCCCACAGGGTTTTCAGCCAGTTCGCCAGTTCGGCAGCAGCCTTGCGATAGTCATCCCGTTTCAATTGCGCCGCGGCCTCGCTGAAAGCAATCAGCAGCAGGCCATTCCAGGCGGCCAGTTGCTTGCTGTCGCGCGGGGCCTCCCTGGTGCTGCGCTGCGCCATCAATTTTTGACGAATCTGCGCAATTGTCAGGTTGACCTGCCGGAGCGATCCTCCACCGGCTTCCGCAATGGAGTCAATCGATGCGCCGGCATGTGGAAGCGCCTGCCCGGGCAGTTGTGCACCGAAACTGAAACTCCAGTGCTGCATGGCCAGTTTGAACTCATGCTCATTCAGCAGCTGACGCAGCTGCTGCTCCCTCCACAGGTAGGATCCGCCCTCGTTGCCAGCGGCATCCACTGCCGAAAGACTGGCGATATAGGCGCCATTGCTTCCCTTCATCTGCTGCAAGACAAAATCGAGGGTATCGGAGGCCACCTGCTGATAGCGGGGCTCATCCAGCAGGCTCGCGGCGCGCAGATAGAGAGAGGCCAGCTGCGCCTGGGTGTAGAGCATTTTTTCATAGTGGGGGGTCTCCCAGCCGGGATCGACCGTATAGCGGAAAAAACCGCCCGCGAGATGATCACGCAAACCTTTGGCCGCCATCTGCTCAAGGGTGAGGCGCAGAAAGGCCTCAAGCTCCGGCGTTGGATGGATCTGCTGCGCCTCGAGCAGCAGACGCAGCTGCGGAGCCATCGGAAAACGGTTGCTGCGGCCGAATCCCCCCTGCAGGTCGTCACCTGCAGCCAACGCTGACGCAACCGCCTGCTGCAGCAGTTTGCCGCCATCCGGCAGCCCGGGCGACTGCGTGACTGTGTCTAACTGCTGCAGCTGCTGGTGGATCGCGAGCGCCATATCGCGCAGACGCTGTGGCTCCTGCTTCCACATCGCCTGCAGCTTTTCCAGTATTGTCTGGAACTGCTCCCTGGGCACGTAGGTCATACCGACCACCGGATAGCCGTCCGGCGTCAAAAAGACATTCAGCGGCCAGCCGGCATGTCCCTCGGTCTTCTCGACAAAATCGATCAAATAGGCATCCAGCGCCGGCTGCAGTTCACGATCCACCTTGACGGGGATAAATCCTGCGTTCAGCAATTTCGCGACCTCGCTGTGCTGATAGCTCTCCCGCTGCATCACGTGGCACCAGTGGCAGGAGAAGTAACCGCTGGAGAGATAGAGCAGCTTGTTGCTGGCGCGCGCCTCTTCAACGGCAGCCTCACTCCAGTCCCGCCACTGAACAGGATCATCACCGTGCATCGCCAGATAGGGAGAGGGGTGATTTTTCAGTGCATTCGATGCCTGAAGCTGCGCGCCAACAAACAGCATCAGGGAGAGTGCTAATTGAATTTTTTTATACCCCATCATCTTTTTCCTGTCGCCCCCGGCCGCCGGCTGACATACAATCACAATGCAACTATGATCATTTTTCAGCGTCCCAAACGCCGAGTATACTCTTCTTTATAATAGCCTGTATGCACGCATGATGATGAAATCCCTCCTTTTTTTTGTTACAGCTCTGTGCTCCTCGGTTGTCCTGTCAGAGTGGTACACATTACCAAAAACCACCCAGGGAGAGGAGCTGCGTTACGACAACCGCACCAACCGGGTTGAAATCGTCAACGAGGCCGGCAGTCGCCCTCTCTGGAGCGGTGTACACAGGCTGGAGGATGGCCGGGTGCTGCGCATCGAAAGAGGCGTCGCCATTGCCGACAAGACGGTACAGCGCGCCGTCCCTGCTCCGCAGCAGATATCTGACCAGGTCGACCCATGCACCGTACTGGAGAGGCAGAGTTGCGGACTGCGCACAGAGTGCGCCCAGAGCGAAAGCTGTCAACTGGCGCATCAACTGCAGGGATTCCATAACTCCGCCTCACTCTCGGACATGAGCAGGATTGAATCCCAGTGCAGAGAGGCCCTGGGCAACACGGCGATGTTCCCACCCTGCCCGATGCCGCCAACCGGCGCCTGGCGCACTGCCTGCAGTGACATCGTGATCAAGAGCTGTGGAAAATTCAACCAGTGCCGGGAGAGCGAAGCCTGCGATGCGGCGCACCAGCTTGTCGCCATGGAGAATGAAGAGCGGCTCAACAAATGGGTGCCCTCCGAGCCCACCTACACGACCCGTCAGTGCGAAAAAGCTTTTGGCGACAACGACTTCTTTCCGATGTGCAAGCAATAGGGAAGCTCTGATCGCAATAATGACGCAAAAACCACAACCAACCGAGATCCAGCTGCACAGCAAATCACGGCTGCTCTCTGTCACATTTGATGACGGCAGCCACTTTGAGCTGCCCTGTGAGTACCTGCGGGTATTCTCCCCCGCCGCCGAAGTGAGAGCCGATGACAAACCGGTCAGCGGCAAGGAGCAGGTCAATATCACCGCCATCGAACCACAGGGCAGCTATGCTCTCTCATTCGTCTTTGATGATGGCCACGACACCGGCATCTACTCCTGGGAGACACTCTACACGCTCGGCAGGGAGCAGGAGACAAACTGGCGGGACTATCTTCAGCGGCTTGAAGCGCATGGCATCGAGCGCAACAGCGGGGCAGGTGCGGGCGAACAACAGCGTCATGTCACCATACTCTACTTCGCTTACCTGGTGAACAAGCTGCGCAAGGAGTCGGAAGAGCTGTCACTGCCGAAAAATGTCGACAACGTCGAGAGCCTGCTGATGCATCTGCAGCGGCGAGAACGCGAACGCGGCTACCTGCTGGCCGCAGAGCATGTCAGGGTCACGGTGAACAGGGCATTCGCCGAATCATTCACCCGCCTCGATGATGGCGATGAGATCGGGATCACCCCTGTCACCCCGACGCCCCCTGCTCCCCCGAAATAGCGAGCTTCAATCTATTCGTGTTCTCCAGCACGACTTTTTTGACAACCAGAATATCCACATGGAGCCAGCCATAGTCTGACGGCAACATCACCCGACTGCGACAGGAAATGAGTAAATCCTTTATCAGGATTATACAAGTACTCATATGTCGGCCTGGAGTAGCGCGCTCATGGATCTTTCTGAAACCGGCAGCCTGCCTCCGGTGATCACCTGCTCCCTCTATATCCGCTGCTTCTCGCAAAGACAATGGCGTCTTCCCGTCCGCTGTCCGCGGGATAGTAGTCGGGGCGAAAGCCGATCTCGTTGAAGCCGGCCAGATGGTAAAGCAACCTGGCGCGCTCGTTGGATGCCCGGACCTCGAGAAACAGGGTATCTGCATTTTTTTGCTCGGCAATCTGCATCATGTGGTTCAGCAGCTGCCGTCCTAGCCCCCTGCGCTGACTGTGCGGATGGATGCAGAGGTTCAGCAGATGCGCTTCGTCAGCGGCAACAGACATCACGCCGTAGCCGATGATCTGCTGCGCATTTTCAACGACCTCCATTTCATAACCGGCTGACAGGCAGTCCCTGAAGTTCCCCTCCGACCAGCAGTGCGCGTAGGCGATGGTCTCGATCTCCATCACGGTGGAGAGATCCCGCACCGTCATCGCCCGATAGCCGGGCGTCAGGTGTTGCATGACCTCGCTCACTGCAGCTGTTTCATCAGCAGTTGCAGATCCTGCCAGGCCCTGGCCTTTTCACCCGGCTTGCGCAGCAGATAGGAGGGGTGATAGGTCACCAGCAGTGGCACATGTGCTGCGCCATAGTGATGAATGCTGCCGCGCAGCCGCCCGACTGCCTCATCTGTTTGCAACAGGCTGGTTGCCGCAACACCGCCTGCGGCAAGAATCAGCTGCGGCTGAACCAGCTGAATCTGCTGCTGCAGATAGTCATGGCAGGCGCTAATCTCGCGTGCATTGGGATTGCGGTTGCCTGGAGGCCTGCACTTGAGGATATTTGTAATATAGACGCTCTCACGCGGGAAGCCCGCCGCCAGCAGCATCTGGGTCAGCAACTGTCCCGCCCTGCCGACGAAAGGCTCTCCCAAGCGGTCCTCATCCGCTCCCGGCGCTTCACCGATCACCATCAAGCGGGCGTTTTTATCCCCTGTGCCGAGAACGGTGTTGCTGCGGCTCTGGCACAGCGGACATTTCCGACAACTGCTGACGGCCTGCTGCAGCGACTCCCAGTTCGCCGGAGCCTGCGGCCGGGATTGACCGGCCGGTGGCTCATGTGAATCCGACCGCTGTTGCTGCCCGGGATTGACCGCAACCTGCTCATCGAGCGGCGGCTCGCGGCGCACCCAGTACTGGATTCCCATGGCATCCAGCATCCGCCGGCGCCGGGAATCCAGCAGCATCGCGTCCGGACTCATCAAACGTCGCCCTGGGGATGGGCGCGCTCCTCTCTCTCCAGCAGCCGGTTGATACCGTTCACGTAGGCCTTGGCCGATGCAATGACGATATCGGTATCGGCTCCCTGGCCGTTGATGATGCGGTCATCCTGTTTCAGACGGACAGTCACCTCACCCTGGGCATCGGTGCCGGAGGTGATATTGTTCACCGAATACAGCTGTAATATTGCATCGATTCCGGCCAGTCGCTTGATCGCCTGGAAGGCAGCATCGACAGGCCCCCCGCCGCTGGCCGTGTCACTCACCTCCTCGCCGTCGATCGACAACACCACATTGGCGACAGGGGTCTCTCCGGTCTCGCTGCACACTTTGAGCGACAACAGGCGAAGGCGCTCGCTGACCGCCTCGCTGTCCGTCTCGGAGACCAGAACCTGCAGGTCTTCATCAAAGATCTCGTGCTTCTTGTCGGCAAGATCCTTGAAACGGCGGAAGGTTTCGTTCAGATCATCCTCGCTGTCGAAGCGGTGCCCCAACTCCTCCAGGCGGGTGCGAAAGGCGTTGCGGCCCGAGTGCTTGCCAAGCACCATGCGGTTTTTGCTCCAACCCACATCCTGGGCGCGCATGATTTCGTAGGTTTCGCGGTGTTTCAACACGCCATCCTGGTGGATGCCGGACTCATGGGCGAAGGCATTGGCACCGACAATCGCCTTGTTTGGCTGCACCGGGAAACCGGTCACATTGGAGACCAGCTTGGAGCAGCTGAGGATCTCCGTGGTGTCCAGCCCGGTTTCACACTGGTAGACATCAGCGCGCGTGCGCACCGCCATCACAATCTCTTCCAGCGAAGCATTCCCCGCACGCTCACCAAGGCCGTTGATGGTGCACTCCACCTGGCGCGCGCCATGCATCACGGCAGAGAGTGAGTTTGCCACGGCAAGCCCGAGGTCGTTGTGGCAATGCACAGAAAATATCGCTTTATCCGAGTTGGGAACACGTTCGATCAGGGTGCCAATCGTCTCGCCAAACTGCCACGGCATCGCGTAGCCGACCGTGTCGGGCACATTGATGGTCGATGCCCCTTCATCGATGACCGCCTCGATGATGCGGCACAAAAAGTCGATCTCCGAGCGGCCTGCATCTTCCGCCGAAAACTCGACATCGTCGGTATATTGACGCGCGCGCCTGACGGCCCTGACAGCCTGCTCGACAACCTGGTCAGGCGACATCCGCAATTTCTGCTCCATATGAATTGGAGAGGTTGCGATAAAGGTGTGGATGCGCGATGCGTTGGCGCCCTTCAATGCCTCGCCGGCGCGATCGATATCCTTGTCCAGCGCCCTGGAAAGACCACAGACGGTGGAATCCTTGACCACCTGTGCAACAGACCTGACTGCTTCGAAATCACCCTGGCTGGCAATCGGAAAACCGGCCTCGATGACATCCACCCGCAACTTCTCCAGCGCCCTGGCGATGCGCAGTTTCTCATCCCGGGTCATCGACGCGCCCGGACTCTGTTCGCCGTCGCGCAAGGTGGTATCAAAAATCTTGAGTTGTTCTTTACTCATGGAATCTCTCCTGCATTGCCGCATCAGGCGGCAAACTCTGTCTCTTTCTTTCGTTGGATTGTTGCGTGTGTTTCAGGCCCTCGCCAGGGCATCTCTATTTGAATGCCCCAAAGGGCAGCAGTCGCAGGAGGGAGAGTAGATAGCGCGCAGCAGGAAGTCCGCTCATCGAATGAGCGCCAGTCGTGAAACTGATGGCAAAGTCCTGACCTTGCATAGCGGCTTGGTGAAAAGTATCGAAAAATATCTATGAGTACACAATATAACCCATCAAATCGCTTTTGCCAACACCCGCCAGTGGCAATATTTCCATTTGCCTGCTACCGGTTCACAAGTTATAGTTCGCCTTCAACCATACTCCTGCGAGAGAGATCGGTGTTTCAGATGCCGACGCCGAAGGCGCAACTCCGCCCGGAATCGCTCAGGCAGAAGGATCGCGGGCATGGTGGCCATCGCACTCTTGTGAGGGTGACCGGGTTGACTCTGGAGAGCGGTTTATCCAAACCCACCGACGGGGCAGAAGACATCGAGGCCCTCCAGGCTTCAGGCTTCAAACTCTCAGGTTTCCGGACAGAGGGGCGGCGCAAGGGGCAATACTGTGACAGCAGTTTGCCCTCATCTGCCAGCCCGTAACTTTGGAGTCACCCCCATGGATAATAGGACGCATAAAAAAACCATTCTGAACCAGACGCATCGCGAGATGGGCGCACGCATGACGCCTTTTGGCGGCTGGGACATGCCGGTCCATTACGGCTCACAAATTGACGAACACCATGCCATCCGCCGGCACGCCGGCATGTTCGACGTCTCCCACATGCAAATCATCGATCTCAAGGGCAGCGACTGCAAACGCTACCTGCGTCACCTGCTCGCCAATGATGTCGAAAAACTGACAGCTCCCGGCAAGGCCCTCTACTCCTGCATGCTCAACGCTGAAGGCGGCGTCATCGACGACCTGATCGTCTATTTCATGGATGAAACCTGGTACCGCATGGTCGTCAACGCGGCCACCGCGAAAAAGGATCTTGGCTGGATCATGGAGCATGTTGACATCTTCGATGTCGAGGTGATTCCGCGCAGCGACCTGGCGATGATTGCCGTGCAGGGGCCAAAGGCCATTGAACTGACACTGCCGCTGTTGAACAACGAGCTGCGCGAGGCAGCGGCGGAGTTGAAGCCCTTTTCAGCGGCCTGGGATCCCAGCTGGTTCATCGCGCGTACCGGCTATACCGGTGAAGACGGCTTCGAGATCCTGTTGCCGCAGAGCGACTGCGTCGCGCTGTGGAATGATCTTGCCGCTGCTGGAGTCTACCCATGCGGCCTGGGTTCACGCGACACCCTGCGCCTGGAAGCCGGCATGAATCTCTACGGACAGGATATGGATGAGAACACCACGCCGCTGGTTTCGGGACTCGGCTGGACTGTCGCTCTTGAGCCCGAAGATCGTGATTTCATCGGCCGTGAAGCGCTTGAGAGACAGAAACAGCAGGGGGTACCCCAAAAGCTTGTCGGACTGGTTCTCGAGGGACGCGGCATTCTGCGCAGCCACCAGAAGCTGTATGTCGCCGACAAGCAGATCGGAGAGACCACGTCCGGCAGCTTTTCACCGACGCTTGAACGCAGTATCGCGCTCGCCCGCATCGACAGCGATGCCCCCGGGAGTTTCGAGGTGGAGATGCGCGGCAAACGCCTGCCCGTCAAGGTCGTCAAGTACCCCTTCGTCCGGCATGGCAAAGCCGCCACCGATCTCTAACCTAAAACTTAATAACCTAAAACCTCCACCTTTTTCATGGAGCACTCTGATGAGTAATACCCCTGATGAACTGAAGTACACCAAAACACACGAATGGGTCAAAGACAATGGTGACGGCACGGTCACCGTTGGCATCAGCGACCATGCCCAGGAGCTGCTCGGCGACCTGGTATTCGTCGAACTGCCTGAAGCCGGCAGCGAAATCTCGGCCGGCGACGAGGTTGCCGTGGTCGAATCCGTCAAGGCCGCTTCCGACATCTACAGCCCGCTCAGCGGAAAAATACTCGGCGTCAACGAAGTGCTGAATGAAGCCCCGGAAAGCATCAACGACTCGCCTTACGACGAAGGCTGGCTGTTCACGCTGAAACCCGACGACGACAGCGAGCTCGGCGGCCTGCTCGATGCGGCTGCCTATAGCCAGCATGCCCAGGATGAGGAGCATTAATGAAGGCTCTGATTCAAGTTGCTTCGCTCCTTGATCAGAGCATACTTACAAGTTTCATTACGGGGGAAGGGGAACTATCAATGGGCTACAATGCACAACAATATCGCCCTTCCCCCGAACCCCCATCCCATGGAATGAATCAGAGGTTCCTTTAATGCCATTCATCCCCCACACCGCGGATGATGTCAGCCGCATGCTCTCACGCATCGGCGTCGACAGCATCGAACAGCTGTTCGATGAAATCCCTGCCGATCTCAAATGCGGCGAGCTCGATGCCATTCCACAGGGAATGAGCGAGATGCAGATCACCGCGCTGATGCATCAGCGCGCCGCGGCGGACGGTCAGCCTCTCTGCTTCATCGGCGCCGGCGCCTACGACCACCATATTCCCGCCGCAGTGTGGGAACTGGCCACCCGCGGTGAGTTTTATACCGCCTACACTCCCTACCAGGCCGAGGCCAGCCAGGGAACGCTGCAGTTGCTGTATGAATATCAATCGATGATGACCGCGCTGACGGGCATGGATGTCTCCAACGCCTCGCTCTATGACGGCGCCTCGGCAGTGGCCGAATCCGTCCTGATGGCGGTGCGGGCCAACCGCAAGTCGAAATCCAGGCGGATCCTGGTGCCGCGCAGCCTGCATCCGGCCTACCGTAAAACCATGCATGCCATCGTGCGCAGCCAGGATATCGAGCTGGTTGAACTGCCGTTTGACATGGCCGGCGGAAAGACAGACCTCGATGCGCTCAACAGCTACAGCGGCGCTGACATCACCGCGCTGGTCATTCCGCAACCCAACTTTTTCGGCACTCTCGAGGATGTCGATGCGCTCACCAGCTGGGCCAGTGACAACGGCGCCCTCAGCATCGCTGTCGTCAACCCACTCGCGCTTGCCATGCTCAGACCTCCCGGTGAGTGGGGCGATGCCGGCGTGGACATCTGCTGTGGAGAGGGCCAGCCGCTCGGCATTCCGCTCTCCTCCGGCGGCCCCTACCTGGGATTCATGTGCTGCAAACAACGGCATGTCCGCCAGATGCCGGGACGCATCATCGGCGCCACCGAGGATCTCGACGGCAAGCGCGGCTACAGCCTCACGCTGCAGGCGCGGGAACAGCACATTCGCCGCTCCAAGGCGACCTCCAATATCTGCACCAACCAGGGATTGATGGTCACGGCGGCAACCATCCACATGGCGCTGCTGGGCGGCGAGGGGCTGGCGCAAACAGCGGCTGCGTCGCATGCTGCCAGCGAGAGCCTGGTTGAAGCTTTGTGCAGCATCGAAGGCGTCGAGGCGCTGTTCAACTCACCCGCATTTCATGAGCGCGTGCTGAAGATCAACGCCGCGCCCGCAAAGGTGCTGCGTTCACTGGCCGCGCACAACATCCTTGGCGGTTTTGACCTCTGCAATGACTATCCTGAACTGGGTGACGCCATCCTGGTCTGCGCAACGGAGAGGCGCACGGAGCAGCAGATCGAGGAGTACCGCGACAAGCTGGACCGCATCATGCACCGCCAGGCGAAATGTCCCGTGAAACCCAAATTTGATCAAACCTGACTCTGTGTAGGAAGCAGGGCTGGGATTTGCTTTTCAGGGCTGTCTAAAACAAGGATGTTTTAGCAGAGCTTACAGGGATGTATTCACGCATCCCTGAAAAGCGGGTCCCAGCCCTGCACTAGCCAACTCAAAACACGAAGTTATTGAGCAGTTACTCTATTTGAGAATTATGACCATACCTCATGCTAATATTTGAACAATCGCAACCCGGACGGCGCGCTACCGCGCAGGCTCCCGGCAAGACCACTGCCCCGGCTTCCATCCCTTCGTCGCAGTTGCGCAAGCAGCCCGCCGCGCTGCCCGAAGTGTCCGAGATGCAGGTCGTGCGCCACTATACCCGCCTGTCAAGGAACAACTTCTCGATCGACACGAACTTCTACCCACTGGGCTCCTGCACCATGAAGTACAACCCGCGCGGCTGCAACACGCTCGCCATGCTGCCGGGTTTTGTGGCGCGCCATCCCCATGCGCCCGAGAGCCACAGCCAGGGCTTCATGGCCTGCATGTACGAGCTGCAGGAGATGCTCAAGGAGGTCACCGGAATGCGCGAAGTCTCGCTGACGCCGGCCGCTGGCGCACAGGGAGAGTTTGCCGGCATCGCCATGATCAGGGCCTACCATGACGCCAACGGCGATGATGCACGCACTGAAATCATCGTACCCGACGCCGCCCACGGCACCAACCCGGCGACCGCGGTGATGTGCGGCTACAAGGTGCGCGAGATCCCCACCAGGAGGGATGGCGACATCGATATCAACGCCCTGAAGGAGGTGCTGGGTCCGCAGACTGCAGGCATCATGCTGACCAATCCATCGACTGTCGGGGTGTTTGAACGCCGCATCCGCGAAATTGCCGACCTGGTGCACCAGGCAGGCGGACTGCTCTACTATGACGGCGCCAACCTCAACGCCATTCTGGGCAAGGTGCGTCCAGGCGACATGGGCTTCGATGCGATCCACATGAATCTGCACAAGACCTTCTCGACACCGCACGGCGGCGGCGGTCCAGGCGCTGGCCCGGTCGGCGTCAGCGAACGCCTGATCCCCTACCTGCCCGTGCCGATGATCGCTTACGACGGCGACAGCTACAGCTGGCTGACGCAAGCCGATCGGCCACAGAGCATCGGTCAGCTCACCGCTTTCGGCGGCAATGCCGGCGTTCTGCTGCGCGCCTACATCTATGCAAGAATGCTCGGCCGCGAAGGTATGGTGCGGGTTGCGGACTACGCGACCCTGAATGCCAACTACCTGATGAAGCTGCTGACCGATGCCGGTTTCCAGGCGGCCTATCCGGAACGCCGGGCCAGCCATGAATTCATCATCACGCTTAAAAAAGAGGCCAGGGAGCAGGGCGTCAGCACCATGGACTTCGCCAAGCGCATGCTCGACTACGACGTACACGCGCCAACCACCTACTTCCCGCTGCTGATCCCCGAATGCCTGTTGATCGAGCCAACCGAGACCGAGACCGCTGAAGAGCTGGACAACTTTGCCGGGGTGATGAGAAAGATCAAACACGAGGCTGAACACCAGCCCGAAACCGTCGCCACGGCGCCGCATCAGATGCCGGTCAAGCGCCTCGACGACGTCAAGGCGGCGCGTGAGCTCGATCTGCGCTGGCAGCCACCGGAGTCATAGCAATGGGAAATCAGCAGGCCAGAGGCATCAAGCGGCTGGTCAACGCCTTCGGCTACTCGATGCTGGGGTTTCGGGCCTGCTTCAAACATGAAGAGGCATTCCGCCAGGAGGTCTACGCCTCGCTGCTGCTGGTTCCGCTGGCGCTCTACCTGGGCAGTGACGGGGTTGAACGGGCGCTGCTGCTAGGCAGCTGGCTGATCGTTCCGTTGGTAGAACTGCTCAACTCGGCGATCGAGGCCGCCATCGACCGCATCGGCTCGGAACATCATCAACTCTCCGGGCGCGCCAAGGATATCGGCTCCGCGGCCGTTTTTCTCGCCCTGCTGACAACCGCCTTGGTATGGCTGCTGGTCTTGCTTCCCCGGCTGCCGGTGGCGTAACATCTCAATATCTCCATGCAGGGAGCAGGGCTGGGACCCGCTTTTCAGGGCTGTCTAAAACAGGATGTTTTAGCAGAGCTTACAGGGATGTATTCACGCGCCCCTGAACAGCGGGTCCCAGCCCTGCACGTATTCCAGTAACCCCAGGATTGATGGAGAAGTTACGAACAATGCCTTCAACAAACCCAACCAGCAGACCAGGATAGCCTGTGGAAACAGCGACGCCAGAGAACAGGCCGGGATCGAAAGAGACCTATCTGCGCCTGCTCGGCTACATCAAGCCCTACCGGAAGCAGTTCGCAATCACCATTGGCGCAATGATTCTGCTCGGCCTCTCAGAAGCCGGTGTGCCTGTGCTGATCAAACCCCTGCTCGACGGCGGTTTTGTAGAAAAGGATATCGACAGCCTGAAGGTGACGCTGACGCTGCTGATCCTGCTGTTTGTCGTCCGTGGAATATTCCTGATGCTGTCAAAGGGAATGATGGGGTGGATTTCGGGCAAAATTGTGCTGGATATTCGCAGCAGTATGTTTGATCGCCTGCTACACCTGCCGACTCGTTATTATGACGCACACGCTTCCGGCGCCCTCATGTCAAAGGTTACTTATAACGTAACAATGGTCACGGCCGCGGCAACCAGTACCATCATGACCCTGATCAGGGATACCGTGACGGTCATTGTGCTGCTTGCCTACGCCCTCTATCTCAACTGGAAGCTGACCCTCACGATTTTTATTATTATTCCCCCCATGATTCTGGTCGCAAAAGCATTCTCTAAAAGGGTTCGCCGTTTCAGTCATGCAAACCAGGACAGCATCGGCGAGATGACTCATATCCTTCAGGAGAGCATCAAGGGGCACAAGGTCGTCAAGATTCATGACGGGCTGGCGTACGAAAAGGGGCGTTTTCACAAGGTCGCCAACCGCATCCGCCAGTTTCAACAAAAGGTTGTTCTTGCCGGTGCGGGCAATACCGCCGTGGTGGAGATGATCACTGCGGTCAGTGTCAGCGGCGTGATCATTCTGAGCACCCTCTACGCGATCCAGGAACAGCAGACAATCGGGCATCTGCTTGCCTTTTATACAGCATTGGGGTTGACCTTGTCCCCGGCCAAGCGCCTCGCCTCTGCCCTGCAGCCACTGCAAAAGGGGCTGGCTGCCGCTGAGTCAATCTTTGAACTGCTCGACGAAGAGCGGGAGAGAGACCGGGGAACGCATGAACTGACCCGTGTGAATGGCGATATCATATTTCACAATGTTTCCTTCAGCTACCCGGATGCTAGCAAACAGGTCCTGAAGAACATCAACCTGAACTTGGAAAAGGGGATGAATATTGCACTGGTCGGCCACTCCGGAAGCGGCAAATCGACCATCGCCAACCTGATTCCGCGTTTTTACGAGATCGACCAGGGCTCCATCACCCTGGATGGCATGGATCTGCGCGATATCACGCTGAAGAGCCTGCGCGCGCAGATCGCCTATGTCAGCCAGGATATCGTGCTGTTCAACGACAGCGTCCTCGCCAACATCACCTACGGCCTGTCGCCGGCGCCAGACATGGAGAATATCCGGGAGGCCGTCAAACTTGCTAATGCAGACGAGTTTGTCAACCTCCTGCCAAACGGCCTTGATACCCAGCTCGGCGAAGACGGCGCTACCCTCTCCGGCGGACAACGCCAGCGCCTGGCCATCGTGCGCGCATTTCTGAAAGATTCACCCTTGCTGATTCTTGACGAAGCGACTTCGGCCCTGGACACAAAAACCGAAGAGCTGATCGAGGAGTCCCTGACCCGGCTGAAAAGCAGCAGGACCACCATCACCATCGCCCACAGACTCTCCACCATTATCAATGCTGACAGAATCTACGTGATGCAGGACGGCGAGATCAACGCCACGGGAACCCACACCGAGCTGCTGCAAAGCTCCCCACTCTACCGCCAGCTCTATCAAAGCGGAAAACCGGATGCGAGCAGCTTCAATCCGGATGATCAACAGGGGTGACTTCCATTACCGGGAGGTGGCCAATGCGGACGACTGGAAATTGAACGATGATGACTGCCTGGTGACAGCATGAACAAAGCCGTTTTTCTCGACCGCGATGGCGTCATCAATATCGATAGCGGCTATGTCGGCAAGATCGAGGATTTCATGTTTGTCGACGGCATCATCCCCGCCCTGCTGCACGCGCAACAGCAGGGATTTCTGCTGATCGTCGTGACCAACCAGTCCGGCATAGGCCGCGGCTTCTACACGGAAGAGGATTTCCAGCGGCTGACTGCCTGGATGAAGTCCGAACTTGCCCGGCATGGGGTCTTTGTCGATGCCGTCTTTCACTGCCCGCATACCGATGCGGACCACTGTGCATGCAGAAAACCGAAGGCCGGGCTTTTCCTGCAGGCAATTGATCAATATGATGTAGACTGTGACAATTCATGGATGGTAGGCGATAGTGAACGTGATATACAGGCTGCTCTCGCTGCCGGCATCGGCCATACTGTTCTCTTCGATCCTGACAACAACAAGGCAACAGCGGCCGGACTGACCATCACCTCCCTGAATGAGCTGTCAACCTTGCTGACCTGATCTATGACCAGACAACCTCACATTGTCGTCATCGGCGACCTGATGCTGGACCATTACCTGTGGGGCGAGTGCCAGCGGATCTCTCCGGAAGCACCGGTTCAGGTCGTCAATATCAGCAATGAGTCACACTCGCTGGGCGGTGCGGGAAACGTCATCAACAACCTGATCTCTCTCGGCTGCAAGGCAAGGGTCATCGGCGCCACAGGGAATGATCAAACGGCTGAAACCCTGAAGCAGCTGCTGCTCGACCAGCGGGTCGACACCAATGGCATCATTGCCGATGCGTCACGCCGCACCACCATCAAAAGCCGTATCATCGCTTCCCATCAGCAGATCGTGCGCTACGACCAGGAGAGCAGCGACCCGGTCAGCAGCACGACTGAAGAGCAGATGCTGGCGGCGCTGCAAAAGCAGCTCGAAACCTGTGACATCGTACTGATCTCTGATTACGCCAAGGGGGTGCTGACAGCCTCATTTACGCAGCAGATCATCAAGCTGTGCAACAGCCACGGCATCAGGGTGCTGGTCGACCCCAAGGGAGACGACTATGCGAAGTATGCCGGCGCCTGGCTGATCAAGCCAAACAGAAACGAAACCCGTGATGCCACAGGCATCACCCCCGATGAAGAGCCATTGATCCGTGAGGCCGGGGAACTGCTGCGCAGTAATTATCAGATCAGCAATGTCCTCATCACCCTCTCCGACGAGGGCATGTCGCTGATCAGCGGTGACCGGTTTACGCAGTTTCCGGCGCATGCCATCGAGGTATTCGATGTCACCGGCGCGGGAGACACGGTACTGGCGGTCCTGGGCTACTCACTGGCCAGCGGCAGCACGCTCAAACAGGCTGTCGAGCTGGCTAACGCAGCTGCAGCCGTGGTCGTCGGCAAGCTCGGCAGCGCCACCGTCACCATCGACGAGATCCAGCGCTACCAGTCACGCGAACAGTTGACTGTCGACAGCCAGCAATCCATCGTCAGTCTCAACAGCCTGCAGCCCATCGTCGAGACTGAAAAGCGGCGCAATCGGAGAATCGTCTTCACCAACGGCTGCTTCGACATCATCCATGCCGGTCACATCCACTATCTCTGCAAAGCCAGGGAGCTGGGGGACATCCTGATTGTCGGACTCAATTCCGACGCCTCCGTAAAGAGACTCAAGGGCAGCGGCCGGCCGATCAACAGCGAGCAGGACCGGGCATTCGTACTTGCCGCTCTCCAGGCCGTTGACTATGTCGTGATCTTTGATGAAGAGACTCCCTACGATCTCATCAAGAGCATCTCGCCGCAGCTGCTGGTCAAAGGCGGCGACTACCGTATCGAGGAGATCATCGGCCGCGAGTTCGCCGATGAGACCATCGTGCTGCCTTTTATCGACGGCAAGAGCACCAGCACCACCATCGAGGCGATTCGCGCACTATGAAATCGGTGATAGAGACAGCGTTCATGCGTCACCTGCAGGTCTTCGAGATGAGTATGGAGGCGCTGCTGCCTGATATCGAGAGAGCCTGTGAAACAGCCATCACGACTCTGAAAACCGGCAACAAGATCCTGCTGTTCGGCAACGGCGGCAGCGCCGCGGACGCCCAGCATATTGCCGCGGAGCTGACCGGGCGATATCAAAGCAGTTCACGCCGCGGCCTGCCGGCCATTGCACTGACCACCGACAGCTCGGCGTTGACATCAATCGGCAACGATTTCGGTTTCGAGCAGCTTTTCTCCAGGCAGGTCGAGGCACTGGCTTCATCCGGTGACATGCTGATCGGCATCTCGACATCAGGAAACAGCAGCAATGTACTTGCCGCTCTGGAGCAGGGGGGAGATTACTGCACGAGCATCGGGCTGAGCGGAAACGGCGGCGGTGAGATGCAGCAGCTGTGCGACATCAATATCGTCGTCCCTTCAACCGAGACCCCGCGCATCCAGGAGATGCATATCCTCATCGGCCACATCCTGTGCGAAATGGTCGATCGTCATTTCAGTTCATAGGATGTGCTGTAACTTCTCAATCTCCCGTGTCTATCGAACTCACTGTCATTTCGACCGAAGGGAGACATCTTCAGGCTTCCGTGATATTGGATTAACAGATCTCTCCCTTCGGTCGAGATGACATACAGCTCCGCATGGCTTTTTTGAGAAGTTACGATGTGCTGGGTAAAAGTCGATTATTCAGAGGTTCTCTACTGCTATTACCTCTCTCTCGCCAACAGCTGTTGATAGACTGCAAGATTCCCCTGCACCATTGCAGGCACGGAGAACGCAACCTCCACGAGCTGCCTTGCCGCTGCAGCCATTTTCCCAGCCTTCTGCGGCTGATTCAGTAACTGGTCGATCGCGGATTCCAGCGCCCCCACATCCGCCGGAGCGACCAGGAGCCCGGTCATGCCGTGACGCACAATCTCGGGAATACCCCCCACCGCCGAGGCGACTATCGGCACGCCGGATGCTGCCGCCTGCAGTAGTGAAACCCCCAGGCCTTCCATCTCGGCAGGATGCACCAGCAGGTCAAGGTTGGACATCACCCTCTCCAGGTCATCCCGAAATCCGACCAGACGGACTCTCTCCTGCCAGCCGGCAGCATTGATCTGCTCCTGCAAATTCTCTTGCAGCGGACCACGGCCAAAAAACAGCACCTTCAGATGTGGATGTTTCCTGAACAATTGCGGCAAAGCGTCCAGCAGATAGCGATGCCCCTTGCGCACTATCAACTGGGCAACGACGCCGATCACGATATCCTGATCCGTGAGATCGAACTCCTGATGAAACCATGGACGATCTGCGCCAGGGACATACTGATCACAATCGACTGCACTGGGCACGCAGGCCAGTTTTTTCAGCGGAATCCCTTCACTCGCCAGGACGCAGCGAATAGCCTGCGAGATCGTCACCACCTGGTCATAGAGCCGGTACTTGATCGCGGCTACCAGTCTGGGCTCCGGATTATCCACCCTGCGGCTCAGGACAACAGGGACGCCCGCCATGCGTGCGGCAATCCCGCCAAGGGTGTCGCATCCCCGCCGGCTATGCAGATGGACAAGGTCCGCCTGCTCCTGCTTGATGATGGTTTTAAGGCGCCGAATAAAGGCGACATCCAGGTCTCCTTTAATGGTGACAGGATGGATGCTGTCCGCCCAGGCGCTGACCGCTTCGGCCAGCGGGGCGCTTTGTTCGCAGACTAGGATGTTATGGACGCCTTCATTCGCGAGTCCCTCGATCAGATAGCGGACCTGCAAACTGCCGCCATAGAGATGGCGTCCCGTTTCGACATGCAATATTTTCAAAGCTTCAACACCCGCTGCAACTGCGTCATGACTTCACTGGCGGAAATTTCATGCATACAGGTAAAAGCCCCGTCGCAAACCGGTCTGCGTCTGCAGGGAGCGCAGGGGAGATCATGGTAGATCACCCTTGCGACCGGGGACTCCGTCCGCAAATAGGGACAGGTGGAGCCAAATAACGCCACCGTTGGAACCTCACTGACCACGCCGATGTGGGTGAGCCCGGTATCAACCCCCACCAGTGCTTTTGCCTGGCCGATCAGGGCCGCGGCCTGCCGCAGCGTCGTTTTCCCGGTCAGGTCAAACAGGTTCTCCGGTGTTGTCATTGTCCGGGCAGTGTCTGTGTCAGCAGGGGAACCAAGTATTACGCAGTCGCAGACAAGCCGTTCATCGACGGCTTCCGCCAGCTGTTGCCAATGTTCAGTCGTCCAGTTTTTTTGCTCACGCGTGCTGAAGGGACAGAACACCACGAAGGGCCTGACAATCCCCTGTTGTTGCAACAGGGTAGAACTTGCCGACCTGTCATCCCCGGAGACAGCAACACCCATGCGTGCCCCATATGTTTCCGGACCGATTTTTTCAAGCAGAAACCGGTACTCTGAACCCATATCGCTGCTCTGTGGCGAATGGTAAACCCTTGTCATCAGTGCAGCGCTGCCCTCCCGGGAGTCCAGTCCGATGCGTGTTTTTGCGCCACTGAGGATGGTGAATAAACCACTCTTCATCAGGCCCTGCGCATCGATGGCAAGCGTGAAACCACGCTGTCGCAGCTCCTTGACAAACTGCCGTACTTCACGGAACAGGACAATGAACTTGCGTTCGCGCCAGAGCGACTGCCACGCTTTTCTCGGCCAGACGATCACCTCGTCGACATAGGGATTTTCCTGCAGCAGGCCCTCATACCCGGACTGCGCCAACCAGCTGATTTTTGCATCAGGATGTTGTTGCCTGATCCCCTGCGCCAGACATGATGCCATGACGATATCGCCGATTGCGCTCAATCGAATGATAAGTATCTGTTCAGCCATCGATTCGTTTACCTGGACCCCGGGTTTCCGCTATTGCCCGGCCATGTAGCCGGCAAGTTGAAAGCGCCAAGATAGGCTGTGGTCGCGGAGGAGACCGAATAGGGTTTTGCGGCTTGCTGCAACATGTTTTTCGGCAAGGGATGGTCCAGGGTGTCGATGATGGCCTGGCTCAGGGCAATATCATCCTGCACGGCAACCAGCGGGCCATATTTTCCATCCTGCAGGATCTCTCTTGAGCCGCTCGGGCAGTCAACGGAAACCACCGGCGTCCCCATGCCCAAAGCCTCGATCAATGCAAACGCCATCCCTTCCCAGAGCGACGTCAAAGCAAATAGATCGGCATGGGCCATGTAATCATACGGGTTCGGTTGAAACCCCGGAAAGGCAACATCCTCCGCCACCCCAAGCGTCTCCGCAAGACTCTCCAGGTCGGCCTTCAGCTTGCCCTTGCCGAGGATGACCAGGCGGCAGTCGCGACGGCTGCGCACCCTGGTAAAAGCACGGATCAGCGTGGCGAAATCCTTGCGTTTTCCCAACTCGCCAACCCCAAGAATAACAGGCGGTTGACCGGTTTGAAACCAGGGGTGCTCCGGCCGTGTATAGCGTTGATTGAAAGCGTCATCCGGAATCGCCGGACTGGGAACAACCTGGATATGCTCGCGCGCCAGCCCGGTATACGAAGCCATGTCATCCGCTGCACCCGCGGAAGGTACGATAACGCAGTCGGCATGGCGATAGAGCTTGCCCATCGATGTTTTTTGCAGCCAGCGCTCGAACACTCCCCGGCTGGCAAGATTGATCGATACCGTTGAACCATATCGCAGCACCTGGCGGGGCTTGGTTCCCGACAGGTAGCGCGCCAGCATGGCGGTGCGATTGACGCGGTCCTTATCCGAGAGCAGGACGGCGGGACGTTCCCGGCGCAGATAACCAGTCAGCGGAAACAGGCTGGAATATGTGCTGCTTGTACCCAGCTCAATGACTCTCACTCCATCGGGTATGCGCTTCAGGTAGGGCCCATGGCGCTGGATGTGGAGCAGATCGACCTGGTAACCACGCGCCGCCAACTCGGGGATGAGATGCTGCATTGCCCGGTCAACGCCGCTGTGACCGGACGTTGAAAAAAAACAGGCAATTCGATTCGGCTTCAGCATGCTCTAATCACGGATATTGACGAAGGCACTCAAGGCGTCTCTCATCCGCCGTAAGATATCACATTGGCTACAGTAACCCCCACATAATGCTAAACTCTGCCGTGCAGTAACTTTTCCAGCCTGAGTAATGCCATCACAGCCGAACAGCCGCAACCACGCCGCCAATCAGCCCGTCGTCAGGCATGTCTGCCTCTATTTTCCCAGTTATGGCGATGGCGGCGTGGAGCGTATGACCGCCAACCTTGCATCGGGTTTGGCCGAAGCCGGCGTGAAAGTCGACTTTATCATCAATCATCAGGCCGCCCCCTACCTTTCCGGCCTGGAGTACAGCGTCAATTTCGTCACTCCCCCGGATAACAGCAGCCAGCACCTCGGCTGGCTTGTCGACTATTTGAATACAAGTCAACCTGATGTTCTGATGACCGTCAAGGATGCGGCCGGGATCATGGCAATCAGGGCAAAAAAGAGAAGCCGGGCAGAGAGCAGAATCATTGTCCGGACCGGCACGGCACTGCTGTCGCGCTTCGGTCATCGCGGCACCGGTGTTGTCAAACGATGGCTTAAATCCCGCAAACTGAAACGTTATTATCAACAGGCTGACGGCCATATTGCTGTAGCCTTTGGCTCACGGCAGGAGCTTCATCAACTGATCGGGATCCCGGAAGAGGCGATCATCGTCATCAAAAACCCGGTTATCACGCCCTCACTGCTGAAACTGCAGCATGAAACCCTTGACCACCCCTGGTTTGCACCCTCCGGGAAATCCCTGGTCATGGGAATGGGCGGATTTCGTCAACAAAAAGACTTCACGACATTGATCCGTGCCTTTGCGCTGCTGCATCAATCCAGGCCATGCCGGCTGCTGTTGCTGGGCAAGGGGCGCCAGCAACAACGTCTGATTCAGCTTTGCCGCGAACTGGGAATCGAGGAGGATGTGATGTTCCCCGGATTCACCGACAACCCCTACCCCTGGCTTAAAAGAGCCGACCTGTTTGTTCTCTCCTCGCTGTGGGAAGGCTCACCCAATGTCCTCACCGAAGCACTGGCTTCAGGCACCCCGGTGGTTGCCACGGATTGCCAAAGCGGCCCCAGGGAGATACTGCAGGATGGGAAATATGGCGAACTTGTACCTCTCAGCGATCCACAGAGAATGAGCGAAGCCATGGCGCGCACCCTGGACCACCCTCTCAACAGTGAACAACTGGTGGAAGCGGCCAGTGAATATACCCTGGAAGCCAGCACCCGCTCCTATATCCAGGCTTTCAGCCATTTTATGGCCACGGAACAAGATTGAATTTGCCCTGATGACAAAACAACGCATTGCGGTTTTCGCCTCCTTCTCGGGCAATGGCGGTGTCGAACGTATGATCGTCAACCTCTGCACGGGTTTTTCCCAACGGGGCTTTCAAGTCGATCTGCTGCTGATCAAGGATAGGAGTGATCACCTGGCGCACCTGCCTGACGATGTGCATGTGATGCGTCTTGGCACAAAACACGCCTATACCAGTTTATGGAAGTTGGTGACATACCTCAAGAGAGAACGCCCCGACGCCCTGCTGTCCGCCAAGGAGCGCGCCAACCGCGTCGCCTTGCTGGCGAAAAAATTATCCGGCCTTGATCTGCCTGTCGGGGTGCGGCTTGGCACCACTGTATCCGCCGCGCTGGCCGGCAAAAGCCGTCTGCGGCGCTTATTCTGGTACTGGCCCATGAAAATGACCTACAGCCATGCCGATGTTGTGATACCTGTCTCACAGGGCGTCGCAGATGATGTGATCACCATTACCGGGATCGACAACAACAAGGTAAAAGTGATTCGCAACCCGGTGATCTCTGCGCGTCTGTTTGAACTGAGTCGTGAGCAGCTGTTTCATCCCGAGTGGTTTGACGGCACCTCGCCGACGCTGGTGGCTGCCGGCAGATTTACCAGGCAGAAAGACTTCATCACCCTGATCCACGCCCTGAAACAGGTCAACCTGCAAACACCTTGCCGTCTTGTCCTTCTGGGCGAAGGCAAACTGCGTGAGCAATACAGCACCCTTGCCGCTGAACTGGGCATTCAGCATCATCTGTTGATGCCCGGATTTGTCAATAACCCCTATCCGGCGATCTCCCATGCAGATTGCTTTGTTTTATCCTCCCTCTGGGAAGGGTCGCCCAACGTGTTGACCGAGGCGCTTGCATTAGGCACCCCTGTGGTTTCCACCGATTGTCCCAGTGGTCCCGCGGAGATCTTACAGCATGGCGATTACGGACCACTGGTCCCCATGGGCGATGCCGATGCAATGGCGCAAGCCATCATCAGGGTGCTGAGCAATCCTCACCCGCGCGAATTTTTACAGCGCGCCAGTGAAGACTATACAATTGATCGCAGCGTCTCTGACTATCTGCAGGCTTTGGGCCTCACGGACTAACCCTATGCTGTTATCCAATCACCATCGATTTCTATTTGTACATGTCGCCAAAACCGGCGGAACAAGCATCCGCACGGCATTGCAGCCTTTGCGCTGGAGAGACCCCTATTTTTATCCACAAATGCTATGCAGCCGCTTGAGTTCGATGACGGGCCACCGCATCGGCGCTAAATTCCCTCGTCACGCCAAGATTATCGCCGCCAGGGAGATGCTGCCGCAGGAGTTGTTCGATTCGTTGTTCAAATTCGCCATCGTACGCAACCCGTGGGATCTTCAGGTCAGCTCCTATCATCACATCCGCCGGGAACGCCCCCACGTGATGGCGCACATCAACAGCTTCGAAGAGTTTATCGACTGGAAACTCGATCCCGAACGCCCCTACCAGTTTCATGTCGATACCTCTATCGAACAGCAATCAGATTATCTCATTGATCTGCATGGTAAGCTGTTGACCGATTTCATCGGCCGCTATGAGAACCTGCATGACGACTTCAATACCATTTGCAACAAGATCGGCATTACAACACCCGCTCTGCCGCACCGGCGCAAAGCAACAGATCGCGACAAGGATTACCGGAGTTATTACACCGATGCTCTCACCCGGAAAGTCGCTGCGCACTTTCAACAGGATATTGAATTGCTCGGCTACAGCTTTGAATAGGCTGATTCCCGGGAATCAAGCTGGGAAACACCGATCGAATCCTACACATGTCACTTTTCTGAAGCAGCCACGGTCATAAAAGCACAGAGCCATCAACGAACGGCGACCCCCAGTGCGCGCAAATAGGCATCGATACTGGCGTTCATGGTATAGCCGGCAACCCCTGCGCGCAGGCGTGCGGCGTCCGGCGGCTGTTCGAGAGTAGCCTGAATGGCATTCGCCAAGGCTGCGTCGTCTCCCACCATGACCAGCGGCCCCAATGCCCCGTCACGCAGTATTTCCCGCGGACCACTAGGACAATCTGTGGCCACTGCCGGGGTTCCCAGGGCCAGGGCTTCGGTGAGCACGTTCACGATCCCCTCCCATGCCGAAGACACTACGAACACTCGCGCCCGCGCCATGAATGGATAAGGGTTCGGCGCGTGCCCCGGCAAACGGCAGTCGGCACTAATGCCAAGGCGCTGCACCAGGGCCTCCAATTCTCCACGGCGGCTGCCTTCGCCCAGAATCAACAAGCGGCAGGGCCGTTGCCGACGTAACCGTGCGAAAGCTCGCAACAGGGTAGGAAAGTCCTTTTGCTGCTCCAGACGGCCGACGCCGAGAATCACCGGCGGGGCACCAGGAGCGAACCAGGGGTCGGACAGAGGCTCGGCGGCCTGTTGCTGGAACTCACGAGTAATGACCGGGTTAGGAAGAACCCGAATACGTTCGCGACCGATCCCGGCGATGGTCGCCAGGTCATCCGCGACACCTTGGGAAACTGCAATCAACGGGTCAAACTCTGGGTAGACGCGGCGCATCCGCTGCAGTCGGCGGCGGCGTTTGGCGGTGCTACAGAGCTGCAATTCCCGCGACAGGTGGATGCTGGCCCGCAATCCCAGGCGGGTGGGCGTCCCGGCCAGGCGCCGCGCGCGCAACAGGGCCAGGTTGGTACGCAGCTTGTCAGAAACCAGTACCGCAGTGGGGCGCACCCGGCGCAGGTAGACCGCCAGGGACGGTACGCTCCACAGGGCATGGGTGCTGCGCAGTCCAATTAAGCGCGGGGCGGTAGCTGCAATGCCGGGCGGGTTATTCCTATACGAGTCGGCAACATGGCGGCTCAGCAGATCCACACTTGCACCGCGTTGCGTCATCTCTATGGCCAAGCGCCAGAGCGTGATGCTGGCGCCGTTGTCGCCCAAGGAATCCGTCAATAGGGCGATACGCGGCGCGTCCCCAGGCACATGACTCTGATTCATGGCGCCGTGAATTCGCTGGGTAACAACAGGCGGGCGTACTGTTCCACCACCGTGGCCACCCGGTAGGGCTCGGTAGCCGCCTGCAAGACCTCGGGCTGAGGAGTCGGTTGCACCAGAGCATCGCTGATTGCCGCAGCCAGCGCCTCCGCTTCGCCCACTGGCACCAGCCTCCCCAAACGTCCCTTGTCCAGTATCTCCCGGGGTCCATGGGGGCAGTCGGTGGCCACCACCGGTGTGCCTAGCGCCATCGCCTCCACCAGCACGTTGCCGAAACCTTCCCAGGCCGAGGAGAGAACCAGTAACCGGGCCCGCGCCATGTAGGCATAGGGGTTGGCGACCTGCCCGCCAAGCGCTGCCCGCCCGGTCAGGCCCAGTTCACCGATGAGCCTTTCCAGGTGCGGGCGCTGCTCGCCTTCCCCAAGAATCAGCAGACGCCATGCGGGGGTGCGGGGTAACTCCGCACAGGCCCGTAGCAGCGTAGGGTAGTCCTTTTGCGGATGCAGCCGGCCCACCGCCAGCAGCAGAGGTGGTTGCCCCGGCGTCAACCAAGGGTGCACCGGATCCAGTACCGCCAGGCGTTCGATCTCGGGAGTGACCACCGGGTTGGGAATCACCCGCAAGCGTGACGGCAATAGCGGCACCAGATCCAGAAAATCCTCCGCTACCCCCTTGGATACGGCAATGACGGCATCATTGCGGGGATAGTAACGGCGCAGCCGAGCCAGCAGGGAGCGTCGTTTGGCAGGGAGCCGGGTGGCGAGGGTGCGGGAGTAAGTGTTGTGTAGTGTCGCACATACCCGAAGCGGTTCCCGGGTCGCTTTCGTGGTCGATACCCGTAACGACATTTGAACCAGGGCACGAGCCCGCAACGCCAGAGCGTTGACCCTTATGCTGTCAGTATTGATGGCCATTGGCCGCTCGCGGCGTAGATAACCCACCAATGCAGGCAACCCCATGAGCGGATGGGTAGTGGGAAAGTGTAGCACCCGCACCTGCGGTGCGAGTTGAGAAAGGTAGGGAGACTTGGGCTTGCTCAACAACAGGTCCACTGCGACACCGCGTTCGGCAAAGGCGTTGCATAGATTAACCAGTACCCGGCCGATACCGCCTCCCAGGGAGGGGCTTAGAAAGGCGATACGGGGTTGCGGACCGCGGATGGACATGGCAAAAAATTATAGTAACATCACACTTGGTAGTAGTCGCGGTACCAGCCGACAAAGCGGTTGATGCCATCCTGCAGCGGCGTGTTGGGAGAGAAGCCGGTGTCCTCGACCAGCGAGTCGATATCGGCATAGGTGATCGGCACATCGCCGGGCTGCATCGGCAGCAGGTCCAGAACAGCCTCCCTGCCACAGGCCTGCTCGATGGCGGCGATAAAATCGCGCAGCGTCTCGGGCTGGTTGTTGCCGATGTTGTACAGCTGGTAGCGCGAAGTCGCATTGGTTCCGGGGATGGATTGCTCCTGCGGGATCTTCGCCATCACCCTGACGACGCCCTCGACGATATCATCGATGTAGGTGAAGTCACGCTGCATCTCGCCCCTGTTGAATACCGGGATCGGGTCGCCGTTCAGGATCGCCTTGGCGAAGCTGAAGTAGGCCATGTCGGGTCTGCCCCAGGGGCCGTAGACGGTAAAGAAGCGCAATCCTGTGACCGGAATGTCGTAAAGATGCGAATAGGAGTGCGCCATCAGCTCGTTGGCTTTTTTGCTGGCCGCATAGAGCGACACCGGGTAGTCGACGTTGTCAGCCGTCGAGAAGGGCACCTTCTGGTTCATGCCGTAGACGGAACTGCTGGAGGCATAGACCAGGTGGTCGACCTTGCCGTGGCGGCAGCCTTCAAGAATATTGGCGAAGCCGACCAGGTTCGTATCGATATAGGAGGCCGGGTGCTCCAGCGAGTAGCGCACACCAGGCTGGGCAGCCAGGTTGATGACATGCGAAAAGCGCTGCTTCTGAAACAGCCGTGCACAGCCTTCCCGGTCGGCAATATCCAGGTGCTGGAAGTGAAAACCGTCTGTGTCGCCCAGCTGGTCGAGACGCGCCTGTTTCAGCGCCACGTCGTAATAGGGGGTGAGGTTGTCGACGCCAACGACCTCGATATCATCGGCCAGCAGTCTCTGGATCAGGTGAAAGCCGATGAAACCGGCGGCGCCGGTAACCAGCACTGTCATTGGGCACCTCTTTTTGTAACGGAGTCGCCGCGTCCGATGGCATAGTAGGTCCAGCCATGCCCCCTCAGCATCTCCGGATCATAGAGGTTGCGCCCGTCAAAGATCAGCTTGTTTGAAAGCTCATCGGCAAGCATGTCGAAATCAGGAACACGGAAGGCTTTCCACTCGGTATGAATCACCAGGGCATCGGCGCCTCTGGTTGCCGCATGCTTGTCATCAAGGTATGTGATTCCCTCCCTGTCACCAAAGATGCGCCTGCTCTCCTCCATCGCGACCGGATCAAAAACCTGAATCCTGGCACCTGCCTGCAGCAGCTCCTCGATGGTGACGCGGCTGCTGGCTTCGCGCATATCATCGGTTTCAGGCTTGAATGAAAGCCCCCACACGGCAATGGTCTTGCCGCTGAGATCCTCGCCAAAATGCTGCTTGATGCGTCCCGGCAGGACAGATTTTTGCCTGTTGTTGACATCTTCGACGGCATTCAGCAGCTGTGCATGATAGCCGACGGAGTCTGCCGTTCTCGCCAGCGCCTGCACATCCTTCGGGAAGCAGGAGCCGCCGTAGCCGCAGCCGGGATAGATAAAATGAAAACCGATGCGTGCGTCCGAGCCGATGCCGCGGCGCACATTCTCGATATCGGCGCCCAGCCGTTCGGCGAGATTGGAGATCTCGTTCATGAAGCTGATCTTGGTCGCCAGCAGCGAATTGGCGGCATACTTGGTCAACTCCGCAGAGGGTACATCCATGAAGACCATGCGGTCATGGTTGCGGTTGAAGGGCTCGTAGAGTTCACGCATCACCGCTTCGGTCTCCGGATTCGACGTGCCCACGACGATCCGGTCAGGCTTCATGAAATCGGCAATTGCCGACCCCTCCTTGAGGAACTCCGGATTTGAACAGACATCGAAGTCGATCGAGACATTGCGCGCGTCGAGAGTGCGGCTGATTTCAGCCGTGACTTTTTCAGCCGTACCCACGGGGACGGTGGATTTATCGACAACGATCTTGGGTCGATCCATATGCTGTGCAATCGATTTGGCGACAGCGAGCACATACTGCAGGTCAGCCGAGCCATCCTCATCCGGCGGTGTGCCGACCGCGATGAACTGCACATCGGCGTATGCCACCGCATCCTCGATACTGGTGGTAAAGGCTATATTGCCATCCGCGGCGCACTGCTTGATGATCTCTTCGAGGCCCGGCTCGTAGATCGGAATGATGCCCTTTTTCAGGTTGTTGATCTTCTCTTCATCGATATCGACACAGAGCACGTGATGACCGACATCGGCCAGACAGGCACCTGTCACCAAGCCTACATAGCCACTACCATAAATTGTAATTTTCATCGTTTCCCGATACTTTCAAAGGTAAAAAATTCTGTTGTTGCTAGAGGATACGCTGAGGACGTAGGGGGGGGATAAGGCGTATTTTCAGCCGCATCCACCAATGTGCTGAAATCATGGTGGATGCGCTGTCGCTTATCCCCCCTACGAACTAGCTAATAAATGTAGGGTGCAATAAGCTCCGCGCATTGCGCCGCATGTTTCGCAGCATGACCCATGAGGTGAAAAGTAGAGACTACTCCTCATCGCTCAGCTGATAATTTGCACCGCAGTAGGGGCAGACGACCACTTCGTCCGGGTTGCCCTTGAAGGGGAGGAAAACCCGCGGATGCATATTCCACACCTCGTCACCGGGACGCGGGCATGACAACGGCAAATCCTCGCCGGTGACCTTGATAATCTGTTGTTGGCTCGTCATCCGGGCTCCCCCCTATACATCGTCCTTGTATTTATCATCTTCCGCTTTTTTATAGCGCGCCATCTCCACCTCCCTGCGCGCATTCCACACCTCATCCCGCTCCTGCGAGCGCTGCTCCCACGCACCCTGCCGTTGTGGAATGGTGTTCTCCGCAAACAACACCTGGCGCATCAGCTGAAAGCCGAACTTCATCAAAGCGATATCATCCTGCTGCAGTACTTCATAGGTTGTTTCGGGAAGGTCATAACTCTTTTTAAACGCATCACTCATGACAAAACGGCGAAAGCGATCCATATCGAAACACGCCATGAAATAGAGCTGCAGGCTTGACTCCGGCGGCTTGCCGACCGACGGACCGCCGGACTTCTTCTTCAGGATCAGCTGCAGCCACTCGCGGTTCATCTCCTTGAACATGGCCACATCCTGTTCCGCCAGGTAGTCCCGGATCTGAATCTCGCGGTCCTCCTGATGACCCTTGCAATGAGACTCTTCGATCAGCACATAATGCGCCTCATCTTCAGAGGTATCCTTGTGGCGTAGCGCCAGATGTCCCAGCGGATAGTAACGGCAGGATGTCGGCCGGTCCTCGTAGACGCTGCATCCCTCCTCATTCATGAAGAGACAGGCGCCTTCGTCCGTGGTCTTCAACTTGACGCCGGGCACCTTGTCCGCGTCCATCTCGAACGGCACGGTGTACTGCTTGAGAAAGTCACCGCTGGTGATGTCGAAACGTTGTTTCAGGCGAATGATGTCATAGGGCGTCAGGGTGATATCGGCCTGCTTGCAGCATGCATTGAAGCATGAGATCCCCTTGTGGCAGCGGAATTTGATGGTTGCGTCCGCGCTCAACATGGCCGGGACTACATCACTGGTAAAGGGGATGTCGAAGGGTTCGCTCATAGTGGTTCCTGCTCTTGATGATACTGCTTCAAAACAGGGCATCAGTTATCTAAACAGCGCATTATACAACAAGAAACCAATTAACACCTCCTTTAAGCGGCTATTCCAACCACCAGACAGATACATTGGCAGTTGGCAAAATTCAGCTCGTAGGATGTGGTGAGCTTGCGAACCGCATCCTACAAAGCACGGAGATATCTAATGAACCTCTGAATAAGTCCCTAGGATGGGGGGTCGGGGGAAGGGCAAACTGAAAGCCAGCTATAACTCATTGATATTGAACCCTTCCCCCGTAGAAATACTTGCGGGAATGCTCTGGTCGAGGCGCGAAGCGACTTGATCAGGGCTTCCCTAAGATATTACCCGGTAACTTTGTATACAGCGAAAAAACCCGGACACCTCGCGGTGGCCGGGTTTTTCTACATCAAGTAATTTAACTTACTTGAACAACTTCGCCTTGTCGACGAGATCAACGTGTGCACGCTTGAAGCATGTCCACTGCTTGCTCTCCTTGTCGTAGACGGAGTTCACAAAGCACTTCCAGTTCTCTTCGTCAACGAAGTTCTTATCCATGCGGTAGTAGAAACCGGGATAACGTGACTCTTCACGGAACTGAATGTGTTTCATGTGAGCTTCGGCTGTCAGGATGCGGTGGTAGTTCTCCCATGCACGCAGGAGCTCATGGAGATCCTTGGCACGCATCTTGGTAGCATCCTCTTTCAACATCTCCAGCTTGTTCTCAGCCTGCTCCAGCATGTGAGCATTGGTCGTGTAGTAGGTGGCGACGCCAGCTACGTACTCGTCCATGATCTTCTGCAGTCGGAACTGCAGCATGCGCGGAGTGATGTAGTTGGGATTGACATCGATCGCCGTGGAGTAGTCCTTGTGCTCCATGTAGTTGCGAACCGGCTGGTAGATCTCGGCCACCAGGTCATCAACACTCTCGGCCAGTTCGGGCACATGGTCCTTGTTGTCGATGACAAACTGAACCATGGACTTGGCGCACATGCGGCCTTCGGCATGTGAACCGGAGGAGAACTTGTGACCTGAGGCGCCAACGCCGTCACCGGCGGTGAACAGACCCTGTACGGTAGTCATGCCACGATAGCCCCAGTTCCAGCCGCTTGGCAGGTGCTCGGGGATGCCTTCGCCCAGACCTTCATCAGCTGGCGCGCCAACATCAGTAGGACCGGATACCCAGATGCCGCAGCAGCCTGAGTGTGAGCCCAGCAGGTAGGGTTCGGTAGGCATCAGCTCGGAGTTCTTCTTCTCCGGCTCGATGTTCTCACCGGCCCAGATGCCGCACTGACCGATACACATGTCGAGGAAGTCTTCCCAGGCTTCCGCCTCGAGGTGCTTGACTTCACGGGGAGTCAGGGTCTCACGCAGGTTGCCCAGTGCAGTCACCGTGTCCATCCAGATAGGACCGCGACCTTCGCGCATCTCCTTGAGCATCAGGTGGTTCCGCAGGCAGGAGGCAGGAACTGCAGCCTGGCCGTAGGGAGGATAGTCGTCCAGCATCTCCTTGTTGCGCTGCATGTAGACTTCGCCGAAGGCATTGGTAGCCTGGGATTTGAACAGCAGGAACCATGCGCCGACAGGACCGTAGCCATCCTTGAAACGGGTTGGTACGAAGCGGTTTTCCATCAGGGTCAGCTCGGCGCCGGCTTCAGCAGCCATCGCGTAGGTAGAGCCGGCATTCCAGACGGGATACCAGGCGCGACCCTGGCCTTCACCAACGGAACGCGGACGGAAGATGTTTACACAGCCGCCGGCTACCAGCAGGCACGCCTTGAACTTGTAAACCATGACCTTGTCGTCACGTACGGAGAAACCGACAGCACCGGCGACGCGGTTCTTGTCATTCTTGTCGTTGACCAGCTTGACGATGAAGATACGCTCCTGGATACGATCAGTGCCCAGTGCTTTCTTCGCGGCTTCAGCGACGATCCACTTGTAGGATTCACCGTTGATCATGATCTGCCACTTGCCGGAACGTACCGGAGTACCGCCGTCAGCCAGAGGAGTCATACCCTTGGAGCCGTCAAAACGCTCGCCGTTCTCGTCCAGCTTCCAGATGGGGAGGCCCCACTCTTCGAACATGTGAACGGATTCGTCAACATGACGACCCAGATCGTAGGCGAGATCGTCACGGGTGATACCCATCAGATCGTTGGAAACCATACGTGCGTAGTCAGCAGGATCCTGCTCACTGCCGATGTAGGTGTTGATTGCGGAGAGACCCTGGGCAACGGCGCCGGAGCGGTCCATTGCAGCCTTGTCTACCAGCTTGATTGTGATCTCACGACCCATGGCGGCTTCAGCAGCTTTCGCCCAGGGCATGATCTCGTAACCTGTACCACAGGCAGCCATTCCGCCACCGATGATGAGGATGTCGACTTCTTCTTCGACGACTTCAGGATTACCAAATTCGGCCATCTTTATATACCTCTAAAATTATTCCAGAATACCAGTTTGCCTTACTTGGCAATCAGTTCGCTTGGGTCGCCGACACGGTAGCCGTTGTGCTGCACGAAGAAACCGGCATCGCCGATTTTCGCCATGTCTGCTTCAGGCTTGCCACCATAAGGATCGATAGATCCTTCAGGCGTGGTGCGGATCGGGAACTTGAAACGCTTCTGGGTGCCGTTGCGGAACTTGATGCTCCACATGATGGAGTCAGTGCCGCGCAGAGGCTGTACAGATGCACCCAGAGGAACGATATCGGCGTAGGGACGCGCTTCGATAGCATTCTGCGGGCAGATCTTGATGCAGGAGTAGCACTCCCAGCACTGATCAGGCTCCTGGTTAAATGATTTCATGGCGTGGCCGGTTTCGGAACCGTCCTTATCCAGCTTCATAAGATCATGCGGGCAGATATACATGCACGCTGTACGATCCTGGCCTTTACAACCGTCGCACTTCTCTGTACGTACAAATGTAGGCATAGTCAGTCTCCTCTATAAAAGACAAATTTTCACTGCAGTGATTTTCACCTGATGGTGAAGCTTATTTGGGCAGTCCGCCTCTCGCAGTTCATCAGGGAGTTGAAATCACTCTTGAACTCCCGAAAAAAAGCGGGCATACACCCGAATTCTTAATCAGCCGTCAGCCGCTCAATTCCGGCATCGGGTGGGGTAACATAATGATTTTTTAACCATTCAGCCAGTCAGTCTTTCTGCGTCATGGATAAAGAGACTTTATCTTGCTAAGATAAAAAAACTAATTGCATACTAACAACTGTATTTTTCCTATATTATTCAATATGTTAAATTCTTACCCTGGAACCTGAAAATGGCCTCCCTGCCCAGCGCATCCATCCTCATCACCCCTCAATGTCCCCACTGTCCGGCAGTCATAACCGCATTGATTGCATTGTTGAAAGCGGGAAAAATCGGCAAACTGGAGATCATCAATATCGTTGAGCATCCTGAAATCGCCCGGCAGAAGGGAGTCCGCAGCGTTCCCTGGACACAGATCGGTTCGCTCGAACTCTCCGGCGCACTCTCCCGCCAAGAGCTGGAGAAGTGGGTCGCCATGGCGGCCGGACAGCAGCAGAGCGACTATCTCGGCCACCTGCTTGAAACCAACCGCCTGCAGCAGGCCATTGACGAGATCACAAACAACCCGCAGCGGCTGCCGGAGCTGTTGCTGCTGCTGGCCGATCTCGACACACCAATGGCCGTTCGCATCGGCATCGGCGCCCTGCTCGAGGAACTCGAAGGGACACCACTGATCAAATCCGCAAGCGAGCCGCTGCTGTCGATGCTGACCTCTGAACATCAGCAGGTGCGCGCAGATGCCGCCCACTACCTCTCACTGACCGCCGACAGCACGGTGATCGCCGACCTCGAGCCACTGCTCGACGATGCCGATGCAGAAGTGCGTGAGATCGCCGCAGAAACCATCGCGGAGCTGCAATCATGAACAGCCAAGCGCGTTTGCTGCTGCTGTTCGGCGCCATCAACGGACTGTTGTATGTTGCCTTGTCGGCTTTCGCCGCCCATGGACTGAAGCACACGGTATCCCCAGAGCAGCTCGCCTGGTTCAGGACAGCAGCCCACTACCAGGGCATCCACGCCCTGGCACTGCTTGCGACGGGGATGCTGCTGCAGTTGTTTGAAGGGCGTAGCTTCTACATCTCCGGCCTGCTGATGCTACTTGGTATTGTCATCTTCAGCGGCTCGCTCTACGCCATGGCGCTTGGTGCGCCAAGATGGTTCGGTGCCATCACCCCGATTGGCGGAGTCAGCTTGATTGCTGGGTGGGTTTTGATGGCTGCGGGGTTATTGAGAGAACCCTAATTGATTGTCATTTTGAACTAAATTAAGGATCTTTGAACGCATAACATACAGATTATTCACTGGGACAAGATTTCTCCCTACGGTGAAAATGGCATTGTTTACTCGGCGCAGCGGATGCAGCGCGTGGCAAAGGGCATGACCTTGAGGCGTTCTGCGCCGATCTCTTCACCGCATTTCTCACAGATTCCGTAGCTGCCGTCATCCACCCGCCGCAGCGCCTGCTTGACCTGGGCGAGCGCCACGATAGTCTCCTGCCGCAATCCCCGCAGCACATCGTCGTTTTCACGCTCGGTTACCTGTTCGGCAAAATCCGCGCTATGGTCGCTTGTCAGATCACTTGAGATGCGTTCAAGCCGATGGCTCAGCTCCTCTTCCAGGCGTTGCAACTGTTGCTTGATATCATCAGACATATTTTGTTCCTGGAAAGTGCATCACTCTTCAAACACTCCGTGCAGCAGCAAAGAGATTGAAAAAGTTGTTGCTGGTTATCTGCGCCACTTCCTCGACATCCATGCCGCGCAGCTCTGCAATGGTTTCAGCGACGCGATGGACATATTTCGGTTGGTTCGGCTTGCCGCGGTAGGGAACAGGCGCCAAGTAGGGGGAGTCCGTCTCGATCAGCAGGCGGTCCAGCGGCACCCTGCTGGCGACCTCGCGCAGTTCCGCTGCATTCTTGAAGGTGATGATGCCGGAGAGGGAGATGTAAAACCCCAGGTCCATCGCCTGCTGCGCCATCTCCCAGCTCTCGGTAAAGCAGTGCATGACGCCGCCGGCATCGCGCGCCCGTTCCTCTCGCATGATGGCGATGGTATCTTCACGCGCCTGCCGCGTGTGGATGATCAGCGGCTTGCGTGCCTCCCCGGCCGCCTGGATGTGGGTGCGAAAACGCTGCTGCTGCCAGTGATTGTCTTCCGTTTCAGCGCGGAAGTAGTCAAGACCGGTTTCGCCGATAGCGACATTTTTCGGATGCCCGGCCAGCTCGACCAGCTCGTCAGCGGTCGGTTCATGGCGGTCACGGTCATTGGGGTGGACGCCGACCGAGACATAAATGTTGTCATACTCCTCCACCAGCTCCAGCATCCGCGGATAGCTCTCGAGGTCGATCGAGACACACAGCATCTGCTCGACGCCCGCATCCAGCGTTGCCCTGACAAAAGCTTCAAAATCCCCATCGTACGGGGCCAGATCAACCCTGTCGAGGTGGCAATGCGAATCAACGAGTCTCATGACAGGTTACATGGTGTAGGTAGGGATCTCGGAGTCGATCATTTCACCAAGCAGTTTTTCGATCCTGTTGAGCAGTTTGCCTTCATCCTTGGAGCCAAAACGTACGCCGATTCCCTGGGGATGATTGCCCGCGGCGCCGGCTGGCGTGATCCACACTACCTGGCCAGCAATCGGGTAGCGCGTGCTGCTGTCCGGCAGCGTCACCAGCAGAAAAACCTCGTCACCCAGCTGGTAGCCCTCCCTGGTCTCGACAAACAGACCGCCCTCTTCTAGAAATGAGATATAGGATTTATGCAGAGTTTCCCGGTCTTTCAACTGGACATTGAGCATCTTCCTGCCACCGCTCTTAATACTCATCGGATACCAACCCCCTGTAGCTGACCGCCAGCGCTTCAAGTTGCATCTGCCGGTTGAGATTACGCTCTCCCATGCCCTGCTTGAGAGAGACCAACTGTTCAATCAATGCAATCAGTTTTACTGAATCGAGTGAAGGAATCAACCCCGGCAGCTCTCTCGCCGGAAGTGATTCACGCATCTGCTCCACACCTGCAACTGTGCCTCGCAGCAGATCGAGCGTCCATGCATAGAGCCAGTCGAGCAACAGCCCGCTCTGCTCTTCATTCCATAGCGCGACTGCTGCAAGCGGCAGCTGCCTGCCGCTGAGAAGCGCCGCGAAGCTGGCAAACAGCTGCTGGCGGCGCTGCACCATATCACTCTGCAAAAATTCCAGCGCCCGCAGCGGCGCTCCCGAGGCACTGCCAAGCAGCTCCTCCCACTGCTGCTGCGGGTGCAGTTGCTGCAGCCACTGCAAACCCTGCTGCTGCGACGGCAGCGGGAAACTGACGATCTGGCAGCGTGAGCGTATGGTCGCCGGCAGTGACCAACCATGCTCGGCGACGAGAATCATATGGTTATTCGGTGCAGGCTCTTCAAGCGTTTTCAGCAGACTGTTTGCAGCCTGGCCGGTCATTGCATCTGCAGGAGTGATCAGGCAGACACGGCTGGATGAGATCTGCGGCGTCAGCGTGGCATCCAGGATAAACTCGCGCACGGCATCCACCTGGATGGTTTTTTTATCCGCTTCGGGTTCAAGAAGCACCAGGTCGGGATGGTTCCCGGCCGCCAGCAGCTTGCAGGAGTGGCATTTGCCACAGGCTGCGCCTGCATCTGTGCCTGCTTCCGGTTGATTTGCAGTACAGAGTATCGCTTCGGCAAAGCGCTGTGCGAAATGATTTTTACCGCACTCGGCGGGACCCTTGAAGAGCAGTGCATGTGGCAGCCTGTGTGCCTGGCGGTAATGCTGCAGCAGCTGCCAGTTCTGCTGCTGCCATGGATAGGGAGCACGATTATCCACAGTTCACGAGTCAAGCAACGGGGTGAGTATCTCGGCGATCTGCTGCTGAACCTGCTCCAGCGGCAGCGAAGCATCAACCAGCTTCACGCGCTGCGGCTCCCTGCCGGCAATCTCGAGGTAGGCTGCGCGCACCCGCTCGAAGAAGTCATGCCGCTCCCTCTCGAAGCGGTCGGGCGCCGAGCGGTTGCCGGCCCGCTCGAGGCCCAGGGCGACAGGCAGATCCAGCAGGATAGTCATATCCGGCCTGCGCCTACCCTGGACCAGGTTTTCGAGCAGGGCGATTGCAGCTGTATCGAGACAGCGTCCGCCACCCTGGTAGGCATAGGTCGCATCGGTAAAGCGGTCACAAATCACCCATTCGCCACGCTCGATTGCCGGCATGATTTTGCTGTCCAGGTGCTGCGCGCGTGCGGCAAACATCAGCAGCAGCTCTGTCTTGAATGACATGCCCTCATGCTGGTGTCCCAGCAGCAGCTCCCGCAATGCTTCACCCAGCGGTGTTCCACCCGGTTCGCGCGTCACCATGACGGGCTTCCCCGCGTTTTTCAGCAGGCTCTCTGCATAGCGGATATTGCTGCTCTTGCCAGCCCCTTCGATTCCTTCAAAGGTGATGAAGCTCCCTGGTTTCAACGGTTGATCTGATATTTTTGCACCGCCTGGTTGTGCTCCTGCAGCGTCGCCGAGAAGTAGTGACCACCCTCCCCGGTCGCCACAAAGTAGAGGGCGTCACCCTCAGCCGGGTGCAGAGCGGCATGAATGGAGTCCTTGCCGGGAAGTGCAATTGGCGTTGGAGTCAGCCCAGGGTGCAGGTAGGTGTTATAGGGTGTGTCCGCCTTCAGGTCCTTGCGCCGGATATTGCCGTCATAGGCATCACCCATGCCATAAATCACCGTGGGATCGGTCTGCAGCAGCATCCCCTTTTGCAGCCGCCGCGTGAATACCCCGGCGACCTGCTGCCGTTCGGTGGCGACCCCGGTCTCCTTCTCGACGATAGCCGCGAGAATCAATGCCTCATAAGGGGTTTTCAGCGGCAGTCCCTCCGCCCGCTGCTGCCACTCCTCGGCAAGCACCTCTTCCATCCGCCGGTAGGCGCGCTTCAAAACCTGCGCATCGCTGGTTCCCCTGGGAAACAGGTAGGTATCCGGAAAAAAGCGTCCCTCGGGATACTCTCCAGGGTGACCCAGACGCTCCATGATCTGTTCGGTGCTGAGGCTTGTCAGTGTCTGCACGATCATCGGATGGTTGCGAACCGCCACCAGCGCCTGCTTGAAGGTCCACCCCTCGATCAGGGTCAATGAGTATTCGAGCACCTTGCCCCTGACCAGCTGGTCGAGCAGCATCTCCGGCGTCGTTTTGGCCAGGATCAGATACTCGCCGGCCTTGATCTTGTTGGATACCCCAAGATCCAGCGCCAGCGCCCGCAGGTAGAAGGGCTGCCGCAACACCCCCTTCTCCGTCAGATCGTTGGCGACCTCTGTCAGGGAAGTCCCGGGCTTGACCTGATAATTGATACCCGTTCCGGAGATATGCAGCGGGGAGCTGCGGAAACGCTGGTAGTCATGCCACAACCAGTAGCCTGCGGCAGCCAGTATCACGACCAGTAGCAGCAGGGTAACCAATACCCCGCCATGTTGTTCCGTTGTTCTATGCATGCTCTCGCTTAACTTCTACTTTGCGCCGGTTTTGCCGGCAACTATTATGACAACAGCCGCTTTATCGCCGTACGAATCCTTCCCGGGACCGCATCGACATCCAGGCGCTTCCCGGAATATTCGTTGACAGCCATCAAGCCCAACGCATTGGACAAAAATATCGCCTCGGCGGATTCCAGTGCCTGCGGCTCTTCCCGCACCTCGTCCACACCGATGCCGTATTTTTCAGCCTGCGCAATCACCTCGGCGCGCATCACCCCGCTGACCCCGCAGCGATCGAGCAGCGGCGTATAGAGACGATCCTGCTTCAACCAAAAGAGATTGCTCGTCAATGCTTCGACCATGAAGCCGTCCGCATCACACAGCAGACCCTCGCGGCAATCCGCCCGACTGATCTCAGCTGCCGCCAGTACCTGTTCCAGCCTGTTAAGCGTCTTTACACCGGCGAATGGAGAGCCTGTCGCCAGGCGGATCTTGCAACGGTGCAGTTTGACTCCCTCGTCACCCTGCTGCGTGCGCCAACGCGGCCATTCACGGCGATAGAGTATACGGGTCGCATCACCTTGTCCTGGAAAATAGGCTGCGCCATGCTCTCCTCGGGTAATGATGATCTTGATGACCTGCCTGCCTTCGAGCACGTCACCGCTGCGGAGAACCCGCTCAGCCTCGGCAGCCAGCACTGCTTCATCCTGCTGCGGAAGAGCGAGAGCCCGGCATCCGGCGGAGAGGCGCGCCATGTGACGATTCCACAGTGGCGCCTTGCCATCGATGAAAGCGATGGTCTCGAAGAGACCGTCGCCATACTGCAGACCGCGGTCGAGAGCGGCAACCGAGTCGCCAGGCCGCCCATTGATCAGCAACCGTCAACCCTGGAACTGCTTGAACACCAGGGTACCGTTGGTGCCGCCAAAGCCAAAAGAGTTGGTCATCGTAACGTTCAGCGGCATCTCCCGTGCGGTATTGGGAACATAGTCAAGATCGCATTCAGGATCAGGCGTCGTATAGTTGATGGTCGGTGGAACAACCTGGTCCTTCAGCGCCAGTGCCGCGAAAATCGCTTCCACACCACCGGCGGCGCCAAGCAGGTGGCCGATCATCGATTTGGTCGAACTGACACAGAGTTTATTGGCGTGGTCGCCAAAGGCGGACTTGATGCCGTTGGTTTCAGCCGCATCACCGGCTGGCGTGGATGTGCCGTGCGCGTTGATGTAGTCCACGTCCTCCTTGTTCAGGCCGGCATCTTCAAGAGCCAGTTCCATACAGCGGCCGGCACCGGCGCCATTGGGCGACGGTGAGGTCATGTGGAAGGCGTCTGAGTTCATGGCGACACCGCCGATTTCGGCATAGATGTGGGCGCCGCGTGCACGGGCATGTTCCAGCTCTTCGACCACCATGACGCCGGCGCCGTCGCCAAGGACAAAGCCATCTCTCTCCTTGTCCCATGGACGGCTGGCTGCCTGCGGATCGTCATTGCGCGTCGACAGCGCCCGTGCTGCCGCAAAACCTCCAATGCCGATCGGCGTGGTTGCGTATTCGGAACCACCGGCCACCATGGCGTCAACAGTCCCGTACTGAATCATGCGCACTGCGTCAGCAATGTTGTGCGCACCGGTGCTGCAGGCGGAGACGATGGCGATATTCGGCCCCTTGTAGCCATACATGATGGAGATGTTGCCGGCGACCATATTGATGATTGCCGAAGGCACAAAAAAAGGCGAGATGCGGCGTGGACCCTTCTCCAGAAAAGCGTCATAGTTGTTTTCGATCGTGTAGATGCCGCCAATGCCGGCGCCAATCGCCACCCCGATACGCTCGGCGTTCTCTTCGGTGGTCTCCAGACCGGAATCCCTGATCGCCTGGATACTCGCAGCCATTCCGTAATGGATGAAAGGATCCATTTTTCGCGACTCTTTCAAAGAGATGTATTCAGTGACGTCAAAATCCTCGATCGTGCCGCCAAAACGCACACTGAACTTGGAAATATCGAAGCTGGTAACCGGACGGATACCGCTGTTGCCTGCAAGAATATTCTCCCAGGTTGATTTCACATCATTTCCTACCGGCGTGACCAGGCCGAGACCAGTCACTACTACCCTGCGTTTAGACATGTGGAATACACCTCATTGATGAACCTGCAAACAGCCTGTATCTGTAACACCATCGACTCGAAAGTTGGCTGCTCCTGTCAGCACAGGGCAGCCTGGCGCGATCCGGGGCATCTCCCCAAGCAGCCCCGTGACATCATCCGGTCAGAGCTGGATCAGCTGGCGGCGTTGATATAGTCGACAGCCTGCTGAACAGTTGTAATGGTCTCCGCCTTGTCATCCGGGATTTCGGTCTCGAACTCCTCTTCCAGCGCCATGACCAGTTCGACTGTATCCAGTGAATCGGCACCCAGATCGTCGATAAAGGAGGCATCCAGGGTTACTTCGTCCTCTTTTACACCCAACTGGTCAACAACAATCTTGCGTACACGTTCTTCAATACTCATTTTATAAGCTTCCTCTTTATAGGAGATCAAGGTTGCGCCAGATTGATGCCTGGCTGTTTTGTCAAGGTTCCATCAGTAACCCTGGGGGGAATCTTAGCACATTGTATTGCGATTTCCCGGCGCGTCAATGCAGGGAAAACCCTTAAGGGAGTTACGCCATATACATGCCGCCATTGACATGCAGCGTCTCGCCGGTGACATAGGCCGCGGACTCCGATGCCAAAAAGGCAACAACCGCGGCAATCTCCTGTGGAGAACCGAGACGGCCAAGCGGAATCGTATCAAGCAGCGCCTTGCGCTGCTCATCGGGCAGTTCACGGGTCATATCGGTATCGATAAAGCCAGGCGCAACGGCATTGACGGTAATACCACGGCTGCCCACTTCACGCGCCAGTGATTTGCTGAAGCCGAAAATCCCGGCTTTGGCTGCGGAGTAGTTCGTCTGGCCCGGATTGCCGGAAGCGCCGACGACGGAGGCAATATTGATGATGCGCCCGAATCTCGCCTTCATCATGCCGCGCAAGCAGGCTTTGGAGACACGGTAGACGGAGGTCAGGTTGGTATCGATGATTGCCTGCCACTCATCCTCTTTCATCCGCATCAGCAGATTGTCACGCGTGATCCCGGCATTGTTGACCAGGATCGTCGGCACCCCGTGATTTTCGCTGATCGCCTTGATCACAGCCTCGACCGATTCCGCATCAGTGACATCGAGGCGCATCCCCTCCCCGCTCACTTCCTGCTGCTGAAGATGCGCGGAGATCGCCCCGGCCCCCTTGTCAGTCGTCGCGGTACCGACGACCAGGCAGCCGGCGGCTCCCAGCGCTTCGGCAATTGCCTGCCCGATGCCGCGGCTCGCGCCTGTTACCAATGCAATTCGTTGTTCAGCCATTGATCGACTCCAGTAAATCATCAAAACCCTGTGGTTCAAACAGCGCCACGGCATTCAGCTTGCGATCGATGCGCCGCGCCAGTCCGGTCAGTACCTTGCCTGGCCCGGCCTCCACCAATAATTCGATGCCGCCAGCTTTCATCTGCTGCACGGTCTCAGCCCAGCGGACCGGCGAATAGAGCTGCTCGACCAGACGTTGGCGGATCACATCCGCATCGCTCTCTGTGGTCACCGAGACATTATGAATCACTGCAATACGCGGCGCCTCGATGGCGATTTCGGCAAGTCTTGCCTGCAGCTTCTCCGCCGCCGGCTTCATCAGCGCACAATGGGACGGCACGCTGACCGGCAGAGGAATCGCACGTTTTGCCCCGGCTGTTTTTGCCAGCTCCATGGCGCGCTCGACAGCATCCGCAGAGCCGGCAATCACTACCTGTCCTGGAGAGTTAAAGTTGACCGCCTCGACCACATCGCCGTCAGCCGCCTCGGTGCAAAGCGAGCGCACCTGCTCGTCATCGAGACCCAGAATCGCCGCCATGGCGCCCTCCCCGGGAGCGACCGCCTGCTGCATCAGGCGGCCGCGTTCCGCCACCAGTGCAACAGCATCGCCAAAAGCCACGGCTCCGGCGCATACCAGCGCGGTGTACTCGCCCAGGCTGTGGCCCGCCATCATCAACGGCGTCTCTCCCTGCAGCTGCTGCCACAGGCGCCATACCGCCACACCGGCGGCCAGCATTGCGGGCTGGGTGTTGAATGTCTGGTTCAGCTCCTCCGCGGGTCCCTCGCTGGCGAGATCCCACAGGTCGACTGCAAGGGCATCCGACGCCTCTTCAAAGGTCTGCTGCACGACGGCATGACTCTCCGCCAGGGCGTTGAGCATACCCACGGATTGCGAACCCTGGCCGGGAAAGATAAAAGCAATGCGGTGAGACATAAAGCCTACTCCTCCATCAGTAGTTCAGCAGCGCCGAACCCCAGGTAAAGCCACCGCCAAACGCCTCCAGCAACAGGGTCTCGCCCCGCTTGATGCGCCCGTCGCGCACGGCGGTGTCCAGGGCCAGCGGCACCGACGCGGCCGAGGTGTTGCCCTGCTCATCGACGGTGACAACCACATGGCCCATATTCAGATCCAGCTTTTTTGCCGTCGCCTGGATGATGCGGATATTCGCCTGGTGGGGAACCAGCCAGTCCAGATCGGATTTTTGCAGATCATTCGCCGCCAGGGTTTCATCGGCAATGCGTCCGAGGGTATTGACCGCCATGCGAAACACCTCGTTGCCGCGCATATCCATGGTCAGGTCAGGGAGTCCGTTGGAGATGCCGCCTGGAACATGCAGCAGCTTTTCATAAGCACCGTCAGCATGCAGATGCGTGGAGAGTATTCCCGTCTCTTCGGATGCTTCGAGGACCACGGCGCCGGCGCCGTCGCCAAACAGGATGGCCGTTCCCCGGTCTGTCCAGTCGACGATGCGCGAGAGTGTTTCGGCGCCGACAACCAGCGCACAACTGGCGGCGCCGGTACGGATGAACTTGTCGGCCACACCCAGCGCATAGACAAAACCCGTACATACCGCCTGCACATCGAACGCCGCGCAGCCATGGATATCGAGCCGGTTCTGCAGCAGACAGGCGGTGGAGGGGAATATCTTATCGGGGGTGGTGGTCGCAACGATAATCAGATCGATCTCGTCGAACGTGCGTCCTGACGCATCGATGGCGCGACGCGCTGCCTTCTCCGCCAGATCACAGGTCGTCTCTCCCTTGGCGGCAAGATGGCGTTTGATGATGCCGGTGCGCTCCCGGATCCATTGATCCGAGGTGTCGATCATCTTCTCCAGATCGTGGTTGGTCAGCACCTTTTCCGGCAGATAACCGCCGGTTCCGGCAATGCGGGCGTATGTCATACCTCTTTGATCCCTTCAAGATGACTTTCGACCTGTGCTGCAATCCGCGAGGGGATATTGGTATGCACCGCTTTTTTGGCAATGCCGATGGCATTCTGGAAAGAGAGTTCATCGGCGCCGCCATGGCTCTTGATCACGATGCCGTTGAGTCCCAACAGCGTGGCGCCATTATAGCGGCGCGGATCAATCCTTTCGGCAAAACACTTGATAACGGGGACGGCAAGCAGCGCCGTGATTTTCGACAACAGGTTGCGCTTGAAACTCTGCTTCAGGAAGTGACGAATCATTCTTGCCACGCCTTCAGAGCTTTTCAGTGCGATATTGCCGACAAAACCATCGGCAACGACGACATCTACGGAGCCATCAAAGATATTGTCGCCCTCGACATAACCGACATAGTTGAGATCACTCCGGTTCAACAGCTCGTTGGCTTTTTTGACCTGCTCGTTTCCCTTGATCTCCTCTTCACCGATATTGAGCAGTCCCACCCTGGGTTTGGCTATGCCGCTCAGCGCCGCCACCTGCTCCGATCCCATGACTGCAAACTGGTAGAGGTGGTGTTCGCTGGAATCTACATTGGCGCCCAGGTCCAGCACCCAGGTCTGGGTCGAGATGTTGGGCAACGCCGTAATGATGGCCGGACGATCAACATAGGGGAGCATTTTCAACACAAAACGCGCTGTCGCCATCAGAGCGCCGGTGTTGCCTGCGCTGACGCATGCATCAGCCTCTCCCTGTTTGACCAGGTCTATCGCAACCCGCATCGACGAATCCTTTTTCTTGCGCAGCGCCTGGGAAGGCAGGTCACTCATCTCCACGACCTGGGATGCAGGGTGGATACTGACCCGCTCTGGAAGTTGTGGCTGCTGCTCGCGAATCGCATCTTCGAGGCCAACAAGGATCAGCTCCACACCAGGATCTGTGGCCACATAGGCACAGGCGGCAGGAACAATGACGGAGACGCCATGATCTCCCCCCATTGCATCCAGGGCAATACGTACGGGTTCAGGCATTAAATGAGCATCACGCGAGGATCACGCCAAGATCAATCATCTGTCGATGACCTTGCGGCCACGATAGAAGCCGTCAGCAGTCACATGATGACGCAGATGGGTTTCGCCTGATGTCTGGTCGACGGACAGGGTTTCATTTTTCAGCGAATCATGCGAGCGGCGCATACCGCGTTTCGATGGGGTTTTCCGACTTTTCTGTACAGCCATTTTCCTCTCCTGCGAGGGTTAAACTCAATGTTTCAGCTTCTGCAGAACCTGGAAGGGATGCTCCCGCGATTCCGCAGCGTTTGGTTCGTCATCACTCTGCCAGGCATGACAGGCTTCGTGCCTGGCAACCACAGGCAGGGAGAGCAGCAGCTCCTCTTCAAGCAGGTCCCGAGGATTGATAGACGCCTCATCCACCAGCAAGGGTTCAAACTCCTCACTCAGCGCCGCGGCTTCATCCAGCCCCTGAACCACGACAAGCCGGAAGCCTGAATCAACAGGAATCGAGACATCATCCAGGCAGCGCTGGCAGGTCAGCCATAATGTGGCCGCCACATTTCCCGCAACAAGGGGACGCCCCAGCCTGTCACGAAAGAAGCGCAGATCATAGCTGACCACACCCTCCCGACGTACAAGCGAACCAGCAAGACGGGGGAAATCAGCGAGTTCTACGACTCCTGTATAGGAAAGCTCCTGCTCGGAGAGCCGCCACGGATCAACCAGTTTTGGGAGGCGCGATGACATAAACGCGCAATACTAACCCTGAAGCCGCCCTTTGTCAAAAAAATCAACAACTTTCAGCAAGCAGGAATCACTTCTCGATAAGTCCATGCATGAGGGCAGAATGCATGCGCTTTTCAATCGTGGTCAGAAGACCACTCCTACACATGGATCAAAACATTGTTGCAGTAGCGGTGTTCCCACCACGATCATGCGCAGAGGGGTAATCCAAGAGCTTGAGAATTCTGACAAACGGCCTTAATCCCGATAGTGGGCGTCTACCCAGCAGCGCGGCAGGGATTCACCTGACGGAAAAGCAAGATCAGCCTTGCTGAAGGCAACGACGTCCTGCATCTCCTCGCCGGCATGAAAACGGCCTGAGACGTCACTCTTGCCCGGATCAAACAGCGCACTCACATCAGTGATCTCTACAAGGTCATTACTTTTCTTATCGCGTAAAAACATCTCGAATCTCCTCTTGATTTGAATTCATTCCGGTTCAACTTCAGTATATCTCAAAATGACTCCCATGCCTCAGTTCGTGCGGAGAAAAGCAGCAAATTGTAGACGCTGCTTTGGCGCACTGTTAGGATGGCCGCAATCAAGATAGTCCATCAGGTGCAAGCATGCCCAAAGTCGTCATATACAATACCGCTTTCTGTCCCTACTGCGTACGCGCCAAGGATCTGTTGACCCGTAAAGGTGTTGAATTTGAGGAGATTCGGATCGACCTGGACCACTCGAAAATGTCTGAAATGGTTGAACGCAGTCAGCGGAGAACTGTCCCCCAGATCTTTATCGATGATATTCACGTCGGCGGCTTCGACGATATGGCCGCGCTGGAGATAGACGGCAAACTGAACGACCTGCTCGGTCTTGGTGATGAAATCGAGGAAGATGCAGTCACCTGATGCCCCCCCTTCGATGCGCCTCGACAAATGGCTGTGGGCCGCGCGTTTTTTCAAGACCCGCTCCCTGGCTTGCGAAGCGATCAACGGCGGCAAGGTCCATCTGCATGGCCAACGCACCAAACCCGGCAAGGAGGTCAAGCCGGGCTCCCATCTGCGCATCCACAAAGGCGCCCTGGAATGGAACATCGAAGTGGTCGGAATTCCCAAACAGCGCCGACCTGCAGCCGAAGCGAGAAACCTCTACACGGAGGATGCCGGGAGCATCTCCCGCCGTGAAGCGGTGATTGAACAGCAGCGTCTGTTGCGCGCCGCTTCCCCGACCCGATCGTCCGGACGCCCCGGCAAACGCGACCGCCGGCTGATCCACCGCTTCAAGAACAAGCACTCCGAAACCTGACTGTCATGGACCAGGATGCTTTTCGTGAAACCTACCATGAGGTCAATGAGCGGTTCTGCGCATTTGAAAAAGCCGTGCTGACACTGCAGTGCCAATGCAGTGAAGCAGAGAAGTTCTGCATCGCCGAGCGTGAAGGCGTCCATTGCAATTCGGATGCCGGGCAGCGGCAGTGCCTGCAACTGCTTGAAGTGCTGCGCAGCCAGGCGCGTTTTGCCCTGCGGGCGACATCCAGTGAGCAAAAAAAACTGTTGCCGCACGGCAAGGCGATCCGTATCCAGGTTGGCGGCTTAAGGGGCCTGCATGTTGCGCTCAATCCGGATCACCCCATCCCGGCCAGGATAGAGAATGTCAACGCGCTTGTCAGCCGCGCAGTCGAACGCTTCGGCAGCCTGGAGCGACTCCCCTTCTCCCTGATCATGCAGCAGGTCTCCGCCTATCAACCCAGAATCCGTGCGCGTCACAAAAGAGGCGATAAATCTTGACCACGCTGTTTGTCAAGGGCCTGACCGTCCTGGATTTCTCCTATCTGCACCACGCCAGAGGACTGCTTGGCGAGAGCTGGAGTCTCGATATCACCCTGACCGGCGATCTCGATCAACAGGGGATGGTGCTTGATTTCGCCGCCGTCAAACGCCAGGTCAAAACACTGGTCGATCTTGAATTCGACCACAAGCTGATTGTTCCCGTGAAGGCATCTGCTGTGACCATCAATCAGCAGCAAGAGCACTGCACGCTGCGATTTGATTACGGCACCCCCCAGGCCTGCATTGAGCATCACTCTCCGGCGTCGGCGCTCTGCCTGCTGCCGGCTGACAGCGTCACGCCGGAGAGCGTTGCAGCTGCAATCACGGCCTCGCTGTCAAAAGAGATGCCTGCAAATGTCTCCCACCTGAAGATCAGCCTCTCTCCCGAGCAGATTGAAGGTCCCTGCTACCACTACAGCCATGGCCTGAAGCATCACCAGGGGAATTGTCAACGTATAGCCCACGGACATCGCTCGAGAATCGAAATCCGGCGTGACGGTCACCGCAGCCATCGGCTCGAGACACTCTGGGCGGAAAAATGGCGGGATATCTATATTGGCAACAGCGAGGACCTGGTCAATCGAGAGGGAGGCCGGCACCTCTATCGCTACCTGGCATCCCAGGGAGATTTCGCACTGCAGTTACCCGCCAGCCGCTGCTATGACATCGACACCGACTCGACGGTTGAAAACCTGGCGCAGCACATCGCCGACTCACTGAAGCAGCAGCACCCTGAAAGCACCTTCGAGGTCCTTGCCTATGAAGGGATCGGCAAGGGAGCTGTTGGCAAGAGCTAAGAAGGTTCTGGATTTCTGTCAGTTGCGCTATCATATGCGGTTTAGTTGATTCATTTGCGCAGGGCGCAGCGAAGCACTCCTTTTCCGTCAACACATCGCAGAGAGACCATGAAAATTCTATTCGCTGCCAGCGAAGCCTATCCGCTGGTGAAAACAGGCGGGCTTGGTGATGTCATCTACAGCCTGCCGCGCACCCTCAAGGAAGCAGGCGCAGATGTGCGGGTCATTCTGCCGGCTTACCGCTCTGTTCTCGAGAAGGCGCCGGAATCACGCATCATCGCCTGGATGGATGTCACCGGCGACGGGCGCACGCACTCTGTACGCATTCTCGAAAGCAGGGATACATCGCTGGGGACGCCACTCTACCTGGTTGACTGTCCGGAGCTCTTTGGCCGCCCGGGAAATCCCTATCTGCACCCGGATGGTTACGACTGGCCGGATAATGCCGAGCGCTATGCCGTGTTTTCACGCGCTGTCGCTGCCATCTCCTGCTCGCAACCTGATATCGACTGGCGGCCCGATGTCGTCCATACGCACGACTGGCAGACGGGATTGATCCCCGCCCTGCTGAAGCACCAGGAGGATGCGCCGAGATCCGTCTTCACCATCCACAACCTCGCCTATGGCGGCATCTTCTCTTACCAGGATTACATCAACCTGGGGCTTCCCGAATACTGGTGGAGCGCCGAAGGCCTGGAGTTCCACGGAAATTTTTCCATGCTGAAGGCAGGCCTCATCTATGCCGACCAGGTCACGACAGTCAGCCCGACCTATGCCCGGGAGATTCTGACACCGCAGTTCGGCTACGGCTTCGAGGGTGTGCTGCACGCGATCGACTACAAGTTGAGCGGCATTCTCAACGGTGTCGACCAGGATGCCTGGAATCCGAAAAGCGACCCCTATCTACCCTCGCACTATGCCGTCAATTGGAGAACCTTCAAGGGAAAATGCGACAACAAGGCCGCGCTGCTGACCGAGATGGGCCTCGAAGCGACGGATGAGCGCCTGCATGCCCCCCTGTTCGGCCTCATTGGACGCCTGGTAGAGCAGAAGGGGATAGACCTGGTCGCCGAGGTCATCCCGCGTATCATCGAAACAAGCGATGCCAGCTTCATCATTCTCGGCTCCGGACAGGACGCCTATGAATACGCCTTTACGGCGCTTGCCCGCCGCTACCCGGAACAAGTGCTGCTCTATCTCGGCTATTCCGAGGAGCTTGCACACCGCATAGAAGCCGGGGCCGACTTTTTCCTGATGCCGTCACGCTTCGAGCCCTGCGGCCTCAACCAGCTCTATAGCCTGCGTTATGGAACACCGCCAATCGTTCACCACACAGGCGGGCTGGCAGATACCGTTGTCGACACCAACGACGAAACATTTGCACACAAAAAAGCGACCGGTTATGTCTTCCATGAGCCCACTGCCGACGCCCTGCAGCACGCGATCGAGCGCGCGATTGGCTGCTACCAGAACGACTACTGCTGGAAGCAGATCGTACGCACCGGCATGCAGCAGGACTTCAGCTGGACCCAGAGCGCCGCGAGTTACCTCTCTCTGTACCAACAGCAGGAGCAGC
>JBDLII010000002.1:0-48730 GCA_039714995.1 Pseudomonadota bacterium
CAGCAGCGGCCACGTGATATCGGTGCCGCCATGAAATGACTGCTGCAGAAATTGCAGCAGTCTGTCGATGCCTCCACGGCTCAGATCCAGGTCATGCTGAAGTATCTGCTCCGGACCGCTGAAACTGTAGACGTAACATGGCCTCTGCTCCTCATAAGCGATGCGTAGCGCTTCGAGCACCAGCGCCTTGGCGACCAGTTCCGCTTCGCCCGCCATCGAGCCGGAGGTGTCGAGGCAGACGATGACGGGGCCATGGCCTTCTACGGATTTCTGCTGCTCCTGTTGCCGCTCCTCTGTGATCTCCCGCTCCTGCGGTGCATGCTCCGAGAGGACACCCTGCAGCTGATAGGTCATCAGGGTTTTTTCAGCGCGTTTGGCATGCCACAGGGTATTCAGACGGGGGTGTCCCAGCATCGCCAGCTCAACAGGCAGCATGCGGGCAATGTCATCACTGCGTATGATGCCGCCGGTCTCGTTGACTGCATGCGGTGTCGCCACCTCCTCTTCGACCTCGATCTTGCGCTTCATGGGAGTCATAATCTGTTCGGTGACTGACTGCTCCTCCCCGCTTCCGCTCATCTCACGCAGACGCCCCAGCATGGCAACCAGCTGCTGCAGCCAGGGGAGCTGCCTGATGAGCCTGCGGTAGTGGATGATGTCACGCCAGCCGCCGGAGGCGAGGACGCCCCGGGTCAGATCCCAACCGCGGCCGAGAAATCCTCCGAGTTCATCAAAGAGTTCGGCGAGTTCATGCCAGCTCCCGGCAAGTTCCCGCCACTGCTTCTCGATAGCGTCGGCAGCGTGTTCTGCAGTGACGGCGAGCTGCTGCGTCTTTCCCATATCAGGGTGCTGAAAGGCAGCGCCTGCTGATGCCAGTTGCGACTCCCCGCTGGCTTCCGCTTCATCCTGAAGCGCGCTGCTGTCAGCACGTTGTTGTAATGGACGGGCTTCAGCAGCAGCTTGTTCGATCTCTCTCTCCAGGCCACTCTGCGGTAGCGGTGAGTCTCCGGGATCGAAAGCGTGATCGAAATGGGGCGGCCCCTCATTGCCAGCCTCGCTTTCAGCGGCATCATCTGATGACCCGGAGGAGGCATCCACATGATCCGACAAGCCCTCCTGATCTTCAAATTCCGCATCCCGCTCGCGGATCTTCTGCCTCTGCGCCAGCTTGTCATCAAAGCTGTCGATGCCTGCCGTCTTGCGGGAGAATTCCTCCGCGCTGCTGATTCCCTCGAGAATGCTCTCCAGCACCGCGTCGGTCAACTCCTCCTGCTGGTGGCAATATTGAACGATATCCAGCACTTCCAGGCGCATCAGGATCGTTCGACAGATCTGCTTCTCGGGCCATCTTAATCGCGCTTCGTCAGGAAGTTCACCGCCAAGGAGGGACTTGCGCCACAGCAACACGCCGGCTGCACGTTGATGCAGTTCGCCGTGCGAGTGGGTGATGACCAGTGGGTAGAGCGACTCGGGCAAATCGTCGAGGATCGCGAATTTCTGATCCAGCGCATGCAGGCTGTGCATTCCGGCTACTCTCGCGGGAGCCCGGCGTAGGCTGTCGTGACCAGCTCCATTCTTGCGGCGAGATCCGCGGCGGCATCAATCGACTGCGACAGGCTTTGCGCTGCATTTTCACTGAACCCGGCGGGAATCCACAAGTGTTCGGCGATGCTCTGTTCAAGAGAGAGCAGTTGCTGCTGCAACTTACCTTTGAGGATGTCGATATCATCGAGTATCGCCTGCGTCTCCCGGGCGCGTCCGTTGATAAAGACTTCAGCATGACGGGCAACTTCCATCATCGGTCTGTTTTGGTGTTGATGCACCAGGTGGTTGGCTGCCTTGCCGGTGTAGGCATTGACATGTTGCCACTGGCCGTTGATGTGACACTGCTGGTAGATGTCATCAAAAAAATTCTCAAGCAGTTCATCACGGGTGTAACCACTCCCTTTGTTGCTGCGGTCATCTTCATCCGGCGGCGCCAGGTAGAGGGGATCACCACCGCGGAAGGCCGTTTCACTGCTCTCGCCGAGCGTAGTAGGCTGGCCTTCCGCATCGAGAAAGAGCGGTTTGCCAGCAGCATCCCTGCTCTGGATGGTGCTGCTGGACTCACTCTGCAGCGTGGTCTCCCAGGTCTGCACCAGCTTCTCCAGCCGCTCGTGGTTAAAGCCGCTGCCGATCCCCATGTGCGACTGGTACCAGTCAGCGATCAGCATGCGATGCCGGGGCTCATCCCACAGGCAGTGCTGCAGCAGCCAGCAGTCCCAGATCGAGACGCTGTCACGCTCATTGGTGACGGCAGAGACCTGCATCAGCTTGATGATCTTGCGCCAGCGCCTGTCCGAAACGTAGAGATTGTTCTGCTGCAGATAGCGGCGCAGGGAGTCAAGCAGCAGAATGACATCCTCTGGAAGTATGACCCCTCGCGCCTGCTGCTGTATCTCTCTGACTGTCTCAATTCCCAGGCGTTCGTCTTCAGACAGCGGCTGCAGTTCGGAATCACTCAACGTCAGCAGTTGTGGAAAGGCATCCGCCGATACAGCAGAGACCTTGCAGCGGCATAGAAAACGGTCGTAGAGCGCATCCAGTTCGGGATTGTCCGGCAGCTCGTTGCTGGCGCCGATGACTGCAATCAGCGGCAGCTTGATGCGCTGGTCGCCGTTATCAAATTCGCGTTCATTCAGTATGCTCAGCAGTGCATTCAAAATGGCGCTGTTGGCCTTGAAGATTTCGTCGATAAAAGCGATATTGGCGGAAGGCAGATAGCCCTGCGTGAGCCGTTCATAGCGGTCGTTCTCCAGCGCCCTGATCGAGAGCGGGCCGAACAGCTCTTCAGGCACGGAAAAGCGTGTCAGCAGGCGCTCGAAGTAGTCGCCCTGCTGGAAAACCAGGTGCAGGCGGCGGGCGAGGATGCTTTTTGCCGTGCCAGGCGCGCCGATCAGCAGCAGATGCTCTCCTGCAAGGGCGGACAGCAGCGCCAGACGCACGGCCGTATCACGCTCGATCAGGTCGTGGAGCAGGTAGTCACGCAGCTTTTCGAGGCGTTGTTTCATCGAGCTACCCTGTAAAGATGCGGGCAAACTGGGCGCGTTTTTCCTTGAAACTGGTTTCACGCAGCGTCTGCAGCAGTTCATCGAGGCGGAACCTGTGATGCCCTTCATAGACCACGCCCATCTGCGTCATCTCCGCCAGGCCTGTTTCACGCGCATGCTCGACGAAGCCCCTGTTCTTCCAGAAGAATGCGCCGGGCATGGTCGTCGGGATCACCACTGCATAGAAGAGAATGCGGCTCGTATAGGCCACCAACAGCAGCGCTGCCGGCAGCAGTGCGGCTGCTGTCAGTCCGGGTATGGATGCAGCGGTAGTTGCCAGCGTGATCAGCAGCAGCAGGTTGACCGCCAGCAGCGTGTTGCGCAAAAAGTAGGTCTTGCCGAAGGTGGTCGTCTGCTCATAGTGGGCGGCTGCGCCTTCATTACCGGCCTGCTTCAGGTCGCGCGCATGGAGCCAGTGGCCGCTGCTCTCCACCACGACTCCCGCGGCGCCAACGACAGCAAGCAGCTGCAGCAGCGCACTATCAACACCATTGATGGCCGTAGCGACCACCCCGATCAACAGGCTGCCAAGGGTGAGCATGGAGCCATAGAAAGCCGTAGCCGTCTGCGAGTGATCCCAGAAGGGGCGGGCGGGGATACGGTAGAGTCTGTACATGTACCAGGAGCCGAGTGCCGCACCGAGAACACCGGTAACGCTGAACACAATCAGCAGCAGTTGTGGTATCCGACCGTCAAACAGCGAGAACAGCGCAAAGCCTGCCAGGCTGCCGAAAAAGAGCGACACGCCGGCGATCTCGCGGCTTACGGGAGAATGGCGCAGATTGTAGAAGCCGCGGTAGAAGCGGTGCGGCTTGCCGAGGTGCATATTCAACTTGAAGAGTCCGAATCCCATCAGCAGCACCATAACCCCCAGCAGCGGCAGGTTGGCGGCGCTCTTCCCGATCTGCTGCAGGGGGAAGATGTTGAAGAGTGAACCGGCTGTCAGCAGCACAAAGGCGCCCATGACAGCCTGGGCGAGGAGGGTGAAGATGGCATGTGCGTTCTCATGCGAACGCAGCAGGATACCCCAGTTCCAGTAGCGCTCCCGGCCACGCTTCTCATCAACCGCCGGCTTGAATTTGCCGGCCTTGTCGTCACGGTGATATTTCAGAGGCGTCGAGTCGGTGCGAGTCATCTCCCGGTGCGTCGAGCGGGTCTGCTGGAAGCGGATATTGGGATGGGTGATGTCGGTGCGTGGAAAACCGGGAATCTCGGTCTTTGCCTGGGTGCGGCCCCGGGGAATATTTTCGATGACGCCGAAGTCGAGTGCATTGCCGAGGCAGGCGGAGACGCAGGCAGGTTTGAGGCCGACCTCGAGGCGGTCGACGCACATGTTGCACTTGGTGACCTGCCCCTTGACGGGGTCGAGCTGCGGTGCGTTGTAGGGGCACACCCAGGTGCAGTAGCCGCAGCCGAAGCAGATATCAGGATCCTGTAGCACCGCGCCATACTCGGCAAACTTGGTGTAGGCGCGGGTCGGGCATCCTTTCAGGCAGACGGGGTTGTCGCAATGGTTGCATGCCATGGAGATGTTGAGACGCTGATAGGCGGGGTAGGCGCCGCCTTCGACGAAACCCACGGAGCGAAACGCGATGTGCGCCGGGTTGTCATTCTTCTCGCTGCAGGCCGCCTCGCAGGCGTGGCAGCCGATGCAGTTGTCAGCATTCAGGAAAAAGCCGTGCTGCTTGTAGCGATTGGGGTTGTCGCCGATGCCTGCGTCATTGTTGATAGCGAGACTCTTGTCCCGCCGCACGTCATCTACGGCCACGGTTTCGATACTTGTGCCGTAGCGGTTGCGGGCTTTGCTCTCCCTGTCCCGCAAGAAGGCGTATTCAGGCTCGTCGCTTCTTACCTTGAACATCTTCAAAACTCCCGCATCTCCATGCTCATCTGTGCCGCGGCATCCTGATCTTCGATACATTCGACACGCACCGCGGACTGCTTGAAAGCCGGCTGACGGGAGTGTGGATCCAACAGCCCCAGTGTCAGGCGGTTGACACAGTCGTGGAAATGAAAGGGGATGAATACCATGTTGCGCGGCACACGCTGGGTGCACATTGCCATGACGACGGCGTCGCCGCGGCGTGATACGCAGCGCACGTATTCCCCGTGTACGATGCCCAGCTCTTCCGCGGCATCGGGGTTGATCTCCATGAACGGGATCGGGCTGAACTTGTTGTTGTTGCCCACCTTGCCGGTCTTGGTGCGGGTATGAAAATGCTCCACCAGCCTGCCGGTGTTGAGCCACAGTGGAAAATCGTCGTCCGGGACTTCGTTGTTGTCGATGAACGGCAGCGGAATCAGTTTGGCCCTGCCGTCGGCATAGCGGAATGTACCCGCCTCGGTGTAGAGGCGCTTGCCGCCGGAAGGCGGCGCTTCACCCTTGTCCGCCTGTTGGCTGGTATAGGGCCACTGGATGCCGCGCTGCGACTCGATCTTGTCATGCGACATGCCGGAGATGTCGACCAGCCGGCCTCTGGAGAGTTCGCGCATCTCGTCGAAAACCGCGGACGGCTCTTCGGGGAAGTTGATTTTTTTGCCGTTTTCGAAGCGTTTGGCCACCTCATTGAAGATCCACAGGTCGGACTGCGACTCTCCGGGCGCCTCGGCGACCTTGCGCACGATATTGACGCGCCGTTCGGTGTTGGTGAAGACTCCCTCCTTCTCCGCCCAGGTGGCCGCCGGCAGGTAAAGGTGTGCGTACTGCGTGGTCTCCACGTCGGCATAGGAGTCCTGCACCACCAGGAAGTCGAGCTTCTCCAGGGTCTTGCGGATACGCGCGGTGTTGGCCATCGAGGTCATCGGGTTGGTTGCGATCAGCCACAACCCCTTGATCTGCCCGGTTTCGATGGCCGGAAAGATATCGGTTTCGGTCAGGCCGCGCTGCTTGGGAAAGAACTCGGCATCAATGCCCCAGAATTCGGCGATCTCTTCACGCTCCTCCGGCTTCTCCAGTACGCGGTAGCCGGGCAGGCCTGAGCAGGAGGACCACTCGCGGGTTCCCATGGCGTTGCACTGTCCGGTGATGGAGAGGCTGGTGCCGCCTGGCTTGCCGATGTTGCCGGTCACCAGGTTGAGGTTGTTGATGCCGACCACGCCGTCCGAGCCGTGGGTGCTCTGGTTGATGCCCATGGTCCAGATGCTCATCGCGGCATCGGCCTTGGCGTAGAGCCTGGCGACGTTGCGGATGGTGTCTTCATCGATGCCGCAGATCTTCGAGGCGGTCACAGGGTCGTACTTCTGCACCTCCCTCTCCAACAGCTCATAATCTGAACAGTTGGCGGCGATGTAGTCGCGATCCTCCAGACCCTCTTCCAGGATGACGTGCATCAGCGCATTCTGCAGCACCACGTCGGTGCCGGGAGTGATTGCCAGGTGCATGTCGGCATTCTGCGCCAGCATGGTGACGCGTGGATCCACCACGATCAGCGGGAAATCGCGCTTCTCCTGGGCCTCTTTGACGCGCCAGTAGATGATCGGATGCTGCTCCGGAAGATTGGATCCCCAGGCGATCAGGCAGTCGGTGTGTTCGAAGTCCTCGTAGTTCCCCGGTGGGCCGTCGGAACCGAAGGAACGCTTGTAGCCGGAGACTGCGGAGGCCATGCACAGCGTGGTGTTGCCGTCGTAGTTGTTGGTGCCGATGCAGCCGCGCGCCAGCTTGCCGAGGGTGTAGAACTCCTCGGTCAGCAGTTGCCCCGTGGAGACGATGGCGAAGGCGTCGCGGCCATGGGTTTTCTGGATGTGGAGGATCTCTTCGGCCATGGTGTCGAGTGCATGATCCCACCCGACCTGCTGGTAGCCTTCATGGAGATGCTTGCGCAGCAGCGGTTTGTCGCCGCGTCCGTCCGCGGTGAAGATCTCGTGTTCAAAGATCCCCTTGACGCACAGCTTGCCGCGATTGACATCCGCCCCGCCGACACCGCGGGATGAGACAGGTTTGCCGTCGCCATCGAGTCCGACCTCGATCGAGCAGCCGGTCGAGCAGTAGCCGCAGGTGGTGTATTTCCACTCGACAACGCCCTTGTCGGCAATTTTCACCGGATTTTTTTTACTGCGTCCAAACAGCATGCTGGTTACCTGTGTTGTGTCTGGCGAGACCAAGCCTCAGACTGAGGTGTCATGATTGCCTTCTAAATTTCTCGCTGAGACGCAAAGCACGCCAAGAAAGACCCTTTGCGTCTCTGCGTCTTTGCGAAAGTTATGATTGCAAATTGATGCATTTGTAACGATGTTGGCTACTCACGGATTACTAGCGTGACTCGTACCTCAGTGATCAACCTGCCGGCATGCGCAAGTAGATCATGTTGTCTTTGATTTTTGTCTCAAAGACATTGGTGCAGCCTTCATCGGCGCCCATGGCCTCGCCGCTGGCAAGGTCGATCTTCCAGTTGTGCAGCGGACAGGTGACCGAGGCGCCGTGCACGATGCCCTGCGACAGCGGCCCCTGCTTGTGCGGACAGGCGTCCCTGACGGCGAAGACGCGGTCGTCGCCGGTGCGGAAGATGGCGATATCATCACCATCGCTCTTGATGACACGTGCGCCGAGCACGGGTATTTCGTCGAGTCGTGTAATTTCAATCCAGTCGGGCATTGTCTTGCTCTCTCTGTTGTCAGCTAAATGCGTAGTATCTCATCGCGGTCAGAAGACCACTCCTACAGAAGATGTCGGAGGAGATGTAGGAGCGGTCTTCTGACCGCGATTCAGGCGATTCTGATCGGTGCAAACTCATGTGCATTCCTGCCCTCGGCATGCGCCTTCCAGGGATCAATCTGTGCGGGCTTCTGCGAGATCAGGAATCGCGCATGCAGCGCCTTGCGGTTCTCTTCATCATCAACGATCGCCTCCTTGATCTTCTTCAGGCCGACGCGTTCGACCCAGGGTGCGGTACGTTCCAGGTAGTGGGCGTCCTCACGATAGAGCTGGGAGAAGGCGCCGCAATACTCCAGCACCTCCTCTTCGGTCTCGACCTTGGTGAGGAAGTCTGTGACCCTGACCTTGATGCCGCCATTGCCGCCGACATGCAGTTCGTAGCCGGAGTCGACGCACACCACGCCGAAATCCTTGATGGTTGCCTCGGCGCAGTTACGCGGGCAGCCGGAGACTGCCAGCTTGTACTTGTGCGGCATCCAGGAACCCCAGGTGAGCTCTTCGAGCTTGACGCCCAGCCCTGTCGAGTCCTGTGTGCCCATGCGGCACCAGGTGTCTCCGACACAGGTCTTGCAGGTGCGCATCGCCTTGCCATAGGCGTGTCCCGAGACAAAACCGGCCTCGCTGAGATCCTTCCACATGGCGGGAAGATTCTCCTTCTGCACGCCGAACATGTCGATGCGCTGGCCGCCGGTCACCTTCATCTCCGGTACCTCGTATTTTTCGGCGACATCGGCGATGGCGCGCAGCTCCGACGGCGTGCAGAGGCCGCCGAACATGCGCGGCACCACGGAGTAGGAGCCATCTTTCTGGATGTTGCCGTGGGCGCGCTCATTGATAAAGCGTGACTGGCCGTCATCCTCGTACTCCTCCGGCCAGGCGCACAGCAGGTAGTAGTTCAGCGCGTTGCGGCATGCAGGACAGCCGTCCGGCGTCTTCCACTCGAAGAAGTCGCGTACGGCAGGTATCGTCTTCAGTTGGTGCTCGATCATGCCGCTGCGCACTTCGTCATGTGTATAGTCGGTGCAGCCGCACATCGGCTTCCTGCTGGGCGCATCCTCGTAGTCACCGCCAAGCGTGGTGGCCAGCAGCGATTCGACCAGTCCGGTGCAGGAGCCGCAGGAGGCCGACGCCTTGGTGTGGGCGCGGACATCATCCAGCGTGAAGAGTTTTTTATCGGTGATGGCGTTGACGATGTCGCCCTTGCAGACGCCGTTGCAGCCGCAGATCTCGGCGCAGTCGTCCATGGCAGCGACACGGGTCTCGTCGCCATGTCCGGAGTCTCCCAGGTGATGCTGGCCAAAGAGTACGGTGTTGCGAAAATCGGAGATGTCGGTGCCGTCCTTCATCATCTGGAAATACCAGGTGCCGTCGATGGTGTCGCCATAGAGCACCGCGCCGATGATTTTGTTGTCGCGCACCACCAGCTTCTTGTAGCTGCCGCCGGCGATATCCTGGAACACCATCTCCTCGGTATGTTCGTCGCCGCTGAAGTCGCCGGCCGAGAAGAGTTCGATGCCTGTCACTTTTAGCTTGGTTGAGGTGACGGTGCCCTCATAGCGGCCGATGCCATGCTCGGCGAGGTGGTTGGCGGCAACCTTCGCCTGCTCGAACAGCGGCGCCACCAGGCCGTAGGCGGTGCCACGGTGCTGCACGCACTCGCCGACGGCGTAGATGCGCGGATCGAAGGTCTGCATCGTGTCATTGACGACGATGCCGCGTTCACAGTGCAGGCCGGCTTCCTGCGCCAGGGTGAAATTCGGCTTGATGCCGACCGCCATCACAAGCAGGTCGGCCTCGATCTCGGCGCCATCCTTGAAGCGCAGGCCGGTGACGCGGTCATCGCCGAGGATCTCTTCGCTGGCATGCTCCATCAGGAATTTCATGCCGCGCGACTCGAGGGATTTCTGCAGCATCCTGGCGGCAGGCTTGTCGAGCTGGCGCTCCATCAGGCGGTCCATCAGGTGTACGATGGTGACATCCATGCCCTGTTTCATCAGACCGTTAGCCGCTTCGAGCCCGAGCAACCCGCCGCCGATGACCACGGCTTTTTTGTAATGCTCCGAGGCTTCCAGCATGGTGTCGACATCGCCGATATCGCGAAAACCAATGACGCCATATTTATCGGCACCTGGAATCGGCAGCATGAAGGGAACGGAGCCGGTGGCAATAATCAGACGGTCATAGGGAGCCGTTGTGCCATCCTCGCCGATGACCTCGCGCCTGGCGCGATTGATCCCGGTCACCTTGATACCCTTGTGCAGGGTGATGGCGTTGTCGCTGTACCACTGCTCGTCATTGAGCATGATCTCGTCGATGGTCTTCTCCGAGGCCAGCACCGGAGAGAGCATGATGCGGTTGTAGTTGCCGTAAGGCTCCTCGCCGAACACCGTGATGTTGTATTTCTCGGGTTCGAGTTTGAGCACCTCTTCGAGGGTGCGTACACCGGCCATGCCGTTGCCGATAAGGACCAGGTTCTCTTTCATGGAACAGACTCCAGGATATATCTTTGTAAAAGTGAATCGTTGAATAGCTGTTGATATTCGCATTGAGCAATAAACGTGCCAATGAAAAGAGTCGAGCCGTGACAAGGGCAAACGCGAGAGAGTTCTCAGATTTCAAGACGCAATGCACCTCTATGGTGCAGTGAAGGCGGCTGTTGTCTCATTAATGACGATACACAGGAATAAAATCTCCTTGTCTCACCGCTTGCTATTGGGGTAACCTGTATAAAATTTGACCACTCTCAAAAATCTCGCTGCGCTGTATTCCTGCTGCGGACGATTCTGACTCCTCAATTTTTCATGCCAAGAGCAACACTTTCTCAATCCTCAATGATCGGATGGACAGCCGCGATGGGCTTTGTGCTGCTGTGGTACGGCCTGCTGCAGGTCGTCACCACGCAGCTGTTCAACGTCTCGCTGCATGACAATGCAGTCGTTCGTGACCTGCTTGCAAACCTGCTGCTCGGCGCCGCACTTTTTGGCATCACCCGCAATCTCAGCTGGTATCTTCCCACCATCGCGGTGTTGATGACGGTGCTGCATCTCAGCAATGCGGGCAAGATTGTCGTACTCGGCGGCCCGATCATGCCGGATGATTTTCTGGCTGTACGCAACCTGTTCCTGCTGCTGGACGGGTGGCAGCTGGTTGCTGTCATCGCCATCGTCGTGATTCCCCTCGCGCTGCTGCTGATAATGACTGCCTGGAAGCGCTTTCACACCTGGATGATTCTGGGCGGTGTCAGCCTCTCGGCGGCCACCCTGGCACTCGCCCCGGTGACCGTGGTGCAGGCCATGGACGGCTGGTTTGGAAACATCGTGTGGAACCAGCGCGGCAACTTCGAGGATCGCGGGCTGCTGCTGCACTTCACCCAGGAGACGGCCCGTTATCTCGCGCGAGCGAAAAACCCTCCCGCAGCGGAGGAGGTTGAAGCGGCGCTCGCCGCGTTGCAGCACTCCGGTCATGGAGCAGCGCCTTACACGCTGCAAACCTCACCGGCTGCAGCACGCAACGTGCATATCATTGTCTTGGAGTCCTTCTGGGATCCTGCCAGGTTGAACGCCGCCAACCTCTCCGCTGACCCGCTGGATCCCGGCTTTCGGGCACTGTGGCGAGAGGCCGGGGGGTCGCAGGCGCTTGCTCCTGTTTTCGGCGGCTATACGGCCAACACCGAGTTCGAACTGCTGTGCGGGTTTCCGGTGACAGAGGATTCGGTTTTCTTTGAAAGCGGCCTGCGCAAGGATGTTCCCTGCCTGCCCCGTCTGCTGCGCGATGCGGGATACAGCACCATTGCCTCCCATCCGAACGTCGCCGCATTCTGGAACCGGGTCAACGCCTATCAACGCGTCGGCTTCGAGACCTACTGGTCGATCAATGACTTTGCAGCTGATGACATGAACAGGGAGTTTCTCAGTGACAGCTCGATGTACCGCCAGGTGATGGAGAAGATCGCCGGCCAGGCGAAAGGCGACCAGCCAGTGTTCAACTATATGCTGACATTCTTCGGCCATCTCGACTACCCGCTGAACGCGCAGCGCCCGGCCGTCATTGAGGCTGACAGCAAGATGGTGCAGGATTACGCCAACACCATCTACTACAAATCGCGCGAATTGATGGCCTTCCTCAAACAGTTGCGCGCACAGGACCCTGAAGCGCTGATCCTTCTGCTTGGCGACCATCTCCCTTTCCTTGGCCCCAATTTCGACGGCTTTACCCAGAGCGGCCTGTTGGCTGACAACCGCTCCAAATTCGACGCCGGCATGTTCGCTACCCTGACCGCTACGCCCCTGGTCATCATCGATGGCCGCAACGGCGTACAGCGTCCCGGCGATGTGCCTGTCTTCGAACTGCCGCGAGTGATCCTCGAGATGCTGGGCTCTGAGCAGCCATCGATGATGCGCCTCAGCGCATCACCGAACGGCGTACCGCTGAGGCCGCTGCCAGGGCTCTACTTCATCGACGACGGGGGAGAACCGACGCTGTGCCGGCTTCAGGGCAGCGGCGACATTGCCTCCGGAGAGAGCAGCGCCTGCCGCGCAACGGCAGCATGGTATAAATCTGTAACAACCCTTGCCCGGGATCTTTTCAATGGCCACCAGTACAGTCTTCGCCCAGGGTGAAGCAGATGATCCCATGGAAATATCCCTGACTGAATCGAAGGGATGGGGGTTCGGGGGAAGGGAATAAATCGCAGTGCCGGCGGCACTGCCGCTATCGATATCTGTTCGCAGAAGCTCCAGCAAGGTGCTGGATGCACTGCCGGCGTCAATTGCGGTTCATGTCGTCCATGGCGCCAACCAGCTTCGCCGGAAGCCATGGCATGCCGCTGACCAGGGAGACCAGCACCGAAGCCATGTATGTCACGCTCTGAACGCACAGTACCGTCGCCCACAGCCGGACATCGAGCATGGCGCTATCATGCTTGATCATCACCACCACAGCTGCGAGCAGCAGTGCAGTCAGAAACAGCAGCTCTTCGCGGGCATCGAGCATGGCGCGCAGCATGGCGTTGCTGGATGCCCGTTTTGGAGTGCGGAAAAAACCGATCTTGCGGGTTATGAAACCCGCCAGCATCGCCCTGGCGATGCTATGCGACAGTGACAGGCCGGCAATGCCTGCAGCGATGCTCTGTCTCAGCGTGGCGCCGATACCGCGGCGATAGAGAAAAAACATCTTCATGATCTTGAAGATAAACAGCGCCAGCGGCAGTACCATGAAGATCATGTGCGGCGGCGCCACATGCTGCGGATACCACACCATCGCAATCGACCACCCGAGCGCCGCAAAGTTGAAGATCAGGTTGAGACCGTCGGCCAGCCAGGGCAGCCAGCCGGCGATAAAGTGATAGCGCTGTCCTCTGCTGAGCATGCTCTTCTTCAGCCCCAGCAACGCTGCAAGGTGTTCGCGCATGATCAGTACGGCGCCGTAGGCCCAGCGAAAGCGTTGCTTCTTGAAGTCCATGAAGGTGTCGGGCATCAATCCCTTGCCATAGCATCGCGGCGCATAGATGGAGGCGTGGCCCTGTTCAAAAATGCGCAGCCCCAGCTCGGCATCCTCGGTAATGCACCACTCGGCCCAACCACCGACCTCGTCGAGCACCGACCTGCGCACCAGCGTCATGGTGCCGTGCTGGATGATGGCATTGCGTTCATTCCGCGTGACCATGCCAATATGGAAAAACCCCCGGTACTCGGCAAGACACATTGCCTTGAAGGCATTCTCATCCCCGTCCCTGTAATCCTGCGGCGCTTGCACGATAGCCATCTCGGGCGAGCTGAAGTGGGGAACCAGTGAGCGCAGCCACTCGGGTCTGACCTGGTAGTCGCTGTCGATGACAGCGACGACCTCTGCATCTGCCGCCGTGCGCTGCAGCGCGTAGTTCAAGGCGCCTGCCTTGAAGCCCGCCAGCGGCTCCACATGGTAAAAACGAAAACGCTCTCCCAGTGTTTCACAATGCGCCTGCACCGGCTGCCACACGCCAGCATCGCGCGTGTTGTTGTCGATAACCAGCACTTCGAAGCGTGGGTAATCGAGCGCTGCCAGTGCGTCAAGCGTCCGGATAAGCATCTGTGGCGGCTCGTTGTAGGCAGGGACGTGAATCGAGACCATCGGCAGTTCATCGTCCTGCATCTCCGGTGTCGGCAGTGAACGGCGCGGCGCCTTCAGCCACAGGGCCTCGGCCCATTCGTGCGCCTCGGCCACCAGCACGACAATCACGCCAAGTGCAAACAGCAGCAGCAGCACTCCCACCGCCAGGGTAGCGGGCGTCATGTATTGCTGGGAGAAGTTGTAGACCATCCACACGGCGAAAGTCGTGATCGCAAAGGCAACCAGCGCCAGGAAGCCGCGGCCGTGTGGTTTCAAGCCGCTGCTGTCACGGAACAGCAGCGCCAGCAGGACGATGGCAAGCGCAATGGCAATGGCTGACAATCCCCGCCACTCGGGAATCCTCACAAGAGCATTCTTGAGCTCGAACTTGGGTTCGCGTGCCGTGTCGTAGACTCCCCAGTGACTGCCGGCCTCTCCCTCCAGGGAGCTCTTCCAGAGCTGGTCAAAAGCCTCCATGATGTAGTAGGTGTAGCCATGGATCTCCGCGGCTTCGAGAAAGCGGCGCAGGAAAGCCGCCTGGTTCGAATGGCTTGCAACGGCGCCCTGGCGGGTACGGCCATAGCTTGGCCAGCCGACCTCCGCGATGACGATCTCTTTCCCCGGGAATGCCTCCTGCAGCTCGTTGTAACGCTGCACCACATAATCAACAGCGCTGTCGAGCGGAATCCCCTCCCAGTACGGCAGCAGGTGCACCGCCAGGTAGTCGACATGCTCCGCCAGTTGGGGGTGCTCCAGCCACACATGCCAGGGTTCCGCCAGGCTGACCGGTGCCCAGACATCACGCTTCACCTGACGCAGATAGTCGATCATCTCTTCGACGGAGCGATCACCGCGCAGCAGGGCCTCGTTGCCGACGATCACCCGTATAATCGATTGATGGTTCTCCTGGTAGACCTGGATCAGTCTCTCGATCTCGTCAGCATTGGCCGCTTCGTCGTCGCTGATCCAGGCGCCCAGCGCTACATTGAGATCGAAGGTCGCGGCAAGGCGGGGAATCTCCGCCAGGGTGGATGCCACGGAGTAGGTGCGAATGGCATGGGCGTCGCCAGACAGCAGATGGAGGTCGTCGATGATCTCCTCGATTTCGGGATAGTTGTCACCGCCTGGCGCTACCTCGCTCTTTCCGGGAGAAAAGCAGAAGCCATCGATTTCAGAGGGCCAGGGGGGCTCGATATCGGGCTGGTTGACAAGGCTCCACAGCAATACTGTCAACCCGCCCATCAGCAGCGTGATCAGGAGACCGGAACGATTCACGCTTGACTACGCCTGCTGCCGAATAGTGGGGTCCGCGGATTCCACGGAAATGGGCTTGATGGGCGGGATTCTCTGCATCTGTTCTCTCTGTACGAACAATACCAAAGAGCTGCTGTCGGCCCGGCAGCGGGATTGCTTCTCAGAAGCAGGGGATTTGGATGGATTGTTGCCGGGCGTGGTCTCTTTCCAGACGATAATTGTACGTCTGCACAGCAGGAATACAACCACTATTCGCCACTGCTACTCATCGTGAAGCGGCAATCTTTCCCGCAAGCACCGTTTGAGAATGACTGCTGGAGAGCCGAAAAACAGCCCTGCGCGCCTCTGCCGGCAACACTTTTTGCAGGAGGAAGGGGTGGGTTGATAAGATTATGCAGCGTCTTCACTGCCGACAAGGGAGAGTTCGACCTCTTTGGCTTCACTGGCGGCCTCTCTTTTATTGTCAGCAGGATTGCGCTGCTTGTCGTAGAGGAATTGCAGCACTTCGTGACGGTAGTGGTTGTACTCCTCGGACTCCGACATGGAGACGCGGTCTCTCGGTCGCGGCAGGTCGATGTTCAAGATCTCGCCAATGGTTGCGGCCGGTCCGTTGGTCATCATGACGATGCGGTCGGAGAGCAGCACCGCCTCATCGACATCATGGGTGATCATGATGACGGTGTTGCCCAGCTCCGCGTGGATCTCCATCAGTGAATCCTGCAAGTGGGCGCGCGTCAGCGCATCCAGGGCGCCGAAAGGTTCATCCATCAACAACACTTTCGGCTGCATCGAGAGCGCCCTGGCGATGCCGACGCGCTGTTTCATCCCCCCGGAGATCTCACCGGGACGCTTGTGCATGGCGTGGTCCATGTGCACCAGTTCCAGGTTATGCTCGATCCACTCCTTCATCTCGCGCCTGGACTTCCCCCTGAAGAGCGGCTTGACGGCCAGCTCGACGTTTTCGTAGGAGGTCATCCAGGGCAGCAGGGAGTGGTTCTGAAATACGACCGCACGTTCGGGCCCGGGTTCGTTGACCTCTTTCTCGTCCAGCAGTACGCCCCCCTCGGTCGCCTGGTAGAGGCCGGCGACAATATTCAGGACGGTCGACTTGCCGCAGCCGGAGTGGCCGATCAGCGAAATGTATTCGCCCTTGTCGATTTTCAGGTTGATGTTGTCGAGCGCCCTGAACGGGCCGTCAGGCGTCGGAAAGTCGATGGCGACTTCACTCAGGATCAAATGATGGTGAAAAAACATTAAAAAAGCCTCGTAATATATTGTTAAAATGATAATTATTAATGGAGTTCAATCGCTGTTCCATTAACGTGTGATCGCTGCTTTGTCCCACGAGAAGGTTCTTTGCAACGAGAGCATCATGCGGTCCAGGATGAAGCCGATGAAACCGATCACCAGCACCGCGACCATGATGCGCCCCAGCGAGTTGGAGCTGCCGTTCTGGAACTCGTCCCACACGAACTTGCCAAGACCGGGGTTCTGCGCCAGCATCTCCGCGGCGATCAGCACCATCCAGGCGATGCCCAGCGACAGACGCAGGCCGGTGAACATCATCGGGATGGAGGAGGGGATCACCACCTTCCTGATATGTGTCCACCAGTTGAGGCGCAGCACCTTGCTGACATTGATCAGGTCAGAGTCGATGCTGGCGACGCCGACGGCGGTGTTGATCAGCGTTGGCCACAGGCAGCAGAGCAGCACTGTCAGCATCGAGGTCAGGTAGGATTTGGAGAAGAGCGGATCATCGCTGATGTAGACGGCGCTCACCACCATGGTAACCAGCGGCAGCCACGCCAACGGCGAGACCGGCTTGAAGATCTGTATCAACGGGTTGAAGGCCGTATGCAGGCCTGGGCTCAGGCCGATCAGGATGCCGGCGGGTATGGCGATCAGCGAGGCGAGGATGAAGCCGCTCATGACAGTCACGATGCTGGTGCCGATCTGGTCGACAAATGTCGGTTTGCCGGTGTATTTGCGTATCTTGACCACCGCGTCCGGATTCTTCTCCAACTTGGCGGCGTTGCGCTTCTGCTGGCGCTTATAGAATGCGGCCTCCTTGTCACGCGACTCCTGGAACTCATCGACCAGGTTGACGCTCTGCTTCCAGGTCTCGGCCGGACCGGGAAATTTTCCCAGCGAGGTGTCGATCTGCGAGGCTGCAACACCCCAGAAGATCAGAAAGGCGAGTATGCCCAGCATCGGACTGACAATTCCTTTGGCAAGTTCCCTGAGCTGCTGCGGCTTCATCTCACCCTTGACGAATCTGAACAGGGGATCGAATGGCATGGCGATTGATGTGATGATGTTCATGTTGTCTTCCAGCTATGCTGATGGGATCGTTATCGGAATAAGGGGTCATGGTTATTGCGAGCGCAGCGAAGCTTCCGCTATCCTGCTCACGCCCCACACCTACATCCCTGTAGGTGAAGCAATCCGTTCCTATCTGTCGATATGGTGGAGATTGCTTCGTTGCTGCGCTCCTCGCAATGACGAAACATTCAGACTCAGGGTTTGTCAGCCCCCTTCAGTCCGATCGGGAACTGCTGCAGATAGTCGTTGGGTTTGCTGCCGTCGTAGGTAACGCCGTCGATGAAGTTGTTGTGGGGTTCACGGAAACCGCTCTCGTTGTCAAATTCCGGGAACTCTCCGGCCTTCATCCTGCCCTCGGCGATCAGCTCTTCGGCCGCCTGGCGGTAGATGTCGGTGCGATAGACTTTTTTGGCGACATCCATGTACCAGGAGTCGGGCTTCTCCCCGGCAATCTGTCCCCAGCGGCGCATCTGCGTCAGGTACCAGACGGCGTCTGAGTAGTAGGGATAGGTGGCGAAGTAGCGGAAGAAAACGTTGAAATCCGGCACTTCGCGCTTGTCGCCCTTCTCATACTCGAAAGTACCCGTCATCGAGTTGGCGATGACATCCTTGTCGGCGCCGACATATTCAGGTTTTGCCAACAGCTTGACGGCAGCCATGCGGTTGGCGTTGTTATCTTCATCGAGCCACTTGGCGGCACGCAGCAGCGCCTTGACGATACGCACCGTGGTGTTGGGGTTCTTCTCGGCGAAGGATTTGGTGATGCCGAAGACCTTCTCCGGGTTGTCCTTCCAGATCTCGTAGTCGGTAATGACCGGCACGCCGATGCCCTTGAACACTGCCTGCTGGTTCCAGGGTTCGCCGACACAGTAGCCGTAGATGGTTCCCGCCTCGAGGGTGGCCGGCATCTGCGGCGGCGGGGTGACCGAGAGCAGGGCTTCGGCCTTGATCTGGCCGGTGATGTCGCCCTTGTCCGGGGCATAGAAACCCGGGTGGATGCCGCCGGCGGCCAGCCAGTAACGCAGCTCGTAGTTATGCGTCGAGACCGGGAAGACCATGCCCATGTTGAAGGGTTTGCCGGCATCCTGGTACTCCTGGACGACAGGCTTCAGTGCGTCTGCCTTGATGGGATGCACAGGTTTGCCGTCGTCGCCCATCGGAATGTGCTTTTTCATCTTCTCCCAGATGGTGTTGGAGACGGTGATCGCGTTGCCGTTCAGATCCATCGAGAAGGGGGTGATGATGTCGGCCTTGGTGCCGAAACCGATGGTGGCGGCGAGCGGCTGGCCGGCCAGCATGTGGGCGCCGTCGAGCTGGCCGTCGATGACGCCGTCGAGCAGCACCTTCCAGTTGGCCTGGGCCTCGAGCGTGACATAGAGTCCCTCATCTTCAAAATAGCCGTTCTCGTAGGCGACGGCGAGAGGCGCCATGTCGGTCAGCTTGATGAAGCCGAACCTGAGCTCCTCTTTTTCGGGCTCGCCGACAGCGGCGATGGCTATTGAAGTGGTAAGCCCAGCGCCCAGCAGTAATGTGGTACAGGCTGTTATGCTGAGTTTTTTGAGGAATCGCCTTCTCGGGATTCCAACTGTTACGCTTTTCATCTATCTCTCCAGATATTTCATTGAAAGTAAAAATTCCAAAAAAAAAGCGTCCAGACGCGCAGGGGGGAGTACCCCTGTCGTCTGGACGCCTTTGTCCGCTTGCCGGCTCACAGTGCCGGCAGAAAATCAGATGACCGCCATTGGTCCTCTGTTTGCTTGTTTTGATGTTAGCAACTGCTGTGCCAGCATCCGCTGTAATATTGCCAAGTCAATGATAAATAGAATAAATAAAATATTTATTGAAACTTCAAGTTTGTCAATATTCAAATATTCTAATGATTGTTCTGGATTCCGCCTCACAACGGTGCAAGATCAGGCATCCATGTTCCAGATGGGGCAAGTCGATGCACAGGATGCATTCCTCAGCGCATCAGGTATGTATTCAGAAGTCGGGTTTTGAGGATCAGAGTACTGTGGATGCAGAGATAATCTGCTCGGCAACCTCGGCCATGCGTTTGCCACGGTCCATCGCCAGTTTGCGCAGCAACTGGTAGGCTTCATCCTCGTTGCAGTTGCGAAACTTCATGATGATTCCCTTGGCGCGTTCGATCTGCTTGCGTTCCTCCAGTGCCGACTCTGCACGTGACAACTTCTCCAGCACGCGCTGGTTCTCCCTGAAGCGGGAGATCGCGACCTGCAGTACCGGCTTGAGGCGACGGGAGTCCATCCCGTCGACGACATAGGCTGATATCCCGACCTTGACGGCGATATCGATCAGGTCGCTGCTGTCGTCGCGGGTAAAGACAATGATCGGCATCGGACAGCTGCTTGAAATCTGTTCAGTCTCCAGCAGCATTTTGCCATCCGCCAGGTCGGCAATGATGACAACGGCGTCAGCTTTCACGCTGCAGATGCGGGGATAGAGCGCCTCACCGGTGTTGAATTCGGCGGCGATCGTGTAGCCACCGGCGCGGATGTCATCGACAAAGTCGGGAACATGGGTGCTGTTTCCCAGCACCAGCGCCAGCTGGTAATGAGTAGAGGTGCTGTTCATCAGTGGTATCTGACTGCAGATTATGTGCCAACCATAGATCGTAGCTGATGGTTGCTCCCAGTCCCTCTTCTTGCACCATAAAAGTGCGTGCCGGCAGCGAAGCAGGACATTGTGGGCGCGTCATCTACGGGTTGTTGTATTCAGAGGGGATTCCCCGTCCCGATTGCACCCCGGGATCTGGCCAAAATCCCCCCTCTTCCCTGGGGAGAGGGTCGGGGCGAGGGGTGTGTAGTCAACGTTGGTATGGTTATTGCTGTTCTTAGCGGAAGATCATCATCCGGAGCAGCAACATGGCAAGCGACAGACTCAACCTCTTCGATTTCAATCAGGGCAAGATCCGCACCCTGCACCTCACCTGGATGGCATTTTTTGTCAGCTTCATGGTGTGGTTTGCGCATGCGCCGCTGATGCCCTTCATTCGTGAAGCGCTGGCGTTGAACGACCAGCAGGTCAAGGTGCTGCTGATTCTCAACGTTGCGATCACGATACCGGCGCGTATCCTGGTTGGCATGCTGGTCGACCGCTACGGGCCGCGCATCCTATATACAGGAATTCTGATCCTCGGCGGTGCCATCAGCATCCTCTTCGCCCTGGCGCAGGATTACCAGCAACTGGCGCTGCTGCGCTTTCTCTCGGGTTTCGTCGGCGCCGGCTTTGTCGTCGGCATCCGCATGATCTCCGAGTGGTTTCCGGCCCGCCAGACCGGCATCGCCCAGGGCATCTACGGCGGTTGGGGAAACTTCGGCTCCGCAGGTGCGGCCATGCTGCTGCCATTCGTCGCGGCCAATGTCGGCGGCGACGATGGCTGGCGTTATGCGATTATCGGCACCGGCCTGCTGTCGATCGCCTTTGGCGTCCTCTTTTACTGGCGCGCACGCAATACGCCGAAGGGGTCGACCTACTTCAAGCCGAAGAAGATGGGCGCCATGGAAGTGACCAGCGGCGGCGACCTGATTCTCTATATGTTGATGAACATCCCGATGTTCCTGGCGCTCGGCGTTCTGACGTGGAAGCTGTCACCGGCAAAGATGGGGCTGCTGAGCGATGTCGCCAGCTATGCCATCTACCTGACGCTGATTGTCGTCTACCTGGTCCAGGTGTGGAAAATCTGGCATGTCAACGCGCATGTCCTGAAAGAGCCCGTGCCGCAGATGCAGCGCTATAAATTCAAGCAGGTGGCCATCCTCGACCTGGCCTACCTGGTCACCTTCGGTACCGAGCTGGCGGTGGTGTCGATGCTGGCTCTGTTCTATGTCGATATGTTTGGCCTCGACAAGGTCTGGGCGGGCGTCCTGGCCGGCATCTACCCGGTCATCAACCTGGTGGCGCGGCCGGCTGGCGGCATGTTCAGCGATAGAATTGGAAGACGGCGGACCCTGATCATCGTCTTTATCGGCATCGCGCTGAGCTTCCTGCTGTTGAGCCGCGTCGACTCCGGCTGGCCTGTGTGGCTGGTCGTTGGCGCAACCATTCTCGGCGGCATCTTCTCCAAGGCGGGTTCGGGCGCCGTCTATGCCATGGTGCCGCTGATTCAGCGCCGCATGACAGGGCAGATTGCCGGTATGGCGGGTGCCTACGGCAATGTCGGCGGCGTGGTTTTTCTGACGGTCAACTCCTTTGTCGAGACGCAGATGTTCTTCCTGGTCATCGGCGCAACGGCCATGGTCGTGCTCTTTTTCATCCTGCTGTTTCTCGAAGAGCCGCAAGGGCAGATGGTGGAGACGCTGCCGGATGGTACAGTACAGATGATTGATGTGAGTTGAGGGAGGTTTTAAGTGTTAGGTGTTAGGTTTTAGATGGAAATGGGTAGTCATCTTGCCGTGACGCTGGGGCAATGCTCGGATGCCGGCATCAAGCCGCACAACGAGGATTTTCACAGTGCATTTATTCCTGAGGACAGCCTGTTGGTCAGCAAGGGGATCGCGATTGCGATTGCCGATGGCGTCAGCGGTAGCGACGGCGGCAGGGAAGCCAGCCAGTTGAGCGTGCGCATGTTCCTCGATGACTACTACGGCACCCCGGACTCCTGGTCGGTCAAGCACGCTGTCAGCAAGGTGATGACGGCGCTCAATCGCTGGCTCTACAGCCAGGGGCAGCAGCGCTATGAGCATGCCAAGGGGATGGTGACCACCTTCAGCGCCCTGGTGCTGAAGTCGCAAACCGCCCACCTGTTTCATATCGGCGACAGCCGCATCTACCGCCTGCGCGAGGGCGAACTGGAGCAGTTGACCCGTGATCACCGCATCTGGATCAATAACGACAGGGAGTACCTCTCCCGCGCGCTGGGCATCGATGTCAACCTGGACATCGATTATCGCTCGACACCGGTGCGTAGCGGTGATCTCTACCTGCTGACGACAGACGGGGTGCATGATTTCGTTGCGGACAGTGAACTGTCGTCACTATTCGAAATCCATATGCAGGATCCGCAGCAGGCGGCTGAAGCGATTGTCGAGACTGCGAAACAGGCGCACAGCAGGGACAACATCACCTGTCAGGTCGTCAGGATCGACTCACTGGCTGATGCCGACAAGAACGAATACTATGCGCAGCTGACCCGCCTGCCGTTTCCGCCGGATCTCAATGCCGGTCACATCATCGACGGCTATAAGATTCTTCGCGAATTGAATGCTTCAAGCCGCAGCCAGGTGTATCTTGCCGAGGATACACGGGCATCCGGGCCGCGCAAGGTGGTGCTGAAAACCCCCTCGGTCAATTTCGAGGATGATCCAAATTACCTGGAGCTGTTTTTGCACGAGGAGTGGGTCGCCAAACGCCTCAACTCACCGCACCTGATCAAGGTGTGCAATGAAGATCGCCAACGGACGTTTCTCTACACCGTGGTCGAATATATCGAGGGACAGACGCTGAAGCAGTGGATGGCGGACAATCCGCGACCCGGCATCGCGCAGGTGCGCGCCACCATCGACCAGATTGCCAGGGGGCTGCGCGCCATGCATCGCATGGAGATGTATCATCAGGACCTCAAGCCGGACAACATCCTGATCGACAACAACAACACCCTGAGGATCATCGATTTCGGTTCGACGCGCATCGCCGGTCTTGCGGAGATCAAGACGCCAGTCGAACATGTGCATATACTCGGCACCGCCAACTACTCGGCGCCGGAATTTTTCAGAGGAGAGCAGGGCGGCAATCGCTCGGACATCTACTCGCTGGGCGTCATCGCCTACGAGATGCTGACCGGGAAGCTCCCCTATGGAGAGATTAGCGTCGAGCGCGCTGCCAGAAAACGCTTTCTCTATACCCCGGCCAGGCAGCACAACCCGCTGGTTCCGGAGTGGATCGATGCAGCGCTTGAAAAAGCTGTGCAGCCACTGCCTCAAAAACGCTACACGCTACTGTCGGAGTTCGTCACCGACCTGTCGAAGCCCAATCAACGGCTGCTGCAGAAGGCGACGCAGCCACTGCTGGAGCGCAACCCGGTTGCCTTCTGGCAGGTTGTCGCCTTGCTGGAACTGGCTGCAATCATCATGCTGATCGTGAGTGCTTTCAGATAGCTGCTCCCGCAACAGGATCTCCTGTAGGCATTCCAGACTTGTCTGCCTTATACTTTCGAAGCCGTCCATGGATCAAAATCTTGTCCGGGCCTGTTCACTCCTGCACTAACACGTCGGATAGTACTCTATGAACTATATGCAAAAGGCAGTGTTGATCTACGATGAACAGGCCGCCGATTACATCGATAAAGTCGAAGAGAATACATTCGGAGTCGAGATTCAGGCGGTTGAAAAAGAGACCTTTCTCAGTGAAGCCAGTCACTATCTGGCCTTTTCCACCCATCTGCTTCTGTCAGGCAGTATGGAGCTGGTTCACCAGCTGTTTACCTTCGCCTATCGCAGCGGCGTCCAGGGAACACCCTGCTCACTGGCATTTTTGCCGTTGCCATCGCAAAAAATGCTCAGGCAAGCCTATAAACTGTCTGCGAAATACAGTGACAATATCGAAGTGTCACTCCGTGATGACGCGCATGAAGTCAACCTGACCGAATGCAACGGTCAGCTGGTGCAGTTCAGGGCTGTCATCGGCACGATACCACTGCTTGAAACCTGGAATAACAGTGCCTCTTTCATCGCCTCGATGAAAAACCTGGTCCTCGGGGTAAAGGAGTTTTTTCGTTTGCGGCTGGACAAGCTTGACCTTGAAACAGGTAGGGAAAAGGTCATCAAGTCGGTAGCCAGCGGTGTGTTTCTGGTCAACCAGAATCCCGTTAACCGGCTTGCACAGGCGCTGCATTACGACAGCTCGATGCGCTCCCAGCAGATATCCCTGATGATCATATCTCCCTACTCCGTCGTCGAATATTTCAAATTTCTGTTTTCATTGCTGCTCAACCTCAACAAACGTAAAATCCTGCCGCACGCGGTCTCCAATATCAAAAGCGAGACCATTGCCTTGAACATGGAGAGTTTCTCGGGTGATGCGCCGAAGGTGCTGCTTGATGGTCTGAACAGCGTGGAATTCCCATTGCAGTTCAGGCTGATTGAAAATGGTCTGCGCCTCAATGCCCCGGAAGCGTTTTGGGAGATCAACCCGAGGATTTCAGCAGACAAGGAGTCGATCAGGGTTGATTATCTGCCGGATGAGACAGAGCGGGTCAAATACTTCAGCAAACACCTGCCATTTTTTTCCGTTGCTTCGGAAGCGCACTTCAAAGATCTCTTTTTGCAGCTTCGCAACGATGCAAAAGTCAGTTCCACCTATCTGACTCTAATACTGCTGAGCACGATTCTGGCAACCTTCGGCCTGTTTGCCAATAGCGCCGCCGTGGTTATCGGCGCCATGCTGCTGGCGCCGTTGATGTCGCCGATCATCTCTTTTTCGATGGGGTTGTTGAGAGGGGATATGGACCTGCTGAACAGCTCGTTCATCAAGATCAATCTGGGTGTGATACTGGCGTTGATGGCATCATTTCTGCTCACGTTGATGATCCCCCAGGTTGATTTAAGCAACGAAATCGAGGCGCGGATCCACCCGAATCTGATTGACCTTGGCGTGGCGATCATTGCCGGCATCGCCGCGGCTTATACAAAGTCCAGCAAGGAGTTGATGAGCAGCCTCGCCGGCGTGGCGATCGCTGTCGCACTGGTTCCACCGTTGGCGACGGCGGGAATTGGCCTGGGGAGGGGGGAGCTGGCCATATTCTATGGCGCTTCACTGCTGTTTATTACCAATCTGATCGGTATCACGCTTGCGTCTACTCTGACTTTTCAGTTCCTCGGCTATTCGAATACGGTCAAAAACAAAAAAGCGATGTGGCTGATTCTTGTCATCATGGTGGTGCTCTCCTATCCCCTGTATCGCTCCTATATGGACAGTCTTCAGCGTTACCGGTTGACTGACGAGCTGGTCCATGCGCAGGTGATGATCAACGACAAACCCGTCCTTATCGAGCGTGCGTCAATCAATTACCAGAACAGGGTGAAAATCGTCAATGTCACCATTGCCGTGGAAAATCTGTTGACGGAAGAGGAGCTGCATCTGCTCAAGCAAAAAGTCGAGCAGCGCTTTTCCAGCAACTACCAGGTGCGTATCAGTGTCAAATATATCCTGTAATGGTTCAGCGAAATACGAATAAAGTCTGACGATTCCCTATGTGATGAAGAGTCACTTTGAATCCACTATACTCGGTGTCCAGGACGCAGCAGAGCATTTTGAGCAGAGGAGATTTCAATGAAGTGGCAGAATCGTAGAAGAAGTTCCAATGTCGAGGATCGCCGTGGTTCACGCAGGGTGAGCAAAGGCGGGATGGGGCTTGGCGTCATCGCCCTGGGGCTGCTGGCCATGTATTTTGGGGTGGATCCCCAGCTGGTGATGAATGTCGGCAATCAGTTGAGTGGAGGTGGAACCCCAATCGAGCAGGGAGAGTACAGGCCAACCGCCGAGGAGCAGCAGCTTGCCGCCATGGTGGAGACAATTCTGGCCGACACCGAAGACGCCTGGAATGCGGTGTTCACTGAATCTGGCGCACGTTACCCGGAACCGAAGCTGGTGATGTTTACCGGCATGGTGCAGTCAGGCTGCGGTACGGCGCAGGCTGCGATGGGGCCATTTTATTGTCCCGCAGATCAAAAGGTCTACATCGACCTGGCTTTTTATCGTGAAATGAAGCAAAAATTTCGGGCGCCCGGCGATTTTGCCCAGGCCTATGTGGTGGCGCATGAAGTCGGACATCATGTCCAGCATGTGCTGGGGATCGACAAGCAGGTGGGACGGGACCGCAAAGGGGCTGAATCGGCCGCAGTGCGCCTGGAACTGCAGGCCGACTGTTTTGCCGGCGTGTGGGCGCATCGCACGCAAAAGGCCAAACAGTTCCTCGAGGAGGGGGATATCGAGGAGGCGATGAACGCCGCCTCGGCGATTGGCGATGATGCAATGCAGCGGCGTTCAACCGGCATGGTAAGGCCGGACTCCTTTACGCATGGCTCTTCCGAACAGCGCGTGCGCTGGTTCAAGCGAGGCCTGGTCGGGGGCAAGGTCAGTCACTGCGATACCTTTGCCGCGGCATCGCTGTAGGCGCAGTACATCCCTGTCCTGAAACTCTTCTCCTCATCCCGTCCTTCTCCCGGAGGGAAGGTGAATATCCCCTCTCCCCGGGGAGAGGGGACATCCTGTCACTCCTCGGCATCCAGATAGACCTCATCGCTAAAGCGTGGCGTGCAGAGGGCCAGAAAGACCAGGTCACTGCTGCCGGTGTTGGTGATCCGTTGACGGCATCCCGGTGGAATCAGCACCACGTCACCGCTACCGACATGTTGCTGCAGGTGCTCTCCCACCTCGACGAATCCGCTGCCCTCGAGGATTACGTAGCGCTCAGCTGTTGTCGTGAGACGATGCCAGCGTGTTTTTGTGCCGGGCTTCACCCTCGCCCTTGCGATCGAGAGCTCGGCATCATCCCCGCTGTTGGAGAGTTCTGTGATGTCGCAGCCTTCGTCAATATGGAATTCGGCTTGCGGATCGAATCGGTTCACCGCCTCTTTCATCGGCTTCCAGTGAGTCATTGAAACTGCCGCGCAGTATACAGTGCTTTTTCCCTCCATATCGCCATCTGGGTGGCCTTCCAGTGTTATACTCTCACGCTGCATGACTCTTTAGTGATTGAAGAGAAGATGAATAAAAACAGAAGCAGGTGAATCGATGAATCTCCAGAACTCCCTACTCAGGCTGATGCTGCTCGCTGCCCTCTCGGTCGCCGCAAGCCAGGTGCAGGCGCTTGGAAGGCCGTTTTCAGGGGCGCAATATGCGCAGCTGCTGACTTTTGCGACCGAGCCCGGCATTGCGGCTGCTACATTCGATGTCGAGGAGGAGCTCGGTGATACCACCTACGACATCTATAAATTCCCGCTGCAGCATGAGTTCGATGTCGACGGCTGGAATGGCAAGCTGATTCTGCGCGGCGGCCTCAGCTACATGCGCGCAAACCAGGATCAACGCTGGGATCCTGCTGACAGTTCAGAGGTCATTGATACAGATTGGAAATCCCGGGGCGGGAATCTGGGCATCGGCGCCCGCATTCCACTTGGGAAAGGATTTTCCTTTGTCCCGGGGCTGGGTTTCGGCATCGCAACCCTTGAAAACAATGCCGAGTTCGAAGGGAGGCGCACCCAGAGTGTGATCCAGCCTTTGACGGATGGTGCTGTGTATAACTGGGATCTCGACGCCACCATCTTCAGCGGCCTTCTCGGGTTGTCATACAGCGGTGATATCGGCAACGGTTTCGACCTTGTGGCCGATCTTTACTATACCCACAGCTATGTCTCATCCTTTGACGTCAGCAGCGATTTTCAGGACTTCGGTGATTCCACTGACAACATCACCTTCAAGGCGGATATCGGCCACCCGCTGGGCATTTCCCTGGCCGGCTACCCGCTGGACGGCGTGCTGCACTTTGGAAATACCACTTTCGTCGGTCCCAACAGGGATGTGCTGGGATTCAGCTACTTCAACGAGGTAGGTTTCTCCCTGCGGACGAATCCGTCAAAACTGGCCTCGCAGCTGAAACTGCCTTTTACCGTCAGCAGCCTCAGCCTGGGGGTCAATGTCCTGTTCGGTGATGATCTGACCGGCTGGAGCATGCTTTTCGGCTATAAATTCTAACGGCGGACAGGGAGCGTTTTACTCGTGTTTGAACTGGTTCGTGCCGGCGGCTGGCTGATGGCGCCGATACTGCTCTGCTCCGTGATTGCGCTGGCGATTATTATCGAGCGTTTTATTGCCTTGCGGCGCAAGCGGGTCATTCCTCAAAATGTCGTGCAGAATGTCTACAGGGAGTATAAACAGGCGACCCTGACGCCGGACTATATCAACTCGCTGCACGATAAATCACCGATGGAACAGATACTGGCCGCGGCGTTGTGGAACCGGAATCAGCCGCGCACGGTGATGAAGGAGGCGGTCGAGGAGACGGGACGCCAGGTGACCCATGGCCTGGAACGGTATCTGGGCGCACTTGCCACCATCGCCGACATTACCCCTCTGCTGGGCCTGCTTGGAACCGTGCTCGGCATGATCTCCGTTTTTGCCGAGATCGTCTCGGCCGGTGTGGGCAATCCCGCAGCGCTTGCCGGGGGCATCTCGCAGGCTTTGATTACCACGGCCGCCGGACTCTCGGTCGCTATCCCGGCGATGTTGTTTCATCATCTGTTTGCTGCAAAGGTTGATGAGCTGTTGCTCGACATGGAGCAGAAAGCGGTGCAGATGGTTGATGTTTTACATCGGAGCAATCATTAGTGCAACTGCGGGCACGGCCACGAAAAAAGCCGAGGATCAACCTGACGCCGCTGATCGACGTGGTGTTTCTGCTGCTGATCTTTTTCATGGCATCAACCACCTTCAAGGAGACGGCGCGCATCAAGATTCAGCTGCCTTCGATCGAGATGGAGCAACCCGAAGACCAGGCAGATGTTGAAATTACCATTCAGGTCACAGCGAGCGGCGTCATGGCAGTCAATGGGCGTGAACTTCTCAGCTCCACTCCTGCGCAGCTGAAAAGGTCGCTTGCCGAAATTGCTCTTGGGGAAACAGGGATTCCCGTCACGGTCATCGCGGATAAAAATGCACCCTTCCAGGCAGTCATGACAGTGATGGATGTGGCTGCCCAGTTGAAGCTGGACAAGATCACCTTTCCCGGCCGCAAGCTTATGCCGGATGAGTAGCCGCACCGAGCCGAGGCGTCCGCATGAAGACACCTGACTATTTGTGGAAAGCCTGGCATCCGCTGGCGCTGTTGCTGTCCCCCCTCTCACTGCTGTTTCTGGCCGTCACCCGGCTGCGCAGGGCTGCCTACAGTCTGCATCTGAAAAAGGTATACCGGGCTCCCGTACCTGTCATTATCGTCGGCAATATCAGCGTCGGTGGAACTGGCAAAACACCACTGGTCATCTGGCTGTGCCGCTATCTGCTCCGCCAGGGATATAAACCGGGAGTCGTCCTGCGCGGCTATGGCGGAGATGCGAGCCACTGGCCGCAACAGGTCCGTTCTGACAGTGATCCTGCAATTGTCGGGGACGAGGCCGTGGTGATTGCTGCCGAGAGCGGCTGTCCGGTGTGTGCAGATCCGGATCGTACCGAGGCTGTACAGGAGTTGCTGCGCTGTTCCCCATGTGATGTGATCATCTCCGATGATGGCCTGCAGCATTATGCACTGGCGAGGGATATCGAGATCGCCGTCATCGATGGAGAGCGCCGCTTTGGCAATGGCCTGCTGCTTCCGGCAGGTCCGCTGCGCGAGCCTGTATCACGCCTGCGCAAGGTTGATCTGGTGATTATCAATCAGCACTGCAGCGAGGGTTTTCACTGTTTGCATCTGGCACCGGATCAGCTGGTCAATCTGGCAACCGGGGAGAAGCGCTCGATCGATGCTATCAGCGGCAGCCGGGTTCATGCGGTCTCTGGTATTGGCAACCCGGCGCGCTTTTATCGACTGCTGACGGATGCCGGCATCGAGATCAAGGAACACAGCTATCCCGACCATCATCGCTTTGCAGCGGCCGATATCCTGTTTGATGATGAGCTGCCTGTTATCATGACGGCAAAAGATGCAGTAAAATGCAGACCTTATGCGACATCCAGGCACTGGTCTTTGTTGTTGAAAGTACAACCCTCAACGGAGTTTGTGCTTCAATTTACTTCACTACTCAAATTGAGAAATCGACCTTGACACGTAATGAAAGTTAAAAATGAACTCCGCGAGATACTTGTTTGTCCGGCCTGTAAAGGCAGGCTGATTGGTGACAGTCGAGCGTCTGAACTGATCTGTCCAGTCGACAGGCTTGCTTTTCCGATAGAGGACGGGATTCCGCGGATGATCGCCGAAGATGCGCGACAGCTCCCTGCGGACGAAGAGATCACTGCGTGAGCGATTTCCATATCGTCATTCCGGCGCGCTATGGATCATCACGCCTGCCCGGAAAGCCGCTGCTGCAGATCGGCAAGCTTCCGATGGTGCTGCATGTGGTGCAGCGCGCTGTTGAAAGCGGCGCCAGCAGCATCACAGTAGCAACGGATGATGAGCGTATTGCCGCTGCGGCGGATGTCGCCGGCGTGGATGTCTGCCTGACGGCGGATGATCATCCCAGTGGCACGGACCGGCTGGCTGAGGTCGCGGAGAGGATGGCTTGGCGGGAGGATGCCGTCATCGTCAATCTGCAGGGTGATGAGCCCCTGATGCCGCCGGCTCTGCTGCAGCAGGTGGCAGCCAATCTCCAGGCCAACCCTGCTGCGAGTATCGCCACGCTCTGTTCTGTGATAACCGGTGAGCAGGAGCTCTTCGATCCCAATGCCGTCAAGGTGGCAATGGATCACAACGGTTTCGCACTCTATTTCAGCCGTGCGCCAATTCCCTGGTACAGGGACGGCTTCTCCCTGGAAAAACGGGAATTGCCGCCGATGCTGCGGCACTACCGGCATCTTGGCCTCTACGCCTACCGCGCGGGCTTTCTCCACCGCTACAGCGGCTGGCAGCCTGCACCCGTGGAGCAGTGTGAATCGCTGGAACAGCTGCGCGCCCTGTGGATGGGAGAGAAGATCCATGTCGCGGAGGCAGTCGAATTCCCGCCTCCCGGTGTCGACACGCAAGCGGATCTGCAGCGGGTACGGGCGATTCTCAGTCACTGATTCAGCATGGCGCAGGAGATAGAGCTCAAATTCCTGGTGCGTGATGACAGCTGGCGCGATTCGGTCAGCGAAGAGATCCATATGCGGCAGGGGTTCCTGTGCGATGGCTTCGAACGCTCCGTGCGCGTACGCTCGGAGAATGACAAGGCATTTCTCAATATCAAACGTTCGGATGACGGCATTCACCGCCTCGAGTATGAGTATCAGATACCGCTGCGGGAGGCGCAACAGCTGCTGGAGCAGGTCGCACTGCAGCCGCTTGTTGAAAAGGTTCGCTATCTGGTTCCCGCCGGCGACCATGAGTGGGAGATCGATGTCTTTTCAGGAGAAAACCAGGGGCTGGTGATTGCCGAGATTGAGCTACCGTCAATTGATACCGATTTTGACAGGCCCTCCTGGTTGGGCGAGGAGGTCTCTGATGATTTTCGTTACTACAATGTCTCGCTGCGCGAAATGCCCTATTCGAAGTGGTGACAATTCAGAATCCGTCATTCCGGCGAAGGCCGGAATCCTGCGCATCGGAAGAATCCCAGGATCCCGGCCTTCGCCGGGATGACGCAATTGCATACGATAGAGTGCCTTGCTTCTGGCTGCCTGCTCTGCTGTCACTGCTGCTGATCCTGGGTGGCTGCGACTCATCACCGCCATCCCATATCCGCTTCGGTGTGCAGAGCCTGCCGCAAAATTTCGATCCCCGCTATGCCACGGACGCTACATCGGAACGGGTGAATCACCTGCTCTACCGCGGCCTGGTCCGCTTCGATCGGCAGCGGAGTCCGGTTCCGGATCTTGCAGACTGGACAAGGCCTGAAATAGACCGTTATCGCTTCAAGCTCAAGGAGCGGTCGCTGTTTGACGATGGCAGCAGCCTCTCCATGCATGATGTCGCTGCAACCTATCACGCCATTCTCGATCCGGACAACCACTCACCCCATCGCTCAACCCTGTCTGTAATCAGGGAGATCAGGGTTGTAGACGAGATGACGCTGGAGTTCATACTCAAGCGCCCCGATCCCTTTTTTCCCTCCTACCTGGTGACGGGCATCCTGCCCCGGCGCCTGATCGCGTCAGGTCACGACTTCAGTCTGCAGCCGGTCGGCAGCGGGCGTTTCCGCTTGCTGCAGAGGGATGCATCACACCTGCTGCTGCTGCGCAAGCGAGACCGGCAGAAGATTGAACTGGTGCTGGTCAAGGACCCGGCGATTCGTGTACTGAAGCTGCTGCGCGGTGAGATCCACCTGATGCAGAATGACTTGTCACCATCATTGGTGGAGTATCTCTCCGGGCAATCCCGGATAACGCTGATGAGCACAGCCGGCAGCAACTTCAGCTACCTGGGATTCAACCTCGAGGACCCGCTGACGGCGGATCACCGCATCCGCGCGGCAATCGCGCATGCGATCGACCGTGAGGCTATTGTCCACTATGTGTTTCATGACCGGGCGCGGCTGGCCAATGCGCTGTTTCCGCCGGAACACCAGCTGGCGGACAGGGAGTTGCACACAATTCGTCATGACCGGCAGCGTGCGCGTGAACTGCTGGCAGAGGCCGGATATGATGACCAGCGCCCGCTCCGGCTCAGCTACAAGACATCCAGCGATCCCTTTCGCTTGAGACTGGCGACGATCATCCAGCATCAGCTTGCCGAGGTCGGCATCATCGTCGAGATCAAGAGTTATGACTGGGGAACCTTTTTCGGGGATATCAAGAGCGGCAACTTCCAACTCTACAGTCTCACCTGGGTGGGGATCAAGACGCCCGACAGTTTCCGCTATATTTTTCACAGCGACTCCACGCCACCCGTTGGCGCCAACCGCGGACGCTATCGCTCACAGCAGGTGGATTCGCTGATAGAATTGGCGGAAACACAGCAACAGATCGAGCAGCAGATTCCACTCTACCGGCAGTTGCAGCGGGAGCTGCTCTCTGATCTACCCTATGTGCCACTGTGGTACGAAGACCAGGTGGTTGCCTGGCGTCATCAGCAGGTGTCGGGTTACAGGGTGACAGCCGACGGCAACTACGACGCACTCGAGCAGATCCAATGGATAGAGAGAGCCCCACAACCAGATCCGCAGACGATCGCGAAATCATCGTCACGATCAGCAGTCAGAGACTGACACTGCTGAATCACAAGGAACCTGAGCGTGAATACCTGGTTTCCACGGCGCGTAACGGCGCCGGCGAGCGGATCGACAGCGGCTGCACCCCCCGTGGCAGGCACCGGGTGCGGCTGGTTATCGGCAGGCAGTGCCCCCTGAATACAGTCTTTGTCGGGCGTCGCGCCACCGGCGAGATCTATTCGGATGCCCTGGCCCATGGCCAGCCAAAGCGTGACTGGATATTGACACGCATCCTGTGGCTGACAGGCGCAGAGCCGGGAGTCAACAGGGGAGGGGAGTGCGACACCCTGAGACGCTATATCTATATCCACGGAAGCCCGGATTCCAGTCCTATGGGCAGGCCGCTGTCGCATGGCTGCATCCGCATGCGCAACCGGGATATCGTTGAGTTGAGCGAGCTTGTCCCTCCCGGCACACCGGTGACGATCGAGGAGTAGGAACTCAATAGCCTGCAGTCTTGCAATCCTTCTCCCGTGGAATAACTTCCCTGAAGTTAACCGCCACTGGCATAAAAATGACTTAAGGCTTTCCTATCCTTAACTTCAGGTTATTACTGTAATAAGGGAAAATAACCCGGCCAGCGACAGTCGGTTTGTTTAAATGTCTCCTCATGTTGATGGGGAGTCTATGACTGTTCGGTTTTTTCATTGATCATATTGATCATGTGTCTTGTGAGCAAGGAGAAGAGTAAAGACTCGTAGATGGCGAGTATAATAAAAACACCTATTGCTATCCATATAGCGGCCTCAATGGAGATATACTTCAAATAATAGATGAGAAAAATAAACGCCAGTGTCAGCGACCCACCAATCAGGGACACACATATGATACGGCACTTATAGGGGAGTTCACTGTATTTATCTTTATTGCATTTGCATGTGTTGAGCATATAACAACCTCCATAGTTACTTATGCGGCAAACCCGAGTCATCCAGGCTCCTCGACCTTTTAAGAGGCTTTGATCGGGGTTTATTGATGCCGTTACGCGATGGCAACCAGAACAAATCCACTAGATAGGTCGAAGAGCCTCGAAACAAAAGCCCGGAACACATATAAAATATAGTTGAATCAGGTGGTTACGAATATCCGCTAATTTACCTAAGACCTTGTCCGTATGGATACTGACAAAGCGAGGAAGGCCGGTTCACTTTGAGGGATTGAGCAGTGATGCTGTCACAAGGGTCACAGGATCACAGGCAGAGAGAGGTATTGCAGTTTAAGAAGCCAGCCCGGCGCGCACTGCGTAACGCACCACGTCGGCAAGGTTATTAAGAGCAAGTTTACTCATCAACCGTTGCCGGTAGGTATCTACGGTACGGGGACTGATCCCCAGCAGACGGGCAATCTCCTTGCTGCTTTTGCCAAGCGCTATCAGCTTTATCACTTCCCGCTCTCGCTTTGACAGCTGTATGGGAGCATGTCCGTGGCATTGCAGTTCACGCAATTTTTTTCGGAGGGAGGGGGTTATGAATGTGCCACCGGCAACAACGGTTCGCACCGCTGTCACCAGCTCCTCAAAGGAGTTGTCCTTTAGTATGTAACCTGCAGCGCCGGCCTCCTGTGCTTCGAGTAGGGCGCAAGGATCATCATGCATGGTCAAGAGTACAGCAGAGGTGTCCAAACCGCTTTGGTACGATTTGCGGACAACTTCGATGCCAGTCATCTCCGGCATGGTAACATCAAGAATGGCAACGTCAGGGTTTAGCTCGAGGATGAGTTCCCATGCCTCTTGACCGTTACAGGCCTGTTCCAGGAGCGCGAATTCCTGTTCAGAATGCAACAGGGATGCCAGCCCCTGGCGGAATATGTCGTGGTCGTCAGCGAGGATGATGGTAGTTGTCATTTGTTCTAACTCTCACTCGACCCTGCAATTTTAAAATTGAAGTTTGAAGATATTTCCTGTTTTTGATCGTTCATGAGGTTTTATGCAAAGGGAACCATGATGGTTATAGATGTCCCCTGGCCGGGCATGCTGTGGATCTCCGCATAGCCACCAACGCTTTCCGCTCGTTCGCTTATCATGGCGAGTCCGAGGCCTGTCGGCAAACTGAATACCTCCTCGCTATCGAATCCCACGCCGTCATCCTCTACCCGCAACGCAAGTGAGCCAGACTCTTGTTTTTCAAGAGTCACATCAATACGAGTAGCTGCTGCATGTTTGAGCGCATTGTTGATAGCTTCCCGGAAACAGAGAAAGCACTGCGCTTTCACTCGCTCCTCCAGTCGTAAAGGTTCCTGATATTCTACCGCCTGAATTCTCACGTCAGTTCGTTTGCTCTGTTCTCTACAGTGATAGCTGATCGCATCCATCAGATCCAGTCGTTCCAAACAACACGGCCTGAGTTCCTGGCTGACGTCTCTAAGATCAACGATGACTGCCCCAGTCTCGTCGATTAGCTGGTTCATCAGAACTTCACGTTGTTGCAGTTCCCTGTTTCCTAAAGCACGTAATTTTTTCAGTCCCAGATTGACCGCCTGTACAGATTGGCCGACGCCATCATGCAGAATTGCTGCAATACGTTTGCGCTCCTCCTGCTCTACATCTTCTCTGAGCCTACGCACTTCTTGTTTGCGTGCTGCCCGGTTTCGAGCAGTATGAATTCCAATAGCCAGATTCTCTGCAAGCTCCATGAGAAGTGCAATCTCTTTTTCACAGAAGGCATCCAAATCGCTGGAGAAGATACATAAACTACCGATTCTCTGACGTTCGGCCTGGAGTGGCAGTGCAATCATCGAACGCGCACCCAGCCGCACGGCAGTCTTTTTGCAGGTAACGCAGTCAGGCTCGCTCTTCAGATCGTGAAGGACCATTGGTTGACCGCTCCAGACGGCTTGCCCACAGGCACTTTGCGCACATTCGTCGGCACTCCAGGTAACCTTGGGGAGAGAGGAATCATCATCTATCTCACCAGCATAGGCCTTTAGCCGCACACCATTTACTTCGCAAGGTGGTGAGTAGTTAATCCAGCTAAAAAGATAGCCGCCAATCTCGACCAGATTGCTGCAGAAGGCATTCAACAGATCATCTTCGTCCATAGATCGAGCCAGATCGCAGTTGCAGCGGGAAAGCATTTCGTAAGTGAGATTGAGTCGCAGCAATTCAGCTGCTTCCTCCCTGCGGACTGTGATATCCGAACTTAAGCCAATCAGTCGAGTGATTTCTCCATCCCTGTTGGGACAAGGAATAAAACAGGAGGAGAAATATCTCTTGTGTGGAGCCACGACGGCCACAAGAAATTCAAATTCCGAGGCCTTCCCCTTAAAAGCATTGCTCATTAAACGCTGGATTCTATTCCGCTCTGAAGGAGCGACAAAATCCAGATAGGGTTGTCCCAGAACCTGCTCTTCGTCATTGACGCCCACTAATTTCAGGCCTGCTTGATTCATCGATAGCAGCCGTCCTTCCGTGTCGATCTCATGGATACACATTGGAGCCTGTTCAAACAAAACACGGTAGCGGTCAAAGTCTTGTGAAATTCCAGCATCTCTCATAGTGTTCATTTCAACCTCAAGAGCTGATCAATTCGTTATTCCGGCGAATGCTGGAATCTATGTCGTTGATTTTCCGGGATCCCGGCATACGCCGGGATGGCAAAAGTGGAATTAATCAGAACTTCCCTCTGTCTGTGTTAAGCATAGATTATTCTTCCAATGCTTGCGTTAGGTCAGCTCTGAACGAATCACTTCGCGTTCCAATCAGTACTCCATTTCAATTTTTTCTACGGGGGAAAGGTTGCAATTCAGTGGATTATCACAGGCGATTGATTTGCCCTCCCCCCAAACTTCCACCCCAAGGACATAATCAAAGAATCCCTCATTTCGGCCAGCAATAGCGATAGACAGAGACGGAAACAAAGCCATATAATGAAATTAGAGAATAAATAGCAACTATACAGCTTGCGAGAAAATAGAAAGCGGAGGTGAGAAGATAACATCTGCGCAATAATTATCAGTAACCATCCAATCATCAGGAGCGCCACGAAATGACTGATTTAGTAGATATTATCATCCATGTCGATGAAAACATTGATCATGATCACCGCCAGTCCCTGGCCGACAAGGTGCGTGAAATGACAGGGATTGTTGTAGCACGGCTCGATGACGCCAAGCCGCATTTGATGATCGTCGAATATGATCCGGATGCGGTCAAGTCCATCGATATCCTGGAGTGCGTCAAATCTGATGGTGTCCACGCGGAGCTGGTTGGTCTGTAAGTAACAGAAAGTTTGCGATCTTCAGCTTACAGTTGGCGGTGAAATGATAGAGTGTTTACACTCTTCAGTTTGCAGTAAAAAGCTATTGTTCCATGTTTTTCCTGCAAACCGTCTACCGTGAACTGCCAACTTCATTTCGCCATCTGTAAATTTTCTACACCCCTCGATACCGCATCAACCAGACTCAATCAATGGGATATACCATAATCCCTGTAACCCCATTTGCCCAGAACTGCTCGCTTCTCTGGTGTGACGCCACCCGCAAGACTGCAGTGATCGATCCCGGGGGCGATGAGCAGCTGATCATCTCGGCAGTAGCAGAGCATCGTCTGAAACCCGTCAATATCATCCTGACGCATGGCCACCTGGATCATGTCGGCGCGACGGCCGTGATTGCCGAATATTTCGGGATTCCCGTCATCGGCCCGCATCAGGATGATGCCTATCTCCTGCAGCGGCTTGAAGAGCAGTCGCAGATGTTCGGTTTCCCGATGCCCCGCCAATTTACCCCGGAGCGCTGGCTGCAGCAGGGAGATGCGGTCGAGGTTGGTGAACTGACCTTGCATGTGCTGCACTGTCCCGGTCATACGCCGGGCCATGTCGTGCTGCACGATGCGCAGAACAAGCTGCTGTTTGCCGGTGATGTCCTGTTTCGCGGCGCCATCGGGCGCACGGATTTCCCGCGTGGCAATCATCAGCAACTGATCAACTCGATCCGCCGGCAATTGTGGCCGCTGGCGGATGATGTCACCGTGATTCCCGGTCACGGTCCTGAGACAACGATTGGACACGAACGCGCCACCAATCCCTTTGTGCCTGATTGACGGCATGAAGTTCTACCTGGGGATCCTGCTTGCCCTGCTGTCCACTCCGGCAATGGCATCAGAGACAGCATCTGTGCGTCACTGGATGCTGCAGCGGTTGACAACGGAACTCTCCGCGTCGCACCCAAACCTAAACCTGGTCTCTTCGTTCAGCATGCCGCTGGTGACAGATGTGATCACGACCCGGCATCCGCAGTCCCGCCAGCTGGTCGCACGCCTGAGCGGGCAGTTGGAACAGTGGAAATGGCAGAGGTGGCAGTGCGGCGAGCTGGTCGACCTGTACCTGGTCAACGGTTTTCTGCGGCGTACCGGTGCAGCCGTGGATCTCTCTGCAAGAGATCAGCAGTTGCCGGCGTGTCTGCATACGACAGAGCGGCTTCTCGACGTGGCCAACGCCCTGATTTTCTCCTGTCAATATGCGCAATCCCCGGATCAACAACTGATCAATAGCGGTTTGCAAAGGTTGCTCAATGCGCAGGGCCCCGATGGCGCTTTCGTTCATCAAAATGGCAGGCCGTGGTATTACCTGACCTCTCATGCGCTGCTGGCGCTGCACTATTGTGATGCTGACCGGGATGCAGTCAACAGAAGCAGAGATTGGATCCAGCGCCTGCTGCCGGCATTCCGGCAACAGGGGTATGTCGATGGCGTTGCCGAAAGCCTGATTTTCCTGCGCTGGACAGGAGCGCCGGCTGCGGGCGAGAGAGCCTACCTCGATTGGCTCAAATCGCTGATTGCAGCCGACGGCGGCGTCTGTTTTCGCTACTATCCGGGCTGCGCACCTCGTTGGCACACGGTGAGCCTGATGATGCAGCTGCTGCTGGAGACGGAGTGATTCCTCTGATTCAAGTGCTCAGTCAACATAAGTTCTAAATAACCCCGTGTATAATCGCGGTCAGAAGACCGCTCCTACAACTCTATTTTGCACCAGACGTAGGAATGGCCTTCTGACCACGATCGAAATGCGATAGAGTTCTACTTACATGCGCGGACTTATTCAGAGGTTACCATCAGCTCTCCTTATGATGACCGGATTTGATGACATCGAGCCGCTTGCCTGTCGTCTGCGGCTGGATGGGAGCATCGGTAATCATCACGGTCACTCCGGGCGTCAGCAGTGGCTTTAAGGCGGCGACAAATCTTGGTGGCAGCTTGACGCGGTGGGCCGCCTGCAGGTCCGGCTCGATTCGGCCATCGGTTGCGTGACCCGGTAAGCCGACGGCTTTCCACTTGACTCTGGATGCGCTCTTGTCTGAACCTTTTGCAGCTACCGCCATGTAGGCATGGGTGCCGAGCGGCTGAGCGGGGTTGTTGATGGTCAGTTCGGAGAGTCCGATCTCGACACCGTTGCGGAAAACTAGCGCCTTCTTGTCAGCGCTGCTGACGAGGATGCTGATGGGGCCACCGGTCGACTTCTCGGGATGCCACTTGAATTTTTTCCATCCTGTCAGCCGCTCTCCAGCGACAGCTTTACCTTTGCTGTCGACTGGCGCCAGCATGGCAGGGTGAGTCACATCCCTGGGCGCCGATGCCTCGTCGGCAATGACGACGGTCATCCCGTTATTGGTGATCTTGAACAGCTCTTCGGCGAACACGGTCGGCAGATGAATGCAGCCATGCGAGGAGGGGTAGCCGGGCAGGCCGCCGGCATGCAGTGCGATGCCATCCCATGTCAGGCGTTCGGTAAAGGGCATGGGGGCATTATTGTAGGTACTGGAGCGGTGATGCTTGTCTTTCTGCAGGATGGTAAAGACGCCGGTCGGGGTGCGATGCCCCTTTTTACCGGTGCTGGACGTAGATACGCCGATGCGTACGCCGTTGCGGTAGACATAGGTGCGCTGTTCCGGCAGTGAGACGATGATTGCGACCGGACCAGAGGGAGCCGCAGCCCGGCTCTCCCAGATAAACTCGCCGGGCTTCAGATCCTCGAGGGGGGTATGGGCCGGCGAGGAGGACTTCGCTCCCCAGAAGGGCTCAGCCGCGATAGTGGTGGAGAACAGCAGCAGAGAGAGTGACAGGAAACCGGGCAGTCTCAGAGACAACAGTTTTTCACGCTTGCCTTTCTGCTTCATGCCACTACTGAAAAGAATGTACATAACTCCTCCGAAGATAATTTGTGAGTCGAGACTCGATGCCAGACAATAAAGTCGACAGCCTAACAAGGGGATGCGTTGAAGACAACTGCGTATCAAATTAAACTATTGTCATGGAACTTCTGAATGAATCGACGGGACAGCCATGAGGCCACGGAGAGTATGAGTGAGTCCCCTGATCGCGATGCGGGCATGCTTCTGGTCGTGGTTGAACAGTTCAGGAAAGGAAAACTTTCGAGACTGATGGCGCTGAAGGAGCAGGTCGATAACGGCAATGTGCTCAACGAAGCGGATGTTGAATTTCTTCACAAAGTCATTGACGATGCTCATCAGACGATGCCGTCGACTGTCAACAATGCCGGTCTGCAGGAGTTTTGCGGGCATGTGGTCCACCTCTGCAATGAGATCATCGAAAAGGCGTTTGAGAATGAAAACAAGCAGGCGTAACTGACGATTCAGGAGGTCTTGTCCATGTCCCGATACATCCGCTGGTTCGAAGAGTTGAGTATCGATGATGTACCGCTGGTGGGAGGAAAGAACGCCTCGCTGGGCGAGATGTACCGGGAACTCACGCCCGCAGGCGTCAAGGTGCCCAACGGCTTTGCCGTCACGGCCGAGGCCTACCGCGATCTGCTGACTCGGAGCGGTTCATGGGATGCATTGAGAGCCTCGCTGGAAGGGCTTGACGCTGACGACACGGTGGATCTGGCGCGCCGTGGCGCAAGAGCCCGTGACATCATCTACGCCGCCGGGTTGCCTGACGACATGCAGCAGGAGATCCTGGACGCCTACCGGAAATTGGAGGATGGATATGGTGGAGAGATGAGCGTGGCGGTGCGCTCATCGGCCACGGCAGAGGATCTGCCGACCGCCAGCTTCGCCGGCCAGCAGGAGTCCTATCTCAACATTCACGGCGGCGAGCAGCTGATCGATGTATGCCGCCGCTGCTTCGCCTCGCTGTTTACTGACCGCGCGATCCATTACCGCATCGACAACGGTTTCGATCATTTCGAGGTTGCTCTCTCCATCGGCATCCAGAAGATGGTGCGCTCTGACCTCGATGCAAGCGGCGTGATGTTTTCGCTCGATACAGAGACCGGTTTTCGCGATGCGGTGTTTATCACCGGCGCCTGGGGGCTCGGTGAGAACGTGGTGCAGGGCGCGGTCGAACCGGACGAGTTCTACGTTCACAAACCGACCTTTCAGCAGGGCCATCGTGCCGTGCTGCGTCGCACTATCGGTAGCAAGAAAATCAAGATGGTCTACGCGAGCGGCGGCTCGAAGGAGAGTACGCGCAACGTGCCGGTATCCAGGATCGATCGTCAGCGTTTCTGTCTCAGCGACGAGGATGTGCTCACGCTTGCGGGCTATGCGATCAAGGTTGAGCAGCACTACAGCGGCAAGGCCGGCAAGGCAAGGCCGATGGATATGGAGTGGGCCAAAGACGGCATCGACGGGGAACTCTACCTGGTGCAGGCCAGGCCGGAGACCATCGAGTCGCAAAAAACGGATGAGATCCTGCGCCAGTATCATCTCAGGGCCGAAGGTGAAATCCTGGCGCACGGTTATGCGATCGGCACGAAAATCAGCACTGGCCGCGCGCATCACATACGCGACGTGGCCCACCTGCATACATTCAAAGCCGGCGAAGTGCTGCTGGCTGACACCACGACCCCCGACTGGGAGCCGGTGATGAAAGTGGCTGCAGCTATCGTGACCAACCGCGGCGGGCGCACCTGCCATGCCGCCATCATTGCGCGTGAACTGGGCGTCCCTGCGATCGTCGGCTGTGATACCGCCACCACGTCAGTCCCGGATGGTGAAGCAGTGACCGTCTCCTGCGCTGCAGGGGATGAAGGCCGTGTCTACAGGGGGGAGCTCGAATTCGAGATCAACGAAACAGATCTTTCGGGACTGCCGCGGCCGCAAACAAAGATCATGGTCAACCTGGGCAACCCGGATCTCGCGTTTTCGACCTCCCTGCTGCCTAATGACGGTGTCGGACTTGCGCGCCTTGAATTCATCATCAATGAATACATCAAGGCCCACCCGATGGCGCTGCTGCATCCTGACAGGGTGAGCGATCCTGATATCCGTAGTGACCTGGAGACTCTCTCTTTCAACTATGTCGACGGTGCGGATTACTTCGTGCGCAAGCTCTCCGAAGGTGTGGGCACCATCGCCGCGGCTTTCTGGCCCAAACCGGTCGTAGTGCGCATGTCAGACTTCAAGAGCAATGAATACGCCAGGCTGCTCGGCGGCAACGACTTCGAGCCGCATGAAGAGAATCCGATGATCGGTTTCCGCGGCGCATCCCGTTACATCCATCCGGACTTCAGCGAGGGCTTCGCTCTCGAATGCGCCGCGATGAAAAGGGTGCGCGAGGAGATGGGGTTGACCAATGTGAAGCTGATGATTCCGTTTTGCCGCCGCGTCGATGAAGCCGGAAAAGTACTGGATAGCATGGCAGCGCACGGTCTCGTGCGTGGCGAAAACGCTCTCGAAGTCTATGTCATGTGCGAGATCCCCAACAATGTGATCCTGATCGATCAGTTTGCAAAACTCTTCGATGGCTTTTCGATTGGTTCCAACGACCTGACACAGCTCACGCTAGGTGTGGATCGCGATTCTGAAATCGTCTCTTTCGAATTTGACGAACGCGACCCCGGCGTCAAGCAGATGATCAGGCTTGCCGTGGAGGGCGCGAAACGCAACGGCCGCCATTCCGGGCTGTGCGGTCAGGCGCCATCGGACTATCCCGAGATGGCTGCCTATCTGGTCGAGCTTGGCATCGACTCCATGAGCCTTAATCCGGACACCCTGCTCAGCACCACACAGCACATTCTCGAGGTCGAGAAGCGGCTTGGCGCGGGGAGCCGGGCGGTCACTGAACTCAAGTAATATCTCCATAACATTAATGGGTGTATGACTTCTCCCTACGGTCGAAATGACATGTAGTGGATTCATTCAGAGCTTCCAGATTCCTCTTGACTGACGAAAGTTTATTCATTGAACTTTTACTTTACATCACCCCTGAATCGGTTACACTGCAAACGCTGGTAAAGATTACAGCGGTTATTTATGTCTGTGCAATTTCGATGACTCTTCTGCAATCACTGTCTTGTCTGTTCGTAAGTACTTCCTGCATCTTTCAGCACCCAACGATCTGGCGCTTGCGTCATCGTTTTTGACCACTATTAATATTGGAGAATACTACCCATGTCTACCACGACCGGCCGTGTGAAATGGTTTGATGAAAAAAAGGGGTTTGGTTTTATTGAGCGTCAAGAGGGGAATGACGTCTTTGTTCATTTCAGAGCGATTCAGGGTACAGGCTATAAAACCCTTGCCGAAGGGCAGGAAGTTGAGTTTGAAGTAGAAGAGGGACAAAAAGGCCCGCAGGCGATCAACGTAGTACCTCTATAGAAAGACCGCGGCCAGAAGGCCGCTCCTGCATCCAGTGCAACATGCAACTGTAGGAGCGCTCTTCTGACCGCGAGTGAAAAACAACCTCAACCTGTGCCCATGCGCCGGAAGAACTCGTAGGGCGCAATAACCGCAGGGCATTGCGCCGCATGTGGTCACCTCTAAGCCTTCCGGTGCAATGCGTTCCGCTTATTGCACCCTTCTATAACTCCGGGCTTCTGGCAATGACGATTCGTTCAGAGGTTCCTTACGGTTTATTGCAGTTGAGACGTTTTGCACTGCTGCTGCCCCTGGCAAAAAAGCGGTTGGGTCGCAGGTCGAAGCGCAGCTTTTTCTCCTTGCAGTTCGTTCTCAGGATCTCGGCAGCTTCCCTGGTGTTGGCGACAATCTGCTGAAACTGCTGTTCACTGAGAGCGAAATTCTGCTTGAGATACTGGTACAGCTTTCTCTTTTTGGAAAAGTCCCTGTCAAGCCTGATCAACTGCTTGTAGGTGTCGGGGTTGAAATGCCTGAGGCTGCTCAGTACGCCGGCGTCCCTGGTCAAATTGTCCGCTGAGACCCTGCCTCCACTCTCATTGTCGTTCAGATAGGTCTCCATGATCCGTCCTGGCTTGTGCCTGGCGAGGTTTCTTGGCGCTGTTTTGGTCCTGGCGAACTGCTTGCGTACCGTTGAGCCCTTTTTCCAGTACCACCACTCTTCGAAAGCGATGTTGCCATCGCGACCCTGCTGATTGAAGATGTGATCCAGCAGGGCGATTTCCGTCAGATCCTGCATCCAGTAGGCCATCTGTTGATCGGAGATCTCCGTCTCGGCAGCGATGTGCAGCGCATTCGCGGCTTCCGCCAAGGCTTCGCGAATCGCCTTTTTCAGCGGCTGAGTACTGCGCAGCGCCTGAAATGCCGGTGTCTGCTGGTAGCCGGGATTTTGGCAAACGCCGCTGTCCGATCCGGATGCGCCGTTCATCAGCTCACCATATGGCATGCCTGCCGAGTGCTGCATGACTCCGGAGATCTGCTGCCCCTCTTCGGTAAAGAGCTCGCCAGCTGCAGATGCGAGCTCCGGTTTCTGCTGGATCTCGTTCAACTTTTTCCATGCGGCCAGGTTCATCGTTTTATTCGTGGCTGCGAGCTCGATGCCGCGCTGAGTCACCCGTTGACGGTGCACCTTGCTGTCCATCGTTCGCAGCACGGCCACCGGGACGCGGATATGGGTATTGAAATAGCGCGAGAAGTGGTAATAGAGCAGTGGTGAAGCAGAGAAGGCGCCGCTGGCCTCCTGCATCGCGATGCTGCTGATGAACTCGATAGGCTTGCCGGTCGTATAGTTTGCCGCCGACTTTCCCAAGGAGCACGCCACCGCCTCGAATTTCCCGGCCTTGCCCCTGTAGGGGCCGGCCGACAGCAGATAGAAGACGGCTCCCGGCGTGCTGCTCCAGCTCCTGGGACACAGCGCCGTGGTATTGCGGTGGAGGTCGATGCTGCAGTAGGCCTGCTCTGTCTTTTCGTCCCTTGTGGAGTACTCGCCTCCAGGGATATGATCGAGGATGACACAGCGCTCCTCGATCTTGTTCGGTGAGGTGTGAGTGGTGACTTCGCCGCTTGTGGGCGTTGCAGCGGAGAGGCATTCATTCATGCTGAGCAGTAACAGCGCTGAAGGCAGTATCTGGTTTTTCATTATCATCGCCGGGAGCCTGAAGGATCAGGTGGTGATACTTTTTTCCAATGATACCTGATTCCACTACTCGCTGCGTAGCGCTTCGACCGGCGGCAATGCTGCTGCACGGCGCGCCGGCAGCAGTCCGGAAAGCACGCCGGTGATGATCGCGATGATGCCGGCCAGCAGCAGGTAGTCCCAGGCGATGGCAACCGGCAGCGCGGGAAGCGCCAGGTGCAGCATCCAGGCAATCGCCAGCCCCGCTGCCATGCCTGCCAGGCCGCCGGCGCCGGAGAGAGCGGCCGCTTCGAGCAGAAACAGCAGTGATATCTGGGCTTGTGAAGCGCCCAGCGCGCGCAGCAGGCCGATCTCCCGGATACGTTCATTGACGGCGATGCTCATGATGGTAAAGATGCCGACGCCGCCGACCAGCAGGGAGATGCCGCCCAGGGCCGCAACCACGGCGGTCAGCAGCTCCAGGATGGAGCCCAGTGTCTGCAGCATGTCGTTCTGCGTGATAATGGTGAAATCCTCGCTCCCGTGCCTCTCGATGAGGCGTTTCCTGATGGCGTCGACGACTTTCTGCTCCTCGTAATTGCCATCGTAGAGCAGGTCGATCTCCATCAGGCTGTCGCGGTTGAAGAGCGACAGCGCCCGATTGACGGGAATATAGACGGCGTCGTCCAGGTCGAAACCGAGCACCTGCCCCTTGCTCTCCATCACGCCGATGACGCGAAACCGCTGTTGGCCTATGCGGATGCGCTGTCCCAGTGGATTGCTCTGCGGAAACAGCTCCTGCTTGAGACGATGGCCGATGACAGCGAGGTTGCGTGTCTGCTGATGCGGATCGGGAGGCAGGAACTCTCCCTGGCCGATATGAATCTGCCAGGTTTGCGGCACTTCATGGTTGACGCCGATCACATAGACCCAGCGGCTGCGCTTGCCGGCCTCGACCGGGGCGTTCCCCTGGGAGACAGGCACGGAGGTGCGGACACCCTTGATGCTTCGCAAGCTCTCGGCATCCTCGACGGAGAGCGGCCGCACATTGCTGATGACTGCCCCCGAGATGCCCATGGTGGTGGTGCGCCCCGGGACAACGCCGATGATATGGGTGCCGAACTGGGTAAACTCCCCCAGGATGTAGTCCCGCGCGCCGCCGCCCAGCGATGTGAGCAGAATCACGGCGGCAATCCCGACGGCGATGCCAAGCGCCGTCAACAGGCTGCGCATCTGGCTGAAGTGCAGGCTGGAGAAGGCGAAGGTGAAATAGTCAGCAATGCGCATGATGTCAGCTGGAGAGTGCAATGACAGGATCGAGTCGGGACGCCCGGCGCGCCGGAATGCTGCCGAACAACAGACCCGTCGCCAATGTCACCACAACCGCGGCCAGGATGGCCCACAGCGGCGTCACGACTGGAAAGTCGGGCAGCAGCGCATGAATCAGCTGATTGCCCGCCAGGCCGGCAAGCAGGCCCAGTGCGCCCCCGGCCAGCGAGAGCATCAGCGCCTCGCTGAGAAACAGGTGCAGCACCTGACGGGTCGGAGCGCCGAGCGCCTTCAGCAGGCCGATCTCTTCGCGGCGTTGGCTGACAGCGACCAGCATCACGTTCATGATCAGGATGCCGGCAACGATGAGGCTGATGGCGGCAATACCGCCGACGGCCCAGGTCAGCATCCGCAGAATATCGTCCACGGTGCTGATGAGTGCATCCTGGGTGATGACGGTGATGTCGTCATCGCCGTCATGGCGTTGGCGAATGATGCGCAGGATATCCTTTTTTGCAGCCGTAAGCGCCTGTTGATGCTGCGCCTGGACAAGGATGCGAAACAGCGAGGGCGCATTGAAGAGGCTGCGGGCGCTGGCGACTGGAATCAGCACCATGTCGCTCATATCCATGCCCAGCGACTGCCCCTTGGACGACAGCACGCCGATGACGCGAAAGCGCCGGTCGCCGATGCGCAGCCACTCTCCCAGGGGGCTGCTGTGTCCGAACAGCTCCCGCGAGAGCTTGTGTCCCAGGATGGCGAGAGAGGCTGCAATACGCGGGTCGCCAGCGGGCAGCGCCACACCTCTCTCGAGCTGCAATTCGCGCACATCCAGGATGGAGGGGGTCGATCCCATCACCGACACCTCCCGCTCTCGTCCAGCGTAGGAGACCGAAGCGGCGCCGAAGATAATGGGGGCAACGGCGCGTATCGCCGGCGAGTGCCTGAGCGCCAGCGCATCATCCAGCGTCAGATCACGCGGCGTGGTTCCCAGCAGCGGCGGCAGTCCGCCGGTCGTTTCACTGCGCCCCGGCAATACGATTAGCATGTTGGCGCCCAGCATCCTGAACTGTGCACCGACGAACTGGCGCGCCCCTTCACCCAGTGATGTCAGGATGATGACAGAGGCGACGCCGATCGCCATCGCCAGCAGGATCAGCGAGGTGCGCAGCGGATAGGCGCCGAGTGCCGTGCGGCTGAAGCGGAATGTGTCAGCTGCCCTCATGAAGGTTGCTCACCGATCCGCGGTGACCCTGCCGTCGACCATGGTGATGCGACGTCCGGCCCGCTTCCCCAGCTGCATGTCATGTGTGACGACGATCAGCGTGACGCCGTCCGCATTGAGCTGTTCCAGCGTCTCGATCACCTCCTGGCCCGAGTGGCTGTCGAGATTGCCGGTCGGTTCGTCCGCCAGCAGCAGCGGCGGGTGCATGATCATCGCCCTGGCGATGGCGACGCGCTGTTGCTGGCCGCCGGAGAGCTGCGCCGGCCTGTGCTCAGCGCGATCGACCATGTCGAGGCTCTCGAGCGCCTGCAGCACCCTGCTGTTGCGTGTTGCCGGTGGAATGCCAGCGAGAGTCAGCGGCAGAGCGATATTGCCGGCAGCCGTGAGACGCGGAACCAGGTGGAAGGATTGAAAGATAAAGCCGACCTTTTCGCGCCGGAAGCGCGCCCGCTGCTCTTCGGTCAGTGTTGTCAGTTCGGTGCCCTCAAACCGATAGGAGCCCGAATCGGCCTTGTCCAGAAGACCAAGCAGGTTCAGCAGGGTCGACTTGCCCGACCCCGATGGACCCATGACGCTGATATAGTCGCCCTGCTCAATCTGCAGGGTGACGTCGTCCAGTGCATGGACTGTCTCGTCACCGACCTGGAACGAGCGGCAGATTTGCTGCAGTGCGATCATTCCACTTGAGCCGGATCCCTGATTTCAGCCACCGCGCCATGCTGCACTCCCATGTCGCCGACGGAACTCACCACGGCTTCACCGGCCTCGAGC
>JBDLII010000003.1:0-38188 GCA_039714995.1 Pseudomonadota bacterium
TTCCGCCGGGCTTTTTTTGTGGCTGCCGTCAGGGTATGCTTGATCTGTCAGAAATTCTGGATCAATCAACCATGAGTGAACAATCGACCAAAGAGCGGCAGATCCTGCTGGTGATGCGCAAGGTCCTTGCCAACATCATCAAGGATACGACCCCGGATCACAGAAGCATGAAGCATCCGCTGTCAGAGCCGACCATCCAGCAGATCCGTGAATGCCTGGGGCTCATCTCGCTGCGCGAAAGGGAGTTGGCGGACGAAGCTGGCGTACAGATGGAGAAGCCCTACTTTAGCGATGAGAAGCCGGCGGCGGAGGTGGTCGCATTTACACCTCCAGGCGGCAAGTCCAAAAAAGAGCCCTGATGTTAACCTGGAGTGTTGTTGTTCAATGAATGAACAAGCATGCAATCACTGCGGCAGGATGGTGAGACAGGATCAGTCCAGGTGCCCCTGGTGCGGCTCTCCCTCGCCAATTCCCCAACATACCGGGCTTACGTCGGCCCATAAAAAATTCATTCTCTTCTTCATCGCGACCATCATTCTCTGCATCATCCTGATCCTGTGGTTTCCGCGTTGAGTTACCAGATGGAGCACAGGAGGCTATGACCCTGGAATTCCTGAATGAATATCGATGAAGCTCGTTGATGAAAAGGCGATTCGCGGAGTGATTCACAGGGCCGGCAATACGAGGTTCAACAGGCTGTTGCTGGATGCCCTCGAAGAGGATTTTTCACGCTGGGAGTCATTCAATCTCTCTGCACGGCACGCCACCCACTATCCGCATGGCGTGTTCGAGTTGATGCCCTGCTCGGACAAGCGCCTCTACGCCTTCAAGTATGTCAATGGCCATCCCCGCAACACAACAAGCGGCAAACTGAGCGTCGTTGCAATCGGCATGCTTGCCGATGTCGAGAGTGGTTATCCCCTGATGATCTGTGATATGACGCTTCCCACAGCGCTGCGCACAGCAGCAACTGCGGCGCTCGCGGCACGCCACCTTGCCCGCCCACAGAGCAGCAGGCTTGCAATGATTGGCTGCGGCGCCCAGTCGGAGTTTCAGGCTGTTGCGCTGAGAGGTGTTCTGCCGCTCGACAGCGTTCGTTATTATGACCCTGACCAGGCGGCCATGCGGAAATTCCGCACCAACATGGAGGATCAATTCACCATGCTCCACCCCTGTGGCGGCGTGGATGAGGCGATTCGGGGCGCCGATGTCATCGTGACAGCAACGGCCGACAAGCGCAAAAATGTCCTCTTTGCGTCCGCGCTGATCACTCCCGGAACCCACATCCACGCCCTCGGCGGCGACTGCCCCGGCAAGACCGAACTCCCACCGGATTTACTTGGACAAGCAAAGATTGTGGTCGAATTTGCCCGCCAAGCCACGATTGAGGGCGAGATCCAGAACTCTCCGGGTGTAAAGATTCATGCAGAGCTGTGGGAGATCATTTGCGGCAACAAGGCCGGCAGATGCAGCGACGAGGAGATCACGCTGTTTGATTCGGTCGGTTTCGCCCTCGAGGATTTTTCCGTGATGCGGTTGTTGTACGAGATGAGCAGTGAGTATGATCTCGGCATGGAGATCGGCCTGATTCCCCAACCAGTGGATCCAAAGAATCTCTACGGACTTCTCTCAGCCCCGTAAACTGCAGCGATCATCCCGGCGATCAGCTTTTCGGTTCGCTGATCCCGATCCCGCCGTGGCGAGAACTCGGCAATCTCCAGGCCCAGCAACCGATTATCGCCATTGAGAATGGAGAGTGCTGTCGTCAGATCGTGACCGCTGATTCCGCCGCCCACCCGTGTGCAGACGGCCGGGGCGTCAGCCGGATCGACCGCATCCAGGTCGATGCTGACGCCAAAGGCCTCCCCGCGCGGGCCGGCCTGCGCAATCGCCTCCTCCAGGGCGGCGGCAAAGCCTCCCAAGATCCGGATGTCCTCCATGGTGTAGACCCGGATGCCCAACTGCTCCATCAGTGACCACTCCTCTTCCTCTGCGCTGCGCACACCCAGGATAATGACTCTTTCGGGGTCGAGGCTGATAGTGCTGCCGTAGATGCGTTGAAGCTTCTCGTCACGAGCTCCCAGCAGGGCAGCCACGGGCATGCCATGCAGATTGCCGGTAGAGGTGGTGTCATAGTTGTGGGCATCCAGGTGGGCGTCGATCCACACCAGGCCATGCAATACACGGGAGGCGGTTCCCGACCAGACGCCCATGGCCGACGCGTGGTCGCCGCCCAGCGCCACGAAGGGTTGGCCTGTTGCCGCATAGTGGGCAACACGATGGCGTATGCTCGCGAACAGCCTGGCCGCCCGTTCGTCAGGTTGCAGGCAGGGTTCTGCAGCAAGCAGCGGACCCCAGTGCGGGTAGATGCCGGCAGCATCCAGCCGCTGTCGAAACATGGCTGAACCATGCAGCAGCCGCGGCCCTTCATGCGCACTGCAAGTGGCGACTCCCTCATGTGAAGCGATGCCGAGAATCTCAACCATGGTCGCTCTCCAGGGCTGGTGCGAATCCACGGCGCAGGGTGTTTTCGGTCACTGTACGGGCATGTATGAACTGCAGCAGGTAATCCCTGCCGCCTGTTTTATTGCAGGTGCCGCTGAGCTTGAAGCCGCCGAAAGGCTGCCTGCCGACCAGGGCGCCCGTGATGCCGCGGTTCAGGTAGAGATTACCGACCTTGAAATGGGTGCGGGCATAGTCAAGGTGGGCAGGATCCCGCGAATAGACGCCGCCGGTGAGCGCATAGGAGGTCGCATTGGCGACTGTGATCGCCTCCTCGAAGGAGTCGGCATCGATGATTGACAGCACCGGGCCGAAGATCTCCTCCTGCGCCAGAAAGCTGTCCGGATCAACTCCCGAGAAGATGACGGGGCCGATGTAATAACCGTCACTGTTGAAATCCGGCTCTCTTTGCAGACGCAGGGTGGCGACCTGCTTGCCCGCCTCGATGACCCGCTGAATCCGCTGATAGGCCTGTTCGGAGATGACCGGCCCGAGGCGATTGGCCGGATCTGTCGGCGGTCCCATCCGGATGCTGGCGGCCGCCTCGACCAGGCGCTTCACAAACCGCTCCTTGACTGCGCCAACCACAATCACCCTGGAGGCGGCGCTGCATTTTTGCCCCTGGTAGCCGAATGCGGAGTGGATAACGCCTTTTACGGCCGCATCCAGGTCGGCATCGCGGTCGATGATGATGGCGTTTTTGCCGCCCATCTCGGCAACCACATGCTTGAGATGCGTTTGCCCGCCGGCGACCCTGGCGGCCAGTTCGACAATTCTGCAGCCAACGGCTCGCGACCCGGTAAAGGCGATCATGTCAACAGCCGGATGCCGCACCAGTTGTTCACCCACCTGCTCACCCGGGCCGGGAAGAAAGTTGACGGCGCCGTCGGGGAGGCCGCAGTCGCGTAGCAGCTCGATCAGCTTCCAGGCGATGACGGGCGAGTCGGAGGAGGGTTTGAGAATCACGCAGTTACCGGTCACCAGCGCCGCCGAGAGCATGCCGGTGAGGATGGCCAGGGGAAAATTCCAGGGCGGAATCACCACCACGATGCCGCGCGCCTGGTACTCGACACGGTTCATCTCTCCCTGCAGCGCAATGGTTTCCCCCTTGAAGAGGCGCAGCGCCTCGCTGGCGTAGTATTCGAGAAAGTCGATGGCCTCGGCGACATCCGCATCCGCCTCCTGCCAGCTTTTGCCGACTTCGAAAATCTCCCAGGCAGCAAACGTATCCCTGCTCCGCCGCAGCCGCCGAGCTATCTCGAGAAGCTTTTTACTGCGTACTTCGACAGTCGCGCCGCTCCACTGCGCTGCCGCGCGCCTTGCAGATGCAATCGCCTCGTCAACATCATCGGACGATGCCCTGGCGCACTCGCCTATGATGGTGCCGGGATCTGCGGGGTTCCTCGAGCTGAAGCTTTGACCGGTGAATCGCTCCCTGCCGTTGATCAGCAAGGGAACCCTGATGCCCGGCATCCCGGAGATATCCTCAATCGCAGCGGCAAATTGTTTGCGTTTATGCGGCTTGACAAACCGGTGAAGGGGTTCATTATGAAACCCGTCTGACTGGGACAAGGTTGCAGCGTGCGGCCGTCCGCCGGCTGCAGAGGAGTCTGGCGGTTCAAGTAGCTCCTCGTTGAACTCCCTGCTCAGCGACTGCTGGATGAAGGAGTGCCCGGTCGTGTTTTCCAGCAGTCGGCGCACCAGGTAGGACATCCCGGGAATCAGCTCTCCGGCAGGGGTGTAGATGCGCACGCCAACCCCCTGTGCCTTCAACACCCTGGCGAGGTGAGCTCCCATGCCGTAGAGCACCTGGAACTCGAAGCCTCCGGGATCAACCTGATGCTGTCCAGCCAGTGCGAGCGCCACGGCATGGCTGCGCACATTGTGAGTCGCAACGACCGGCCTGACCAGTTGATGGTTTGCAAACAGTAGTTCAAGGCAGGATTCATAGGCGGCGTCCGACTGCTCCTTCCGGGACCATACCGGAACCTCCCAGTTGTTCAATCCGGCTATGACGACCTCGCTGTCCCAGTAGGCGCCGCGCACAAGCCGGACATTGACAGGCGTCTCCCGTTGACGGGCCCACGCGATCAGCGCTTGTAGATCGTCATGCGTCTCCTTCAGGTAGCTCTGCAACGCAATGCCTGCGCCGTCCCAGCCGCGAAACCCATCCTCCATCAGCAGTTCACGGAAGGTTTGCAGAACCACATGCCGCAGATCATACTGCTCCATGTCGAAGGTGACGGAGATATCACTCTGCATGGCCTGAACAAGCAGCGGCCGAATCCGGCGCTTCAGCGCCTCGACGCTGTCGCGCACATTGGCGCGGCCGAGCTGTGAGTAGAATGAGGAGCACTTGATGGAGAGGTCTGCACGATGATTCCTTTCCGCCTCGTGCCTTGAAGCATGCAGGAAGGTGGAGAGCTGCTGCAGGAGATCGCTGTTTTTCCGCTGCAGCGCATCTGCCTCGGCTTCGCTGACCGCCTCTTCACCGAGGAGATCGATGGAGACCAGGTAGCCCTCTTTCCACAACTTGGTGGCGGTCCTGCCGATCTGATCAGCGTTCTCTCCACCGATGAAGTTGCGCGCCAGGGCGGAGACCGATGTGCGCACTGCGCTGGCGGCAACATGGGCGCCGATGGCGCCACCGGTATGCTGCAGCCCCCAGTTCGCCAGCATCGGCGCAGGCAGATCGACGTCCCGGAAATAGGCGTGCAGGTGGCGGACAAGATCCCTGTCATCAGAGAGGGCGGGCAGCACATCGATAAACCGCAGGACCTGGGTGCGCAGCGTCTCATCATCGATCAGAGTCCCTGCGAACTCCGCGATCCAGTGTTCTTTCGACCAGAATCCTTCGCTGAAGGCGCGCAATTCAGTCAGCAGCGACCTCCCAATCGCCTGCACCTGCTGTTCAATAGAGTCATTCATAGGGCATCACCTCCATCACGGGGCGCCATCCCTGAATCAACAACCACTCTTTCCAACTTCTACTTCAAGTATAGCTCTGAACGACTCTTGTGATGCTGGCAAGCGCCAGGGGCTTCGTATGGCAGGTGATGCTGATCGATTTCTCCGGGTGTTGAACAACTCAGGTTTTTTCCGGGAAATCGTAGCGGGAGGGGATGTTGTCGGGAGACAAGGGTTTGCCGTCTCCGTGGAAAAAGGCATGCCACTGCTATTGCTGTACTGTCCGCCCGCCGTCGACGGCGATAATCTGGCCGGTGATGTAGTCGGGTCCGTTGACCAGAAATGCGACGGTTGCGGCAATATCGTCAGGGTCGCCGGGACGCTGCAGGGCGATACGTGACAGCACCTCCTCTTTTTCGGCATCGCTGATGTCATGTTCCGGCCACAATATGACGCCTGGAGCGACACCATTGACGCGGATCTCTGGTCCCAGTTCCAGCGCCAGGCTCTTGACCAGCATGGCATTGGCGGCTTTGGCGATGGAGTAGACCAGGTAGCCCTTCTTGGGGCGCAGGGCATGAATGTCAACAAGGTTGACGATGCATCCCCTGGCGCTCTTCAGCCAGGGGTCCGCCGCCTGGGAGAGAAAAAAAGGGACCTTCATATTGGTTCCTATCAGGTCTTGCCACTGTTTTTCCGTCACCTCGCCAATTGCCGTCGGGTAGAAGGTCGAGGCGTTGTTGATCAATGCGTCGAGGCGGTTGTTGAAGGCGGCAGCCTCGCTGACGACCCGCTCGATGACGCCGGTTTCCAGCAGGTCGCCATGCACTGTGGTGGCGGAACCAGCGCGTACGGCATTCAATGACGTAGCCAGCTCCCTGGCGCGTTTGTCCGAGCGACGGTAGTGGATGATGATGTCCATCCCGGCCTCGTGCAGCTTGCGGGCAATGCGCGCGCCGATACGCGCAGCCCCTCCGGTAATCAGGACGCTCGGATTTGTCATGCCGCCTCTCCCTGCAGTTGGTAAACTGATTTCAATTTAACCCATCCAAGCTGATTCGTCATGCACTCTTTGCCACTGCCTGAACCCACAGCTGAAGCGATCGAGCATTCACGGCGGCTGCAGGAGCTGATCTGCGAAGAGATCGGCCAGCAGGGTGGCGCCATCCCCTTTGATCGCTACATGGAGCTGGCGCTCTATGCCCCCGGGTTGGGGTATTACACTGCCGGGCTGCGGAAATTTGGCGCGCAGGGTGATTTCGTGACAGCGCCTGAAATCTCGCCGCTTTTCTCCCGCGCGCTTGCGCACCAGGTCAGGCAGCTGTTCGAACGCTGCGGCGGCGGAGACGTGCTGGAGTTTGGCGCGGGCAGCGGTCGGCTGGCGGTCGATCTGCTGCGGGAATTGGAGAGGCTGGATTCATTGCCGGAGCGTTACCGAATTCTCGAAGTGAGCCCCGACCTGCGCCAGCGACAGCAGCAGCTGGTGGCGGCGGAAATACCCCATCTGGAGCAGCGGTTGCAATGGCTGGAGAGACTTCCACAGCAGCGTCTGCGCGGTGCGGTCATCGCCAACGAGGTGCTGGATGCGATGCCTGTGCATCGTTTTCGCACCCGCTCTGACAGCTCTGGCGAGATCGAAGAGGCCACGGTTGTTTGCAGCGATGCAGTGCTGGCGACTGCGTGGCGGCCAGCCTCCATGGAGCTGCAGCATGCAGTTGCAGATCTGGGGATCGAGCTGCCGGAGGCCTGTGAATCTGAGGTCAATCTGCGTCTGCCGCCGTGGATTGCTGCGATTTCAGATGTGCTCGCGCAGGGCGCTCTGCTGTTGATCGATTACGGCTATACGCGCAGCGAATATTTTCATCCACAGCATCGCGAGGGAACGCTGATGTGCCACTTTCGCCAGCATGCACACGCCGATGCGCTCCATTATCCCGGACTTCAGGATATCACTGCTCACGTCGATTTTACCGCTGTGGCTGAAGCGGCGGACGCTGCGGGCCTGCAGGTGGCCGGCTATACAAACCAGGCCAGCTTTCTACTCGCCTGTGGCATCGAGCAGCTGCTGCAAGCTTCAGCGGCGGATCAGGATAGGGCGTGGTTTCAGCAGACCGAGGGTCTGAAACGACTGCTGCTGCCTTCGGAGATGGGAGAGCGGTTCAAGGTGATGGCCCTGACGCGGGGCGTCGATGAGCCGTTGCAAGGCTTCATCGCAAATAACATGCTGTATCAATTGTAGGCCGGATAAGCGGTAGCGCATCCGGCAATGAGCAACAATATTCTGGTGGATGCGCTGACGCTTATCCCCCTATGATCAAGAGTGGACCTTCTTAATCCTCGTCCAGACCGACATACTCCCAGAAGCGTTTCAGCAGGCTCCGGTTGGCCTTCTCATACTCGTCGCTGCCGAAATTTCCCTGCTCCCTGTTCAGCACCAGCACGCGGTTGGCGTCCTCTGCAAACTCGGGAAGCCCCAGCTTGTTATAGGCGTCAACCATGATCATCAGGGCCTTCTCAGCGGCGGGGGTGCGCTGGTAATTCTCGACGACGCCGACGGCGCGCTTGACGGCGGCGAGATAGGCTCCGCGGTCCATGTAGTAGTTGGCGATATGAATCTCGTGCATGGCGAGACTGTTGAAGAGGTAGATGGCGCGCTGTCGGGCGTCATTGGCGTATTTTGAATCCGGGAAGCGCTCGGCCACCTCCTTGAAGTCTTTGTAGGCCTGTGCATAGGAGGCGGGATCACGCTGGGAAGCGTCTGTCGGAACAAAGCGATCCATCAGCCCGAGGTTGCGTTCGAGGTTGACGATCCCCTTCATGTAGTAGGCATAGGCGACTTCAGGGTGATCGGGATGCAGGCGGATGAAGCGGTCCAGTGCATCGATTGCTGCATCCGGTTCGTCATACTTGGAGTAGGCGTAGGCGATATCGAGCTGTGCCTGGGCGGCGTACTTGCCATAGGGGTAGCGGGCTTCAAGCAATTCGTAATTCTTGATCGCCTTGTCATAGTTGCCCTCCTTGAGCGCCCCGGATGCTTCTGAATAGATGCGCTCGGCTGACCAGTTGGCGGTCTTGTCTTTTTCATCCGTCGATGCGCAGCCGCTCAACAACGTGACGGCAAAAAGCAGATAAAGGAGTGATCGCCCCATTACTGACCCAATCCTGTAGTATGATTTCAGTTGAATTTCGCGATTATACCGGATTTGAGGGCAAGATGCGTGAACAGGTGCTGGAGGCCGAGGTGACTGCCGAGTTGTCGGGCAGACGCCTGGACCAGGCGCTGGCCGAACTCTTCAGCGACTACTCCCGCAGCCGCCTGCAGAAATGGGTCAAGGCGGGCAGGGTAACGCTGAATGACGGACAGCTGCGCGCCAAGGACAAGGTGCATGCCGGCGACCGGATCCTTGTGCGGGTAGAGAGCGAGCCGCTGATCGAGGATAAACCGCAGCCCATCATGCTCGATATCCGCTATGAGGATGAGCATCTGCTGGTCATCAACAAGCCTGTCGGTCTGGTCGTCCACCCTGCCGCCGGCAACCGGAGCGGCACCCTGCTGAACGGATTGCTGCACCATGATCCCCTGCTGCAGGGGCTGCCGCGCGCCGGCATCGTCCACCGGCTGGACAAGGAGACATCCGGGCTACTGGTGGTGGCGCGCACCCTGAAGGCGCACAAGCGCCTGGTCGAGATGCTGCAGGCGCGCGAGATCCACCGCGAGTACCGCACCATCGTCAATGGTGTGATGATCTCAGGCGGCAGTGTCGATACGCCGATCGGCAGGCATCCAACCCAGCGGACGCGCATGGCGGTTGTTCACAATGGCAAGCCGGCGCGCACCGACTACCGGGTACTGCAGCGTTTTCGCGCCCACACCTTCCTAATCATAAAGCTGCACTCGGGACGCACGCACCAGATCAGGGTTCACATGGCGTCTATCAACCACCCGGTGGTTGGCGATCCGCTCTACGGAGGGCGGTTGAAATTTCCGGCAGGGGCTTCCGAAGGGCTGAAAAACGCCTTGCGACATTTCAAGCGCCAGGCGCTGCATGCCTTCAAGCTGGGGTTTGAACACCCGGAAACCGGAGCCTGGGTGGAGTGGGAGTGCGCCATGCCGGATGATATGCAGCAACTGCTGACGGAGCTGGAACATGACAGCGAAGCCATGGATTGAGCCAAGGTGGCCTGCCCCGCCCAACGTGCATGCCTGTTCGACGCTCCGCCGGGGAGGCGTCAGCAAGGCGTCCTGGGCAAGTCTCAATCTTGGCGGCCATGTCAATGACGATAGCTCGCATGTGGCGGAGAACCGCCGCCGCCTGATGACACAGGCCGGCTTGCCTGAAGAGCCCCGCTGGCTGACGCAGGTGCACGGATGCGATGTTGTCGATAACTCCATATTGGACGATGCCTGCTTACCGCAGCCACCACAAGCCGACGCCGCATACAGCAACCTGGAGAAGCGGGTCTGCGCGGTGCTGACGGCTGACTGCCTGCCGGTGCTGTTCGTCGATGCCGAAGGTCGGGAGGTCGCTGCAGCGCATGCCGGCTGGCGCGGCCTGGCTGCAGGCGTGCTTGAACAGACCATCGGCCGTTTTTCCACTGCGCCCGACGCCCTGCTGGCATGGCTGGGACCCGCCATCGGCCCGGAATCCTTTGAGGTGGGGGAGGATGTCCGCGACGCCTTCACTGCCTGGAACAGCGCCTGTGAAACGGCATTCGTCGCGCACCGCGAGGGACGCTGGCTGGCTGATATCTATCAGCTTGCGTCTCTGCGCCTGCGTCATGCCGGGGTTACTGAAATCCATGGCGGCGGCTATTGCACTTACAGCGATGCGGAGCGCTTCTTCTCCTATCGCCGCGACGGCGAGACCGGCCGCATGGCGACCCTGATCTGGTTTGATGGCTAGCTGGCGCCCAGAATCACACTCTATTGATACCAAGTCATCCCGGCGCAGGCCGGGATCCAGTATGCTGGATGCACTAAGCGAAGCGCACCGCATGGAAGTTATGGGATGACAACCATTCGCCCGTAAGGAGAGATTGCTATCAAAACTGGCGTATTGATTGTCTTTTTTTTGATACTGGCTACATCGATCTGGTGGCTCTATCGCAGCGCCCGCCGTCATGTGAAAGCCGATTGGGGACACGCCTGGATGAACTGGGTGGATGGCCTCAACCGGCTCTACTGCCTGCGCTATCACCGCCTCGAGGGCGATTGCATCCCGCTGCCCGAAGCCGGCGGCGCCGTGGTCGTCGCCAACCACTTCTCCGGCCTCGATCCCTGCCTGTTGATGGCCAGCGCCCGGCGTCCGCTGCGCTTCATGATCGCGCGCGAGCACTACAACATTCCCGGCCTGCGCTGGTTCTACGACCAGATCGGCTGCATTCCGGTCGACCGCAAGGGGCGGCCCGAGAAGGCGTTGCGCGACGCTATCGCGGCACTGCGACAGGGCGAGGTCATTGCACTGTTCCCGCACGGTAAAATCCATCTGCGGCACCACCCCTCGCGCAAGCTCAAGGGGGGCGCCGTGCGGCTTGCTCTCAGTGGGGAATGTGACATCTATCCGGCAAGGATCGATGGTATCGCTGCCGAGGGCGTCATTGTGGGTGCGCTGCTGAAGCGCAGCCATGCAACTCTGGAGGCTTTGCCCGTGGTCGAGACGGCGGAAAAAAGCGTGCACGAATTGATGGACCTGCTGGAATCACTGCTGAATAACCCGGTGTGAGATCACATGTCATCCCGACCGAAGGGAGAGACCCTGTAGTCAGTTTTTTCATGGAAAGCCAATAGATTTCTCCCTTCGGTCGAAATGACAATAAGATCCGTAGGGGGGATAAGCGACAGCGCATCCACCATGATTCTGCTGCAATGGTGGATGCGGCAAAAAGACGCCTTATCCCCCCTACAAATCTGCTGGATAACCCTTGATTCCACCAGGTACTCCCCCCATATCTTTGGTAGTTAATGAATATGAGATAGTGTGAATCACGATGCGAATGGATAAATTGACAAGCAAATTCCAGATGGCGCTGGCCGATGCCCAGAGTCTGGCCGTCGGGCGGGACCACCAGTTCATCGAGCCGGCGCATCTTTTGGTGGCGCTGCTCGACCAGGAGGGCGGCACCGCCCGCCACCTGCTGACCCAGGCGAGCGTCAACGTCAATCTGCTGCGTTCCAGTTTGGGAGAAATGCTCGACCGGATGCCGTCGGTGCAGGGAACCGGCGGCGACGTCAGCGTCTCCAACGAGCTGGGCCGCATGTTGAATATGACCGACAAGCTGGCGCAGCAGCGCAACGACAGCTACATCTCCAGCGAACTCTTTCTGCTGGCCGCGCTCGATGACAAGGGCGAGGTCGGTAAATTGCTGCGCCAGGCCGATGCCTCCAAAGGCAACCTGGAGCGTGCCATCGAACAGATGCGGGGAGGCGAATCCGTGGATGATCCCAATGCCGAGGACCAGCGCCAGGCGCTGGAGAAGTACACCATCGACCTGACCGAGCGTGCCGAGCAGGGCAAGCTCGATCCGGTCATCGGCCGCGACGAGGAGATCCGCCGCTCGATCCAGGTGCTGCAGCGCCGCACCAAGAACAACCCGGTGCTGATCGGTGAACCCGGCGTTGGCAAGACCGCCATCGTCGAGGGGCTGGCGCAGCGCATCGTCAATGGCGAGGTGCCGGAGGGCGTCAAGGGCAAGCGGCTGCTGGCGCTGGACCTGGCCGGGCTGCTGGCGGGCGCCAAGTTTCGCGGCGAGTTCGAGGAGCGGCTCAAGGCGCTGCTGAACGATGTCGCCAAGTCGGAAGGCAACATCATCCTCTTTATCGACGAGATCCACACCATGGTCGGCGCCGGCAAGGCGGAGGGCGCGATGGATGCGGGCAACATGCTGAAGCCGGCGCTGTCGCGCGGCGAGCTGCACTGCATCGGCGCCACCACGCTGGACGAGTACCGCAAGTACATCGAGAAGGACGCCGCGCTGGAGCGCCGCTTCCAGAAGGTGCTGGTCGACGAGCCGAGCATCGAGGATACGGTGGCGATCCTGCGTGGACTGAAGGAGCGCTACGAGGTGCACCACGGCGTGGCTATCACCGACCCGGCCATCGTCGCCGCGGCGACGCTGTCGACACGTTACATCACCGACCGCCAGTTGCCGGACAAGGCGATCGACCTGGTCGACGAGGCGGCGTCGCGCATCCGCATGGAGATCGACTCCAAGCCGGAGGAGATGGACCGCCTCGAACGCCGCCTGATTCAGTTCAAGATCGAGCGCGAGGCGCTGAAGAAGGAGTCCGACGAGGCCTCGCTGAAGCGCCTGCACGACCTCGAAGAGGAGATTTCAAAACTCGAGAAGGAGTACTCCGATCTCGAGGAGATCTGGAAATCCGAGAAGGCGGCCGTGCAGGGCTCCGCGCATCTCAAGGAGGAGATGGACCAGGCGCGTATCGAGATGGAGTCCGCGCGCCGCGCCGGCAACCTGCAGCGCATGTCGGAGCTGCAGTACGGCCGCATCCCCGAGTTGGAGCGCCAGATTCAGCAGGCGGACGAGGCGGAGACGCAGGAGACCCGGCTGCTGCGCAACAAGGTGACCGAAGAGGAGATCGCCGAGGTCGTCGCTCGCTGGACCGGCATCCCGGTGTCGAAGATGCTCGAAGGCGAGGTCGACAAGCTACTGAAGATGGAGGCGGAGCTGGGCAAGCGCGTCATCGGCCAGCAGGAGGCCGTCGTCGCCGTCTCCGACGCCATCCGCCGTTCACGTGCGGGGCTCTCCGATCCCGACAGCCCCAACGGCTCCTTCCTGTTTCTCGGCCCCACCGGCGTCGGCAAGACCGAGCTGAGCAAGGCGCTGGCGGAGTTCCTGTTCGACACCGAGGAGGCGATGGTGAGGATCGACATGTCGGAGTTCATGGAGAAGCACTCGGTGGCGCGCCTGATCGGCGCCCCTCCCGGCTATGTCGGCTACGAGGAGGGCGGCTACCTGACCGAACTGGTGCGTCGCCGTCCCTACTCGGTGATCCTGCTCGATGAGGTCGAGAAGGCGCATCCCGATGTCTTCAACGTGCTGCTGCAAGTACTCGACGACGGTCGCCTGACCGACGGCCAGGGGCGCACGGTGGACTTCCGCAACACCGTCATCGTGATGACTTCCAACCTGGGATCGGACGTGATCCAGAACATGGCGCAGCAGAGCTATGCAGAGATGAAGTCGGCGGTGATGGAGATCGTCGGCAGCCACTTCCGTCCCGAGTTCATCAACCGCCTGGACGAAATTGTGGTGTTCCACCCGCTCGGCCGCGAGGAGATCCGCGCGATCGCCGAGATCCAGATCGGCCACCTGCGGCAGCGCCTCGCAGAGCGTGAGATCGGGCTCGAACTCACCACTGCGGCACTGGATCATCTGGGTGACGCCGGCTTCGACACTGTCTTCGGCGCCCGGCCGCTGAAGCGCGCGATCAGGCAGCAGCTGGAGAATCCGCTGGCGCAGGCGATCCTCTCCGGGGTATTCCCGCCAGGAAGCACGATCCACGTCGACAGTAGCGAGGAGGGGCTCTTCTTCGAGCGGAAATAGTCCCGCTGCGAACATCCCAATCTGGCTAAAAGGGGTCGGTGGTAAATGAGATCATTTGCCACCGGCCCCTTATATTGATGTCACCCATGGCGAATCCTCCATTACCAGTTATCGTCAGCTGGCAATCAGATACACGCCTGCCACCATCAAGCCGCCGGCAACAAACTGCTCGATGCGCGCACGCTCCTTGAACAGCAGCACGCTGTAAATCATGCCAAACAGCAAGCTGCTGCGCTTGACCGCCACCATGTAAGCGACTTCAACGTACTGGATCGCAGCAAAATGCGACAGCACCATCAGGCTCATAAAGATGCCAACCGCAAGGTGCGGGAGCGGCCTGCGCCATAGCACGCGCACAGGCGTTCCGGCCCCAGCTGAAAAAACAACCACAACGACAAGAGCGATCGCTGCAAAATAGAAAGGGCCGAAGAACATCGGCGTGGTGTAGGCGAGCGCCCCCTTTCCCAGCACCGATGTCAGGCTGAAGATCGCAGCCGTCATCAACATCAGTCGCGAACCGCGCTCGCGTACTATCGCCCTGAAAGGGGCGACTACATCAAAACGCTCACCGCGCGCATGTTCGATATTCAACAACCAGGCGCCGATGACAACGATCATAATGCCGAGGAAACCGCTCATGGAGACGGTTTCACCGAGAAGCAGATAACCCGTTAATGTATTGAAAACCGGGGTAAACGACAGGTAGGGCAGTGTCAGCGTTAATGAGGTATCGCGAATCGCCTGTACGTACAGCAGCATCGCAACCACTTCCAGCGGCACCGCGGCGGCCACCCAGTACCAGAACTCCGGTTGCAGATCCGGCATCGGCTGCATCAGGAGGACCGGCAACAGGATCAGGCCTGGCATTGCAAAGCGCACCATGACCAGCTCGCGCGCGCGATAGCCTTGCAGATATTTACGCGTCAGTGCATCAGCCGTGGCAATGCAAAACGCGGAGAAGATGGTCAGCGGCAGCCAGGACATGGCAGAAACTGGTCTCCCGTTCCCTGCGTCGCAACTGCTTCAGAGATGAAAGACATCGCGGGCATTCTGCGTGGTGACCTGCGCGATCCTGTCGACGGGTTCATCCCTGGCGCTTGCCAGTGCGTCCAGCACCTGCGGCAGGTATTGCGGTGAATTTCTCTCGCCCCGGTGTGATGCGACCGTCATGTCGGGAGCGTCGGTTTCGAGCACCAGCGCTGCGGCCGGGAGTTCGCGCGCCAGCCGGCGCAGTTTACTGGAGCGTTCGAAGGTCAGCATGCCGCCGAAGCCCAGCTTGAATCCCATCTCCACATAGCGCACTCCCTGCTGCAGGGAGCCGCTGAAGGCGTGGATGGTTCCGGCGGAGAGATGGTGTTTCTGCAGCAGCTGGATCACTTGGTCGTGCGACTTGCGGGCATGGATGATGACCGGCAGCTGCGCATTCTTAGCGATGACAAGCTGGGCTTCGAACAGCTCGGTCTGCCTGTCGCGGTCCAGCGATTTGATGGCGAAGTCGAGGCCGATTTCGCCGACTGCTACAGGGCGGGCTGTTGCGATTTTTGCAGCGAGCGTGCCAAGGTCTGCCCGGGTGTGGCGTTGCAGAAAAACGGGGTGCAGCCCCAGGGCAGGGTAGAGGTCGGGCTGTTGTTCACACAATTGCTGCAGTTGATCCCACCCCGATGCCTCGATGGCCGGGACGATTTGCGCGATGACGCCTGCTTGGCGTGCACGCTGTAGAACCTCGTCGCGGTCCTGGTTGAAGGCTTCGACATCGAGGTGGCAGTGGGTGTCGATGATCTCCATCGTGGTTTTCATGATTGCTGGTTGTAATGCTATGCAGATTTCAGCCGAATCGATGAAATCTTGCCCTAAGCATGTCCATTGCCCGATCCGAGGGTTTCCGCCGCCATGGGTGGCGGGGGAAAGCCCCCATGGATGGGTTTACGGCGTCCCTCGGGTCGGGCAATGGACATGCTATCTTCCCGTTTCATTGACGCCTGGTTACCTATACTGAAAATGGGTACTTGATCGGCTCATGGTGCCGGTAGCCGGTCACCTCGAAATCATCCAGCGTCACCCAGGTTTCGATATCCTCGAGGCTCTTGATCTCCGGATTGATATGCAGCTGCGGCGGTGCATAGGGCGTGCGCTTGAGCTGCACGTCACGCATCAACGCCAGCTGGTCTTCATAGATATGGGCGTTGACGATCTTGTGGTAAGCCTCTCCGGGTTGATTGCCGGTGATCTGCGCCATTAGCATCAGGAGTGTAAATACCTGTATCTGATTGAAATTCTGTCCCAGCGGCACATCGCAGGAGCGTTGATAGGAGGTCAGGTAGAGGCGCTCGCCCAGCAGCGAGAAGGTGTGGGTGTGCATGCAGGGCCGCAGGCAACCCATGTGAAATTCGCCGGGGTTGTAGAAGGTGAGAATCTCGCCGCGGTCATCGATGCCGGCTGAGAGATCATCCACGATCTTGTGCAACTGGTCGATTGTGCCGCCGTCGGGCTTCTGCCAGCTGCGCCCCTGGACGCCGTAGACGCGGCCCATGTCATCCTCGCCTTGGCGATAGGGGTTGTCCAGCCAACTCTGGTTTTCATTGGCGTTGGCGTCCCAGGTCCTTGTGCCCAGGGCGCGGAAGTCCGCGGCGCTGCTGTAGCCGCGCAGATAGCCGATCAACTCGGCGATGGCCGATCTCCAGTAGCTCTTGCGCGTGGTGACCAGCGGAAACTGATTGTCGGCCACGTTGTACGTCAGCTGCGCATCGATGATTGTCAGGCAGCGCTTGCCGGTACGCCTGTTTTCCACCCACTGCCCCTGTTGAATGATCCGCTCGCAGAGCTCAAGATATTGCTGCATGCCCTCTCTCTCCATTGCGGTAGGCGAGTACCAGGAAAAGCAGGCCGAAGAGAATCATCGGCGCAGTCAGCAGCATGCCGGTGGTCAGCCAGCCGCCGGCGAGGTAGCCGATATGGGCGTCCGGCATGCGCACGAACTCGACGGCGAAGCGAAACAGGCCATAGCCCAGCAGGAAGAGGCCGGAGACTGCCATCCGCGGCCGCTGTTTCGATGAATAGATCCACAGGATCAGAAACAGCAGCACGCCCTCCAGGCCGGCCTCGTAGAGCTGGCTGGGGTGAACCGGCAGTGACAGTGACGGGTCGGCGCCTGTGCCGACTCGCTGACACAAATCCTCGGCCTTGCCGCAGGCGACCTGCATGCCGACAGGCAGCGAGGTTGGCGCCCCCCACAGCTCGGCGTTGAGGAAGTTGGCGATACGCCCGGCAAAGAGCCCGGGCGGGACCAGCGGGGCGACAAAGTCGGAGACCTGGAAAAAGGTGCGCTGGCTGCGCCTGCCATAGAGCCACAATGCCACGAAGACGCCCAGCATGCCGCCGTGAAAGGACATGCCGCCCTCCCAGATACGGAAAATCCTCAGCGGATCCTGTGCAATATCCCCCAGCCCGTAGAAGAGGATGTAGCCGATGCGCCCGCCAAGAACCACGCCAAGCACGCCATAGAGCAGCAGGTCGTCTATCTCGTCGGCCTTCCAACCGAATTGCGGTCTGCTGCGGGCGCGGTATTTGCCGGCGACCAGGAATATCAGGAAGGCGACCAGGTACATCACGCCGTACCAGTGGATTTTCAGCGGGCCGAGGCTGAAGGCGATCGGGTCGATATCGGGAAAGGTGAGCATGTGGTGTGAACTATCAGGGAATATACGGGTAGTTTAGCTGATAGAGGCGCGGAGCGTCTTGACCGGAGCTTCCTTTATTTCAGGCGGGGACCTCACCGCTGACCGCCCAGGCTATTGCGCTCAGGGGGATGGAGCCGTCATCCCGGATGGGCAGGCGCTGCTGAAGCAGGTCGCGAAGTTGCTGTTGCGCGGATTTTTCCAGAGACTGGACATAGGTTGGCGCCGGTCCCTGGCCGCCGAGAAAAGGCGTCCAGTAGTCATCAAAACTGCTGAAATGCGTGGCGACCTCCAACGGCGCGGTCGTTGTCTTCGCCAAACCGGCTCTGTTGAACAGCTGTTGCAATGCGTCGGGGTTGCAGTCGGGAAAACGTCCGGCTTCATGCAGTGGGGATGCTTCCGGGTCGAGCTGGACGACGGCGTCCCAGAAATAGTTCAGCATCTCCATGCTGCCTGCATAGTCCCACACGTAAGCGGCGATGACGCCGCCGCTGCGGGTGACCCGCTTCATCTCGGTGAGCGCTTTGCCGGGCTCCGGGATGAAATTCAGCACCAGTCCGGAGACGGCGACATCGGCGGAGGCCTCCTCCAGGGGGAGATCGAGGGCGTTTCCGACCCTGCAATCTGCTGTATCCCCAAGGCGTTGCTGTGCTGTCGTGACAAAGTCATCCGACTGGTCGATGGCGGTGATTGTTGCAGGGGTATGATGCTGGAGCGCCACCTCGCTCAAGGCCCCTGAACCGCACCCCACGTCAAGCCAGTCAAGTCCGGGCTGCGGCGCCAGCCAGTCGAGAAATTGCTGCGCGGTCAGTGTGCTCCAGCGCCCCATGAATTGCTCATAGCGGTCGCCTGATTTCCAGGAGTCTTGCATGGTGGTTGTCTCCCTGTGCCCCGATGTTTCCCTGCCCATGCCAGTTGCGCAAGGGCGTCAACGCTTGTTGTTACTATAGGCTGGTTTTTCGATGATAACTACCATTGCATTCATGGTGATACAGTGTTGGTGATTTCCCATGCGGGGTAATAAAAAAAGCAGCCCGAAAGCTGCTTTTTCCCTTACCCCGGCCCTCTCCCGGAGGGAGAGGGAGTAGAAGTCGGCTGATCAATAACCGCCCTTGCGGGTGCTTTTGGGCAGGCCGGCGATCTTGCGTCCCTGTTTGCTGGGCATCGCGGGAAAGAGCGTGTACATCTCCTTGCTGCTCGGCTTTTTGCCCCAGAGCTTGCCCATGTCCTTGGCGATGGTGCGCTCGTTGGGCTCCGCGCCGGCGTTGTTGATATGCTGGTCGCGCAGGTAGTTGACAACGTCCCAGTGTTTGTCGGTCATCTCGACCTCGTCGGCCTTGGCAATCTCCGCCGCCACTGCTTCGCTCCAGTCGGATGCATCGGCAAGGTAGCCATCTGCATCTGCTTCAATTGTTTTACCATCAACTTCATAAGCCATACTGTTTTCTCCTGATGAATCAAGACTACGAAAAAATTTGCGCGTTATTTTAAGCAAAAAAGCGAATAAACGGAAATATCCCACTCGGGGTGGTGGAATTAATTGTTATGGAACCTCCGTTCGACCGTCATTTCGAGCAAAGCGGGAAATCTTGAAGCCGTAACCAATTGACATTAATAGAGTGTAAGATTTCTCCCTACGGTCGAAATGACATGAAAAAAGCTTCATTCAGGGGTTTCCTGCCCATTCTGCTCTGCTTTTTTCACGGCCTCTATGCCCTTGTGGGGGATGAAGATGCCGCAGCCCATCTCGCGGCCTTCGCCGATACCATGTTGCTGCAGCTTGAGTGACTCCTCGGCGGAGAGATCCGCGAGCATCAGGCTGCGGGTGAGTATGTCGCCATCCGGTGTGGAGAGCAGGGTGGTTTTTCCGCACAACGCCTTTTTGATGGTGATGCCGAGCTTTTCGAACTCTGCAGCCATGCGCTGCATAAAGCGGGTTTCATCCTCATCCTCGAGGCACTGGATGTAGCGGGAGTAGATGGTCTCCTGGCGGTTCAGTGGTTTGCTCTTCGCCTTGCCGATGACGAGTTCGCAGCCCCCGATATCCAGGGTTGCGCCATGCAGGCGCTGTTGTATCTGCGCGCTGCGCTCTCTGGGTACACGCAGTGTCAGCCTGGTTCGATGCGAGAGGATCAGGCGTTCGCTGGTGCTGAAGTCGGGACGCTCCCAGCCATGCGCCGAGCTGGCGACGTGGATGGTATGCACCGCGATGTCTCCCCGCTCGAATAACTCCGGGGCGGCTTTTTTCAGCGCCGCGTAGAGCGCGTAGGCGTGATCGACGGGGATCTCGCGGCAGTCGATCGCGAACAGCAGGTCAACCACGTTGTCGGGTATGACAGGCTCTTGCGGCGGGTTGTCATCTTGCCAGAACATAGTCGGGAAACCTCTGGATGGGTCGATGGGATGTCAGTTATCAATAACCCTGTGCATAATCGCGGTCAGAAGACCGCTCCTACAACAATGTTAAGCCAGATGTAGGAGTCATGCCTCGAGTTGCTGGTGGATGGCCTCGCGGTCGATCCACCAGTCGTCCTGCGCCAGCACATCGATGACGTTGCGCAGGCGCACCAGGAATTTATCGGGGTCATCGAGCTCCAGTCTTTCGATCCAGAGTGAGAACTGTTGCTGGGATTCAACACCCGAGTGGCGGCGCGCCACCCGCCCGAGCAGCTGGTTGGAGAAGAAGACCAGGCGTTCCTTTTCCGCTCCTTCCATGGCGCGTGCTTCGGCAAGGTAGAGAGCTGTTACCGCTGCAACCGCGGCGCCGTCGGCGTCATCGGGTGTGTCGTCGACGATATGGCTCAGCAGATGGACGCTGATTTCCGGGTCGACGGGGAAGGTGACCCCCAGCCAGATGCCATTTGCCAGGGCGGCCAATGAACCCGGTTGGTCGCTTTGATAGAGCACATCGCAGGCGTCTGCGGCATGCTCCCACTGCTGTTCACTGCTGAAGAGTTCAAAAGCCGTGCGCGCCAGCGGCCAGGCCTCTTCGCCGCGATCCAGGATTTGATGGATACGGGCAATCTCCAGCAGCAGTTCAGCGCGCTTGAGCGCAGGCGCCTGCTCCGGCAACTGCGCCAGCCTGGCCTCGAGTTCGGCCAGCTGGCCTTCGAGTTGCGCCTGCTCGCCGAGTTCCCTGCGCAGAGAGCCGATCGCGCTGTCATCAAGCTTGTTCGGATCGATATAGTCAACCATTGCTTGTCACCGTTATCGCGAGAGGCCGCTGAAGGAGGCTTCCAGACGGTCTTCCCAGTCGTCCGGAGTGTCAAAATATTGTGGTTTGACATCCATGCGAAAAAACCGTTCACCCTCTTTTGCACACGCCTTGACCGCTTCATCCAGCTCGTTGAACGATGTGAATTGCTGGTTGGCGATGATGATCTGGCTGAGATATAACATGTCGTTTGCCTGATAGATTTTTACCGATATCGGTTGGCTGTGGCGTCATCCAGTTTCAGCCGCTATCAGTATAGTGGGGGTGGTGTTTGAAGAAAGCAACTCAAGTCTGCAACCAGCTGCTGTTTGTCAAGTCTGTTTTGGCGCCATTTAAGCGGTAATTGATGCTGGTCAGGAGAAATGGAGATTTTTGGTTATATTGACATTTGTCGTGTTTATCATCAATTCGGTAACTGCTAATATTTTTCAGATTCAGCAGCTTGCTATTTAGGCTTGGGTGGTTTGGGCTGTGGACGGGACTTTTACAGTCTAAACAGATATGCGGTTGAAATAAAATGATGAGTCACAGGGTTTTGTGGTTGTTCCAGTTGGTCGCTATCCCCAAAGGGGTAGTAGCGGTATGGGTTGCCCCCTCTTTGGTGGAATGTTACTAGCGGGTTTCTGCGGCTATATTAGCGCCTGTTAATGGGGTTGAGAGGAGATTTATCTTCTGGTCAGCCTGCAAGCACAGCATTTTTTATTTGCCGAGAGGCGAATCCTAAGGTTTATTGGTTTTTTTCAGATTAAGAGTCCTCACGAGGAGAACGAGCGAATGGCAATCGAGAAGCGTAACACTCCAATGCTGGATCAGCTTGAGAGCGGTCCATGGCCAAGTTTTATTTCGGGTATCAAGCGTCTGCGTGACGAGCATCCTGAAGAGCGTATCAATCAAGTCACCAACGACCTGCTGGGACAGCTGGAGCACTCCTATGAGACCCGCAAGGGCTACTGGAAAGGTGGCACCATCTCGGTATTCCGTTATGGCGGCGGCATTATTCCACGCTTCTCTGAGGTTGGCGATGCATTCCCGGAATCCAGGGAGTTCCACACCCTGCGCGTACAGCCCCCTGCAGGCAACTTCTATACCACGGATATGCTGCGCCAGCTGACGGACTCCTGGGAGAAGTATGGTTCGGGTTTGACGACCTACCATGGTCAGACCGGCAACATCATGTTCATCGGCACCGACAACGACGGCGTGCAGCCCTTTTTCGACGAGATCAACGAGTATGGCTGGGATCTCGGCGGCGCCGGTCCCTGTGTGCGCACAGCGATGTCCTGCGTCGGCGCTGCGCGTTGCGAGATGTCGTGCACCAACGAGCAGAAGGCGCACCGTCTGCTGGTGAACAACTTTACCGATGACGTGCATCGTCCTGCGCTTCCCTACAAGTTCAAGTTCAAGGTTTCCGGTTGCGGCAACGACTGCCAGAACGCCATCGAGCGTGCCGACATGGCGGTGATCGGCACCTGGCGCGACGACATGAAGGTCAACCAGGATGAGTGGAAGGCCTACGTCGGCCGCAAGGGACGTCAGCACGTGATCGACAATATCACCTCGCGCTGCCCGACCCAGGCGATGACGCTGAATGACGATGACTCGCTGACTGTTGACAACAGCAACTGCGTGCGCTGCATGCACTGCCTGAATGTCGTGCCGAAGGCGCTGCACCCCGGCGATGACAAGGGCGTTACCATTCTGATCGGCGGCAAGCGTACGCTGAAAATCGGCGACCTGATGGGTACGGTGCTGGTTCCCTTCAAGAAGCTCGAAACGGAAGATGACTGGGAAGAGCTGGTCGAGCTGGCGGAAGAGATCATCGACTTCTGGGCCGAAAATGCGCTGGAGCATGAGCGCTGTGGTGAGATGATCGAGCGTATCGGCCTGGTCAACTTCCTCGAAGGCATCGGTGTTGATGTTGACCCGAATATGATCAGCGAGCCGCGTCAATGCTCATATGTCCGTATGGATGGATGGGACGACGAAGCCGTCAAGTGGTTTGAAAAACAGGCTGAAGCTTAAGTCACGGCCTGGCTGAAATGATTGATGTGCCGGTTGCAGCAGGCAGCCGGACAATTCCGTTTAAATTGAATTCTGGAGATAACTAATGGCAGAAGAACTGCGCGAACCGATTGAAACCGGTTGCCCTGATCCATTCCAGTACATGCATCCGACCATGCGTCGTAATTTTGGACTGTGGAAATATCACGAGCATCCACAACCCGGTGTGCTGCTGCACGTTGCCGAGCATGGCGACAAGCTGTGGACCATCAAGGCCGGCACCCAGCGTATTCTCGATGTCTATAGCATGCGTACGCTGTGTGATATCGCCGACAACTACTCGGACGGCTTCATCCGCTTTACGATACGCTCCAACCCCGAGTTTTACGTCACCGAAGAGTCCCGTGTCCAGCCGCTGATCGATGCGCTGGAAGGTGCGGGTTTCGTCGTAGGCGGCACCCAGAACTCTGTCACCACGCTCTCCCACACACAGGGCTGGCTGCATTGCGACATTCCGGGCACCGACGCATCCGGCGTCGTCAAGTCGATGATGGACGAGCTGATCGTCGAGTTCAAGAAGGCCGACATGCCCAACCGTGTGCATATCACCACCTCCTGCTGCCAGATCAACTGCGGCGGCCAGGGTGATATCGCCATCAACGTCCAGCACACCAAGCCGCCGAAGATCAACCATGACCTGGTTTCAGCGGTCTGTGAGCGCCCGTCGGTCGTGGCGCGCTGCCCGGTTGCCGCGATTCGTCCGGCAATGGTCAACGGTAAGCCATCGTTGGAAGTCGATGAGAAGAAATGCATCTGCTGCGGCGCATGCTTTCCTCCTTGTCCGCCAATGCAAATCAACGATGCCGAGCACTCCAAGCTGGCGATCTGGGTTGGTGGCAACCACTCCAATGCGCGTGGCAAGCCGACATTCCAGAAGCTGGTTGCCGCTGGCATTCCAAACAATCCGCCACGCTGGCCCGAGGCAACGGCTATCGTCAAGCGTATTCTCAAAGAGTACAAGGCCGGCGCCCGTGACTGGGAGCGTATCGGCGAGTGGGTCGAGCGCATCGGCTGGCCGCGCTTCTTCGAGCTGATGGAGCTGCCGTTCACCAAGTATCACATCGATAACTGGCGCGGCGCTCGCAAGAGCTACAACGCATCGAACCATATTCGCTTCTGATGAGGAACTGGAGTAGCAGATGAAGTTCACGATTCAGATAAATGAAGGTCCGTATCAGCATCAGGCGACTGACAGCGCGTACCAGTTCACCAAGGCGGCGCTGGAGAAGGGCCACGAAATCTTTCGTGTCTTTTTCTACCACGACGGCGTGAACAACGGTACGCGGCTGACCACGCCGCCGCAGGATGACCGCAACATCGTCAATCGCTGGAGCGAATTGCAGGCAGCGCATGATCTCGATCTGGTGATCTGTGTCGCCGCGGCGCAGCGCCGCGGTATCGTCGACGACGGCGAGGCCGAGCGAAACGGCAAAGATGCAACCAATATTGCCCCGGGTTTCCGTATCTCCGGTCTCGGGCAGCTGGTTGAGGGCGCCATTCAGAGCGACCGTCTGGTCGTTTTCGGGGATTGAGGAGTATTGCGATGTCTGATGTGAAAAAATTTATGTACGTCAATCGCAGGGCGCCCTACGGCACGATCTATGCGTGGGAGTCTCTCGAGGTGGTGCTGATCGGCGCCGCATTCGAGCAGGATGTCAGCCTGGCGTTTGTTGACGATGGCGTCTACCAGTTGACCAAGGGGCAGGATACCACTGCCCTCGAGATGAAAAACTTTTCACCGACCTACTCGGCCCTGGGCGATTATGAGGTGACCAAGATTTACATCGAGAAGGAGTCGCTGGAAGAGCGTGGTCTGACCCTTGATGATCTTCAGCACCTGACATGGGAAGATGAAGATGATGACTGGGCGGAGAAGGACTCCATTCAACTGGTCAGCCGCGCCGAGATGGTGAAGGTTTTTGCTGACCAGGATGTCTTTTTTAACTTCTGAGGGGAGTAGTCTCAATGTTACATATCGTGAATAAATCCCCTTATGACCGCAACAGCATGGACACTGCTGTGAGCTACATAGCCGACGGTGACGTCATGCTGCTCATCGAAGATGGTGTTTACGGTGCAATGAAGGGTGGTGCAGCCGCGGCGAAGCTGGATGGCTGTACGGTTTCGGTACTTGCCGCTGATATCGCTGCACGCGGTATTGCGGAAGATAAACTGGTCGATAGCGTCTCTGTGATTGATTATGCAGGCTTCGTCGATCTGGTTGAAGCGAACGAAAAAGTTCAATCCTGGCTATAAGGCCTTTAACTTAATCGATATATTTAGGAGATTTGCAAAATGGCTATCGAAGTAGATGGTAAATCATTTGAAACAGACGAAGAGGGCTATCTGGCCGACATCACCGAGTGGGTTCCCGGCGTAGCTGAAGCCATGTCGAAAGAGGATGATCTCGAGCTGACTGAAGAGCACTGGGACATCATCAACTTTCTGCGCGAGTACTACGAAGAGTACCAGATTGCTCCTGCGGTACGCGTACTGACCAAGGCCGTTGCCAAGCGCATGGGCAAAGACAAGGGCAACAGCAAGTACCTCTACGGTCTGTTCCCCTATGGCCCCGGCAAGCAGGCGTGCCGTTACGCCGGTCTGCCAAAGCCGACAGGCTGCGTCTAGAGACTGGATGTTGTGAGTAGGCGGGGCGTTATAGGCCCCGCCAGAATTTCGATTGCAGTGCAGCCTTGCACTGTAGTTTAAGCGCGAGGATTCAGGAACATGTCTTTGGCCTTTGCCATTCTGTTCTATGTTGCCACCCTGGTACTGGTAATCGGCGTTGCACTGAAAGTGATTCAGTACAGCAAGACGCCGGCGCCGTTGAAGATTCCCACTACACCGGCTCCAACCACGACAAGCGGCGTTGTCATGCGCATGTTTCGTGAGGTGGTGTTTTTTGAAAGCCTGTTCAAGTCAACGATCTGGACCTGGATCTTTGGCTGGGCTTTCCACATGGGACTCTTTGCGATCCTGTTCCGGCATGGCCGCTACTTTCATGATCTGTTGCCGGCCATTATCGTCGGACCTCTGAAATACGCGGCATTCGCGATGATCATCGGTCTCGTCGGGCTGCTGGTGCGCCGTTTTGCAGTCAATCGCGTGCGCTATATCTCCGCACCGTCGGATTACGCCATGCTGATCCTGCTGCTGCTGATCGGTATCAGCGGTGCGCTGATGACATTTGCTCAACACGTGGATATTGTTGGTGTGAAAGACTATTTTCAGGCCTGGATGACTTTTGATTTTGCCAACATGGTGCTGCCTCCGGACCTGATATTGCGCATTCATCTGTTCCTGGTCGCCATTCTGATGCTGATCTTTCCCATCAGTAAATTGCTGCATGTCCCGGGCGTCTTTTTCAGTCCGACTCGCAACCAGGTGGATAATCCGCGTGAAGTGCGTCACGTGGCTGAATGGGCCGAGAAGCTTCAATAGCTCTCCAGATGATCCAAAGAACATAGAAGGCAGGCTGGAAGGAACGACTGATGGCAACTAAAGAGTATACAATCCCCGAAATTCAGGAGTATATCGAGGTTCCTGATGCGCCGGTGCCCGGCGCCACGGAGCACCTGGCGCCATTTGTCGCCAAGCCGATGCACCAGGAGCCGCTCGGTTTTCCTGCTGAAGTCGGTGATGACTGGAAGCAGCAAACCCTCGGCGCCATGGGCGATCTGCTGGGCAAGTATCGCGGCCTGCGGGTATTCATGGATGCCTGCGTCAAGTGCGGCTCCTGCACCGACAAGTGCCACTACTATATCGGCACCGCCGATCCCAAGAATATGCCGGTGGCGCGCCAGGATCTGCTGCGCCGGGTCTACCGCCGCTACTTTACCTTCGCGGGAAAGTTTTGGGGCGCACTCGGCATGCCCGGCTTCGTCGGCGCAGCCGATCTCGAGCGTGACATGCTCGATGAGATGTACAGCTACTACCATCAATGCTCCGAGTGCCGCCGCTGTTCCGTCTATTGTCCCTACGGCATCGATACCGCCGAAATCACCATGGCCGCCAGGGAGATCCTCGCCCGCGTCGGCATGGGACAGAAGTATGACAACGAGATCATCGGCAAGGTTTACAAGATCGGCAACAACCTCGGACTTCCCGAGCGCGCTCTGGAAGATACGCTGGAGGGTCTGGAGGAGGATATCGAGGATGAGACCGGCGTTGCAGTCAAGTTGCCGCTGAATGTCAAGGGTTCAGACATCCTGCTGGTCACTCCCTCGGCGGACTTTTTTGCCGAACCCCATGTCGACGGCCTGATGGGCTATGCCAAGGTGTTCCATGAAGCAGGCGTCTCCTGGACGCTGAGTTCAAGCGCCTCGGAAGCGGCCAACTTCGGCATGTTCATCGGCTCCTACGAGAACATGCGCAAAATTTCACTGCGCATCCGCGAGGCGGCACTGGAACTGGGCGTCAAGCGCATCATTTTCGGCGAGTGCGGACACGCATGGCGCGTCGCCTATTCGTTTTTGAACACCCTGGCCGGACCATTCGATTTCCTCGATCCGAACTACCCGGTTCCCCAGCATATTCTTGAATTTACCCTGGGCGAGATCGAGAAGGGGACACTGAACATCGACAAGTCGCTCAACGATGACATGGTGCTCACTTTTCACGACTCCTGCAACATTGCGCGCGCATCGCGCATGGGCGACAAGCCCGGTGGGCAGTTCACCATCCCGAGGGCAGTGATCAAGGCGGTGTGCAACAACTATGTCGACATGGACCCTGACACCATCCATGAGAAGACCTTCTGCTGCGGCGGCGGCGGCGGTCTGTTGACCGATGATTTGCTGGAGCTGCGCATCAAGGGCGGCCTGCCGCGCATGACCGCGCTGCAGCGTGTCACAGAAGAGAGTGGGGTGACGCATATGGCGGCGATCTGCGCCATCTGCAAGAGTCAGTTTACCAAGATATTGCCCTATTACGGTTTTGATATGGACCAGATCGTCAGTGTCCATCAACTGGTTTCCAATGCGCTCATCCTGACCGGACAGGAGGATGAGGACGCTGAGACTGAATCCGGGGAAGAGGCTGCATAAGCCGCTTTCTCAACAGTAAATTTTATTATTCACAGTAGATTTCAGGAAGGAGAATATTTATGGCCACTTCCAGCGAAGAGATGAACAAGACAGTCTCCTGGCGCCGTTTCGAAGACGGGGACGACCAGTGGGGCAGCTATACTGACAAGATTTTTCGGGAAGATACATCCTATAAATGTCCAACGTACGTGCACAAGACGCCGCCCTGCCAGGGCAGCTGTCCCTCGGGTGAGGATATTCGCGGCTGGCTGTCGATTATCCGCGGTCAGGAGGTCGGTCCCGAGGGCGTCGAGTACACGGAGTACGCCTTCCGTCGTTCCACCGACGCCAATCCATTCCCCTCGATGATGGGTCGCGTCTGCCCGGCGCCATGCCAGGATGGCTGCAACCGCAACGATGTCGAGGATTTCGTCGGCATCAACTCGGTCGAGCAGTTCATCGGCGATACCGCGCTGGAGAACAACTACTCCTTTGCCGCCGGCGAGAGCACCGGCAAAAAGGTGGCCATTGTCGGCGGCGGCCCTGCCGGCATGTCAGCCGCCTATCAGCTGCGCCGCAAGGGCCATGCCGTGGTTGTCTTCGAGGCATTGAAAGAGCTTGGCGGCATGATGCGCTACGGCATTCCCAACTACCGGATTCCGCGTGACAAGCTGGCGGGTGAAAACCAGCGCATCGTCGATATGGGCGATGTCGAGGTGCGCACCGGCGTGTGTGTCGGCAAGGATATCTCCGTCGAGCAGCTGGAGCAGGATTTTGATGCTGTGCTGTGGGCGATCGGCTGCTGGACCGGCCGCGGACTGCCTGTCGATGGCTGGAACGATGCGCCAAACTGCCTCTCCGGTGTCGATTTTCTGAAAGCTTTCAACGAAGGGCGCATGAAGGTCACCGGCAAGAAGCTGGTGTGTATCGGGGGCGGCGATACCTCGATCGACGTCGTCTCTGTCGGACGCCGCATTGGCCACAATGCCGCAGCCGGCAATCCGGAAGATGTGATTTTTGACGCCGATATGGTGCAGGAACAGGCGCTTGCCGATGCCGCGGAACCGGTCGATGCGGTTTTGACTTCGCTGTTTACCAAGGACAAGATGTTTGCTGCACAGCACGAAATCCATGATGCGTTGCATGAGGGCGTGGATATCCAGGACGGCGTGATGCCACTCGAAGTCATCGTCGGAGATGACGGCCGCGCAACCGGGCTTAAGGTGTGCGACTGCACCATGGACGGCATGACCCCGGTGCCGACGGAAGGCACCGAGAGGATCGTTGCAGCGGATATCATCGTTTCGGCGATCGGCCAGGGCGGCGATATGGAAGGCCTCGAAGATCTTGCCAATGAGCGCAATCTGATCGATGCCGATAAGCACTACCAGGTGCCGAACAAGCCCGGTCACTTTGTTGCCGGCGATATCGTGCGGCCGCATCTGCTGACCACGGCGATCGGCCAGGGTTCCATCGCCGCCGACAGCATCGATGACTATCTGCAGGATGGTAGCGTTGATATGATCCGCCGTCCCAAGGTTGATGTACACTTTTTCGATCTCGAGGACAAGCTGCTCGAGGCCGGACTCAGCCCGGAGCATTTCGATGCCTCCAATGCAGATGATCTTCAGGGAACCGATACCGGCAATCTGGCGATTCACAACTACGAAGACCGTTCATTTGCCGAGATCGTGGGTTCCGATGAACTCTTTCTTGGCCACTTCGAACATGAAGCGCGCAATCTACGGGACGAAGACGTTCCCTCGGCGGACGATGTACTGGGACACTTTCATGAGCGCATGATGAACCTCAGCGAGGAGAAGGCGCAGGGTGAAGCCAAGCGTTGCATGAGCTGTGGTCTCTGTTTTGAGTGTGACAACTGCGTCATCTTCTGTCCCCAGGATGCGGTCTATCGCGTCAAGAAGGACAGCTCGACGACTGGTCGTTATGTGGCAACTGACTACACCAGATGTATTGGCTGCCATATCTGCGCTGATGTCTGCCCGACCGGCTACATCAAAATGGGTCTTGGTGAATAAGACGGAGATTGGCATGAAAGTTCGAGCTTTCGAACAGAGCCTTTTGCTGGTGTTTGCCATGGCGCTGCTCGCCGTGGCGGGTCTGGCAAGCGCAGACGACAAGGTGAACTGGAGAAGCGGCACCTCGCTGGCTGCAACGGAGGCAAAATCCTGCGTTCGTGAAGCACCGATTATGCGGCGCTACCACATGGAGCTGATCAAGCATGCGCGTATCGATACGGTGCGCAAAGGCGTTCGTGGCGTCGATGGCAGTCTCTCGGAGTGTATCGCCTGCCACGTCAACAAGGATGACAAGGGCGCATTTATCCCTGTCAATCAGGAGGGACAGTTCTGCCAGGAATGTCATCACTACGTTGGCGTTGCCCTTGACTGTTACCAGTGTCATGCCACAGTACCAACTCATTGAGTGGGAGTGAAGGCGAAGTGAAGAACACTCAGGATACAAATCAAAAACGCCGTCAGTTTTTACAGACAGGCGCCGCAGTAACGGCCGCGGCAGTCGCTCCAGGCGTCATGCTGCATACAGCGGCCGATGCCAAGCCGCTTGGCGAGGCCGTGACGGATGCCGTGCGCTGGGGCATGCTGGTCGACGCCAGCAAATGCGCCGACGGCTGTGACAGCTGTGTGCAGGCATGCAACGACGAGAATGGTCTCAACCTGCTCGAGAAGCCGCATGGCGAGGATGACGACATGTGGGACCAGCAGATCCCGAAGTGGATCCGCAACGTCAAGGTCAAGGATAATCTCACCGGCCATGTCTCCACCTTGCCGATGATGTGCCAGCATTGCGAGCACCCTCCCTGTGTCGATGTCTGCCCGACGACGGCCTCCTTCAGGCGCGCAGACGGCATCGTCATGGTCGACCGCCACCTCTGCATCGGCTGCCGCTACTGCATGATGGCCTGCCCCTACAAGGCGCGCTCGTTCGTTCATGAAATCGTCGAGCACAAGCTGACGCGCACGCCGCGCGGCAAGGGCTGCGTCGAATCCTGCAACTTCTGTGCGCATCGCCTCGACCAGGGCCAGACAACGACGGCCTGCCAGGATGCCTGCGCCAAAGAGGGCCATAACGCCATTAAATTCGGCGACCTGAAGGATCCGCAGAGTGAAGTGTCACAGGCGCTGAAAGAGCAGAGCAGCACGCAGATTCGGGCCGACCTGAAACTGAACACCGGCGTTCGCTACCGCGGCGTGTAATCGGGGTTGAAGATGAAGAAGATCTATTTTAGAGAGTGGAGTCTGGAAAACCGCAACTACTGGATGTTGCTGGCCGTGCTTGCCGCAATTGCAGGTGTCGGCGGTCTTGCGGCGCTCTACATGGAGCATCATGGCCACTGGGTCACCGGCATGAGCAACCAGATCGTGTGGGGAACCCCGCATGTTTTTGCCATTTTCCTGATCGTCGCCGCGTCAGGCGCCCTGAACGTCGCCTCGATCGGCTCCGTCTTCAACAAGACCATCTACAAGCCGCTGGCGCCGCTCTCCGCGTTGCTGGCGATTGCACTGCTGATCGGTGGTTTGCTGGTGTTGGTCCTCGACCTGGGCCGCCCGGACCGCCTGGTCGTCGCCATGACCACCTACAACTTCAAATCGATCTTTGCCTGGAACATCATTCTCTATAACGGCTTCATCGCCATCGTCGCCTTCTACCTGTGGACCATCATGGACCGCAAGATGAAGTGCTACTACAAGCCGGCAGGCTTGGCGGCCTTTATCTGGCGGCTGATCCTGACGACCGGTACCGGCTCCATCTTCGGCTTCCTGGTGGCGCGCCAGGGCTTCGATGCGGCGATCCTGGCGCCATGGTTCATCATCATGTCGTTTGGTTTTGGCCTGGCGATCTACATGCTGGTGCTGATGGATGCCTTCAAGCGGGATCAGCGCCCGCTCGGCGACGCCATCATGGGCAAGTTGAAAAACCTGCTGGCGGTTTTTGTCGCCGCCAACCTCTTCTTCATGGTGATCTACCACCTGACCAATCTCTATGGCACGGAGAATCATGCCTTCGAGGCCTTTATCCTGCTCAACGGCGGCATCTACACCGCGCTGTTCTGGTTTGGCGAGGTGCTGATCGGCGGCCTGTTGCCGCTGGCGATCCTGTTTCATCCTGTCCTTGGGCAGTCACGCAGCTGGCTGACCGCGGCCTCCGTGATGGTTGTCCTCGGCGGCCTGGTGACCATCTACGTCATCGTGATCGGCGGCCAGGCGTTTCCGATGTCGCTGTTTCCCGGTAAAACGGTCATCGAGAGCGGCTTCTACGATGGCGTCAACGGCATGCCGTTAGCGTATATTCCATCCATTCCCGAGGTGCTGCTTGGCATCGGCGGCATTGCCGTCGCCCTGATGATGACGGTCATCGGTATCCGCATGCTGAAAATCCTGCCGGTCTCCCTGGCGGACGAGGTCGCCGACCCCCACGCCGGCGCCTGAATCCACTTCACCCAAGTTAAAAACGCGGGGCAGTCATTTGACTGCCCCGCGTTTTTTTAATTGTCATCTCGACGCAGGAGGGATCTTCTGCTTATCCAAACACCACCCAGGTGGTGGCAATATACTTGACCCCTTTCTGCACCGTCGCGGCGCGGTGTTCGTGCGTCCAGAAGGGCGGAAACAGCATCAGCTTGCCGGCCTGCGGTGTGACGGATATCTTCTGGTAGGAGAACTCGGTCTCGCCGCCCGGGCCCTCGACATCATTCAGGTACCATAGCGCAACCAGCTGGCGATAGCTGAATTCGTGGCTGCCGCCATCGATGTGCCAGTGGTAGTAGTCGCCGGGCAGGTAGCGCTGGATGGCGTAGCCCTTGTCACGGAACGGGCCCTTGAAAAAGGGATAGGTTTCGCGAAACTCCAGGATAGCGGTGCCGAGGGAGCGGAACAGTTCGCTGTTGATATCCTTCCACTGCTCCTTGCCGGTAACCACCAGGTCGGTGGTGCGCTTGATGCTGCGCTCCTTTTCGACAGTCTGCCCGACGCGCCCCTCGTACTGTTCGTCCGGGCTTGCCTCGAAACGGCGTATCATCTCGTTGCAGATATCGAGGGGAAGGGCGTCAGAAACCTCGAAGATGAAGGTGTCCGGCTTGACTTCATGGATATTTTGAAGCGGCAGGCGTTCAGGGATACGGTCAGTCATGTGAAAAGCTGGCTGATAGGCAACTGAAAGCTCAGAATAGCACGCGCCAGTTAACATGTCGCATTGATTTATTGTAAATCAGAATCCGCAGCAAACGTCATGCTGCAGCGACATTCGAGCATATCGATGATGGGTATTTTCTATACACTCAGTCTGGGAGAAGTGCGTTATTTTTTTTGAGGGTGAGTAATAAAATGCCCGCATGAGGGTTTCCTGAATTTGTATGCTTGCAGGAAAGCGCTTCGAAAAGAGGTTCTGATTGCCAGCACACCGGTGTGGTTTTGCTGTCGCTATGTTTCCGAGGCAAGCTTTTTGCAAACATCCTATAATTTGCCGATCCAAAACTATAATAACTCCTGATTATTGACTCTATGCGTTACAGGATGCGCTGAAGCGTGAAGGACATCGATCGATATTGATGCGTCTTGCAAATTCAGCGCATTCTCGGTGATAGCGCGATGATTCCAGTATTGGCCCGGATGTCTCAGCAGATACAACAGTTCCAACAACAGCTGATCGATAATCTGCACACCGCTGTGCTGTTGTTCGATGACGCGCTCGCGCTCATCTATGCCAACCCGGCGGCGGAGGTGATGTTTTCGATGAGCCTCGCTCACTTGCACGGCAAGCGGATATTCGAGCTGGTGCAATGTGAACAGGGTGACTCGCGCAAGCATCTCAGAGAGGTGATCGAAAGCCGCAACTCCTATACGGAGAGAGAGATTGCGATTCGTACGCCGCACCATCTGTTGACTGTCGATTGCACCGTCATGACGATCTCCGAATCCGGGCAGGATACGTTGATGATGGAGCTGCAGCAGGTCGACCGGCATCTGCGTATCTCTCATGAAGAGCTGCTGATCAGCCAGCAGCAGGCGTCGCAGGAGTTGCTGCGGGGACTCGCGCATGAGATCAAAAATCCGCTGGGCGGTCTGCGCGGCGCGGCGCAGCTCCTCGAGATGGAGCTCGGGGATGCGGAGTTGAAAGAGTATACCGGGGTGATCATCAATGAAGCAGACCGCTTGCGCAACCTCGTGGACAGGATGCTGGGGCCAAGCAAGCTGCCTAACTTCACGGTGCTGAATATCCACGAAGTGCTGGAGCGCGTCTATCAGCTGGTCGCTGCCGAGAGCGGCGACCAGCTGAAAATCGTCAGGGATTATGATCCCAGCATTCCGCCGCTGCATGGCGACAGCGATCAGCTGATCCAGGCGCTGCTCAACATTACCCGCAACGCGTTGCGGGCGCTCGAAAACCAGGGAGAGATCACGCTGCGCACCCGGGTGCTGCGCAACTTTACCATTGGTAGCCATCGCCACCGGCTGGTGGCAAAAATCGAGATTTCCGACAATGGTCCAGGGATCCCGGAGAAGATTCGTGAAACCCTGTTTTTACCGATGATTTCAGCCAGCAGCAATGGCACCGGCCTGGGTCTTTCGATTGCACAGTCGCTGATTGCCGGGCATCATGGGCTGATCGAGTGTGACAGCGAGCCCGGAGAGACAACATTTACCATCTATCTGCCCGTAGACCATGAGTGACATGAATTCAACAAATTGCAGTACATGGATTGTTGACGACGATCCGTCGATCCGCTGGGTGCTGGAGAAGTCGCTTGCCAAAGCCGGTATTGCAACGCGCAGTTTTGAACAGGCCGATGACGCCTTGCAGCAATTGAAGAGCAGCCAGCCGGATGTGGTGATCTCGGACATCCGCATGCCGGGAATGGGGGGACTCGAATTCCTGCAGAGGCTGCGAGAGCAAAGTCCGGAGCTTCCCGTCATCGTCATCACGGCGCATTCGGATCTGGACAGCGCCGTTGCAGCCTACCATGGCGGGGCCTTTGAGTACCTGCCAAAACCTTTCGATATCGAAGAGGTCGTCGATAAGGTTCAGAGAGCCTGTCAGTTTGGGCAAAGTGATGCCGTTGTCGATACGCCATTGGCCGATATGCCGGAGATCATCGGTGAAGCGCCGGCCATGCAGGAGGTGTTTCGCGCAATCGGCAAACTGGCGCGTTCCAATATCGGTGTGCTGGTTACAGGCGAGACCGGCACCGGCAAGGAGCTGGTGGCAAAAGCACTGCACCGTCACAGTCCCCGGGCGGAAAACCCCTTCATTGCGATCAATACCGCTGCCATTCCGCGTGACCTGCTGGAGTCCGAGCTGTTCGGCCATGAGCGCGGCGCCTTTACCGGCGCATCCGAGCGCCGCGTGGGCCGCTTCGAGCAGGCTAATGGCGGCACGCTGTTTCTGGACGAGATCGGGGATATGCCGGCCGATCTGCAGACGCGTCTGCTGCGCGTCCTGTCTGATGGCGAATTCTATCGCGTCGGCGGACGCACACCGGTCAAGGTTGATGTGCGGGTTATCGCGGCAACTCACCAGGACCTCGAGAAGCTGGTGGAGCAGAAACTGTTTCGTGAAGATCTTATGCATCGCCTGAATGTGATTCGCATCCATATCCCGGCGCTGCGTGAACGCCGGGAAGACATCCCGCTTCTGATGAACCGCTTTTTGGTCACGGCCGCGGAGGAGTTGTCGGAGGAGCCAAAGGAGCTACTGCCTGAAACAGCAATGCAGCTGAGCCGTTTCGACTGGCCGGGCAATGTACGGCAGCTGGAGAATACGGCACGTCTGTTGACGGTGATGGCAGCCGGCAAGGCGATCCATCTTCAGGATCTTCCGCCCGAGATGCAGCAGATCGATGACACGCAGATGCGCGGCGAGTGGCAGGCCTCGCTGAAGCTGTGGGCAACGCAGTGGCTGCAAAAGAGCGATCAGCCGCTGCTGGATATGGCGCTGCCTGAATTCGAACGCATCATGATCGAAGCGGCGCTCGAATCAACAGGCGGGAAGAAGAACGAAGCCGCACAGCGTCTCGGCTGGGGAAGAAATACCCTGACCCGCAAGATGCAGGCGCTGGATATGGATGAGGAGTGACTGATGGGTGACGAACGTAAAACGATACTGCTTGGTGGCAATGCCAGCGGAGAGCAGCTTGCCATTGACGCCGGCATGGCGAACCGGCATGGCCTGATAACCGGTGCAACCGGCACCGGCAAGACGGTCAGCCTGCAGGTGCTGGCCGAAGCCTTCTCGCGCCTCGGGGTTCCGGTCTTCACCGCGGATGTCAAGGGCGATCTTTCGGGTCTTGCCAAACCCGGCAAACCACATAAGAATGTCACGGAGCGGCTCGAGCATATCGGCATCGGGGAGCATCCGTTCGAGGGGTGTCCGGTGCTGTTCTGGGATGTTTACGGTAAAAAGGGGCACCCTGTCCGCACCACGGTATCGGAGATGGGACCGGTGCTGCTGGCCAACCTGCTGGAGTTGAACGAGACCCAGTCGGGAATCCTCTATGTGGCGTTCAGTATTGCCGATGACCAGGGGCTGCTGCTGCTGGACTTGAAAGATCTGCGCGCCATGCTCAACTGGATGGCGGAGCATCGCAAGGAGTTGAACACCGAGTATGGTGGTATCGCAACCCAGAGCATCTCGGCGATCCAGCGCAGGTTGCTGGTGCTGCAGGACTCCGGTGGCGAGGAGTTCTTTGGCGAACCGGCGCTGAACATCCAGGATCTGATGCAGGCTGATTTTTCCGGCCGCGGCGTGATCAGCCTGCTCGATGCCACCACGCTCTATCAGAACCCGCGGATCTATGCCACCTTTCTGCTGTGGCTGCTCTCCGAGCTGATGGCCGAACTGCCCGAACGCGGCGATGCGGCGCTGCCGAAGCTGGTCTTTTTCTTTGATGAGGCGCACCTGCTGTTTGACTCCGCGCCCAAGGCGCTGCTCGAGCGCATCACCCAGGTGGTGCGTCTGATTCGCTCCAAGGGAGTCGGGGTCTTTTTTGTCAGCCAGTATCCGAATGATGTTCCCGACGAAGTGCTTGGTCAGCTGGGATCGCGCATTCAGCATGCATTGCGTGCCTATACGCCCAAAGACAGGAAGGCGGTCAGGGTGGCCGCGCAAACGTTTCGTCAGAATCCGGAGATCGACACCGAAGAGATGATTATCCAGCTTGGCGTTGGCGAGGCGCTGATCTCCACGCTGGATGAGAAGGGCAGGCCGACGATGGTTGACTGGTGCCTGATGGCGCCGCCGCGTTCACGCTTCGGTCCGGCAACAAAGGCGGAACGGGATGAAATCTTTGGCCGCTCCCCGCTCAAGGGACGCTATGACAATGCTGTTGACCGCGACTCCGCCTACGAAATGCTGACCAGGAGAGAACAGGAGATGCAGCAGCAGCGCGAGCTGGCCGCCGAAGAGGAGGCGCTTCGCAAGCAGCTGGAGCGCGCAACGAAGAAGCCGCGTAGCCGCAGCCGTCGTCGTCAGACCTCCGGCGAGTCGTTTTTGAACTCCCTGGCGCGTAGCGCCGGTACGCAGATCGGGCGCACGATCATCAGGGGGATCCTGGGCGCCATCTCGGGAAGGCGCTGAATCCGCCTCCTAATCTCCCAGGGCAGCCTTCATGCCGGCAATGCCGCTTGCCACATCGGAGGTGTCAATGGCGATCCCGGTCTGCTTGCGGATCTGGGTGGTTGACAGGACTCCGCGAATCGCCTCGTTGCCATCGGCATCCTGTTCAACCACCAGTGCATGCTGTCGTCCCATGCGCGTGAGGGTGGCGGCAATGTCGCCAATCTGCGAGCTGGTGACATCTTCGATGTTCAGCGCCTCGATCTTGATCTGCGGCGTCATCAGGTCGCGGACCATGATGTCGTCGCGGTTGCCGCCATTCTCTGCAAGATAGCGCATCACCCGTTCTCCATCGACATCCTTGCTGGTAATGATGCCGATGATGTGGTGATATTGATTGGTGACAAAGAGCAGCTGGACGTTGCTGGCAACCATGCGCTCGATCGCCTCTTTCAGTGTTGCACAGGGACCGATCACCATCGCGGCAGTCTTGGTCAGGTCTGTCATGGCGTTGATTGCAGGGTCATCCATCGACGCCTGCTGGGGCAGCTCCTCGAAGGGCTTCAGGCACTTTACCTCTGCCCCGAGCAGTGTATGGTCAAGTGTCTTATAGTTGCTGCTGTTCACGGATACTCCTCACGGTTGTTTAGGGA
>JBDLII010000004.1:0-38090 GCA_039714995.1 Pseudomonadota bacterium
TGCGATTCGCCTCGCTGTATTGCGTGAAGGAGTCGCGGCGCTGCTTCAGCATTTTGCCGAGGACGGCGATGACATCCTCATCGCCAAGCTCCTTGCGGCTGTCGACCTCAATCTGTTTGATTGCCGACAGCATCAGGCGTATGACCTGCAGGCGTTTTTTATCACCTGCCTTCATGGCCTTGATCTGATCTTTTTGCAGTGTCGCCTTCAACATGTTACAGCAACTCAGTAGCGGCGTTCCCAGCGGCGGTTTTCACGCGAGATTTTTTTCTGGTGGCGTTTGACAGCAGCTGCTTTCTTGCGCTTGCGCTCCCAGGTCGGCTTTTCATAAAATTCGCGACGGCGGACATCGGCCAGTACCCCGGCCTTCTCGCAGGTGCGCTTGAAGCGGCGCAACGCGATATCAAAAGGTTCATTCTCTTTAACACGTACACTCGGCATGAGGTTCCCTCAAAGGAAAAAGGTATTCATTCAAATTAGCCGCAGAATTTTACTCCCTTTGTGAGGAAATGCAATAGTGGAAATCTGCTGTGACGCTATAATGCTGAAGTGCTGACAGCCTGACGGGCTTTTCTATGCGTGTACTTGGAATTGAGACCTCCTGCGACGAGACGGGCGTCGCCGTCTATGACTCTGACATGGGGCTGGTGGGCGACATGCTGCACAGCCAGATCGCGCTGCATGCCGAGTATGGCGGTGTTGTGCCGGAACTGGCCTCCCGTGACCACGTGCGCAAGCTGGTCCCGCTGATCGAGGCACTGCTGAAACAGTGTGGTTTGCAGACAGGAGACCTCGATGGCATCGCCTATACGCAGGGACCGGGCCTGGTCGGGGCGCTGCTGGTGGGCGCAGCTGTCGGCAGGAGCCTGGCGTGGTCGCTGGATATACCAGCCATCGGCGTCCACCACATGGAGGGCCACCTGCTGGCGCCGCTGCTGGAGCAGCAGCAGCCACTGTTTCCCTTTATAGCGCTGCTGGTCTCGGGAGGACACACGCAACTCGTCGAGGTCAAGCGCATCGGTGATTACCGCCTGCTGGGTGAGAGTCTGGACGATGCAGCCGGTGAGGCCTTCGATAAAACAGCGAAAATGCTCGGCCTTCCCTATCCCGGAGGTCCGGAACTCTCCAGGCTGGCGCGACAGGGGGATGCCGCGCGATTCAGCTTCCCGCGTCCGATGACGAATCGCCCCGGACTCGATTTCAGCTTTAGCGGCCTCAAGACCTTTGCCCTGAATACCTGGCAGCAGGCAGAAAACAGGGACGATCAGCTGCGGGCGGATATCTGCAGGGCATTTGAGGATGCGGTGATCGACACCCTGGTGATCAAGTGCCGGCGCGCGCTTAAACAGAGCGGTATTTCCGAACTGGTGGTGGCAGGCGGCGTCAGCGCCAACCAGGGGCTGCGCCAGCGCCTCGCTGGCGAGATGCAAAACCTCGGCGGCAGGGTCTACTATCCGCGCCCCCGCTTCTGTACCGATAACGGCGCCATGATCGCCTATGCCGGCTGGCGCCGCCTGCAGGCCGGGCAGCACGAAGGTACAGGCTTCCAGGTCAAGCCGCGCTGGCCGATGAGTGAGTTGAGGAGCCTCTGAATGATTAAACACGCTGCGTCATTGCGAGCGTAGCGCGGCACTAATTTTGCTCCGAGCAAAATTGAACGCGCCACACGGCGCGACCCGAAGGGTAAATTACATGGATGTAATTTATAATCTTATGCCTCGATATCAATGTGTTAGAGATTGCTTCGTCGCTACGCTTCTCGCAATGACGATTCAGTCGAGCTTCCCTAGCCGCCGTCGGTGAGCTTCCCCTCATCTCCTGACAGCAGATCCCGGATATTGGAGCGATGCCGCCAGAAGAGGATGATGGTGATGATCACCTGGATCGTGACCAGCGCAGGATCCGGCCAGAAAAACCACACCACCAGCGGCGCCAGCGCCATCGCGATCAGTGCGGCCAGTGACGAGATTTTCAGGATGAAGGCGACAAACAGCCAGATGCCGGCAATGGCCGCGCCGATCATCCAGGAAAAACCAAACTGCACTCCCAGCACGGTTGCAACCCCCTTGCCGCCCTTGAAGCCGAAAAAGAGCGGGTAGAGATGACCAAGAAATGCAGCCAGCCCGGTGAGGCCCAGAATCAACGGACTGACATCCAGCATGTGGCCGGCCACTACCGGAATGAATCCCTTGAGCCCATCGCCGAAGAGCGTGATGGCGGCGGCCTTTTTGCCGCCGATGCGCAGCACATTGGTGGCGCCCGGGTTATTGGATCCAAGGGTACGCGGGTCCGGCAGTCCCATCAGCCTGCAGACAATGATGGCGCTGGAGATGGAGCCGAGCAGATAGGCGGCGATGACCAGCAGCGATGCCGTCATCAGGGCTACTCTGGCGGTTCGTCATTCAGGTTGGTCGGGCAGAGTACATTGCGCATGACGCCGATCAACTCCAGCAGCTTGTAGTTCCTGATCTTGTAGTAGATGCGGTTGGCCTCCTTTCTGGAGACCAGGATATGCTTGTTGCGCAGCTGGTCCAGGTGCTGGGAGATGTTGCTCTGTGATGTGCCTGTCTGTTCAACGATTTCACCGACCGAGAGCTCCCTGTCGCCCAGCGTGCAGAGTATCTTCCAGCGCAGCGGATGGGCCATCGCCTTCAGGGCGTTGGCGGTCAGGGTCGTATCTTCATTCTCAATGTTGGGTAGCTTGTCGTACATGCTGTCACTCCTCGGCGGCTTCATCAGCGTCGATCTTCTGATAACCGCGCATGTTCTTGGCGATGCAGATGATATGGCGCAGGTTGCCGTCGTCATCGGTAATTGCAGTTCGGGAAAAAAGAATGGGTATGCGTTCGTCGCTGCTGGTAATAAAGCGCGCCTCGATACTGGGAATGGCGCCGCTGCGAATCAGCGCCTCCAGCCAGGTGCCCATGAAAGCATCGGCCTGCTGGTCCGTCTCCTCTTCGAACAGGTCGCCGATGGCAAGGGAGACGAGGTCGTTCTCCGCGTAGCCCAGCATACTGCAGGCGGCGGGATTGGCTTGTGTTACCTTTCCCTCCGGGTCGAGCACCAGCAGCGCCTCACCCATGGCCTGAATGATGTTTTGCAGATGCTCCCTGGCCTCGTTCAGTTCAGCGGTGCGCTGCCTGACCTTCTCCTCCAGCTGGCGGTTCAGTTCGCGCTCTTTTTCGATCAGGCGCAAATAGGTGCTGAGTTTGTTGATCAGCTGGTTGTCATCGATCGGCTTGAGCAGATAGTCGGCGGCGCCGACATCATAGCCACGCTGCTGGAACTCCTCTGTTTTGAATGCTGCAGTGAGGAAAATAATCGGTATGTTGCAGGTTTTTTTACGAATCTTCAGCAGCGAGGCGGTTTCAAAACCATCCATGCCCGGCATCTGGATGTCGAGTACGATCAGGTCGAGATCAGGTGTTGCCAGGGCGATATCGATTGCCTCCTTTCCGGAGCTGGCATCGAGCACGGTGGCGTTCATGTGCTGCTCGATCAGGGCGCGCAGGGCAAAAAGATTATCCGGATTGTCATCGACAATCAGCAGTTTGAAATTGGAATAGCCGGTCATTTAGGCGAGAGACTCATCGATGATGGTTTTCAACTGTTGCGCATTGATCGGGGATGTCAGACAGCCGCTTGCAGCCTGCTTGAGCTCCTCATTGACCAGGGAGCAATCCTCGGCGAGTGCAATAATATTTCCTGACACTTTCTCATTCTGGATAATATGGATGCTATCACAATTATTGTCGTCACAGATTCGACTGTTGACAATAATCAGCAGGCATTCAGGCTCTTCGCACAGCACATCCCGGATCTCCTCCTCGTCAGTGGCTGCAATGACCCGGATGCCCCACTGGTTCATGATGCGCGTCAGCTGCAGCATGGTTTCGATATTCTCTTCGACCAGCATCACCGTGTGGCCGCTGAAGTCGGCTATCGGCAGCGGCGGCGTTGCGGCTGTTGCGCTGTCGAGTTCGGTGTCTTCATCCTGTGAGGGGAATTCTGCCGGTTGACTGCGATAATACTCAAGCGGCAGCGCCAGGGTGAAAATCGATCCCTGCTCCTCGCTGCTGGTGAGTTCAAGAGTCCCTCCCAGCAGGGCGGCCAGGCGGCGGCTGATGTTGAGTCCAAGACCGGTGCCGCCGAAACGGCGGCGGATGGAGCCGTCAGCCTGGCGAAAGGCCTCAAAGATGTGCTTTTGCTGCTTTTCTGGAATGCCGATGCCGCTGTCGGTGACGGTGATATGCAGCGGCAGACCCTGGTAACCGGCATTGAACACCGTCTTGACAGCGATCTTAATGCCGCCGCTGTCAGTAAACTTGCAGGCGTTGCTGAGCAGGTTCTTCAGGATCTGGCGGATTTTGTCAGAGTCTGAAGTGATGGTAGCCGGTGCATCCGCGGCATACTCCAGCTCCAGTGTGAGACCCTTTTCGTCAAATTGCGGATGCAGCAGGGCGATGGTGTCATCCAGCAGCTGCCGCAGGTTGATCTCCTCCAGTTTCAGCTCTTCATCCAGGCTCTCGATGCGGGAGAGCTCCAGAATGTTGTCGATCATGCCAAGCAGGTCGCTGCCGGCGTGGTGGATGACATCGGCCTTATGCTGTTGTCCGGCAGTCAGACTCTTGTCTCCCCTGAGGATTTTCGAGAGCACCATGATCGAGTTGAGGGGCGTCTTCAGCTCATGGGAGACATTCGCCAGAAATTCGGTCTTGAAGCGATTGCTCTGCTCGAGCTGGCGGGTGTGCGTGCGCAGGTTGCGGCTGTTTCTGGCATGGGTCGAAGCGAGGCGCGTCAGGTTGCCGGCAAGGATGTGCAGCTCCTGGGGGTTATCCCAGGAGAATGTCACCTCCTCATTGTTTTCGACGATGCGGTGTACGCCGTTGCCAAGCTCCCTGCTGACACGGTCGAGGCGATTGGCAAACCAGTTTGCCAGCAGCGACACGCCAATCAATACCAGTAGAGAGACGATGGCTACTGTAATCAGCAGTCCCGTGCGCAGGCTGGCCAATGGCGACTCGTCGACGATGCGCCCCACCCACAGGGGTTCGTCGATCTCGGTGCGAAACATCGGGACCCAGAACATGCGGTGGTCCCTGTCATCCCGCCACAGGCCGATTCTGCCACGCTCGAAAATCTGTTCCAGGTCGGGGAAGTCCACGAATGCCTTGCCGGCAGCCGAAGTCTCCTGGGTGTAGAGATAACTGCCGTCATTTGTCACCCACAGGGTATCCCGGTAGGCGCGCGCCAGGCCGCCGGGATCGACGGTTGTGACGACCATCGCCGTCGCTTCACCGTTGTTGTTGCGGATCGCACTGGCGATATAGAGGCGCAGCAGGACACGCTGCTGGCTGTCATACTCCGTGTAAATCGGACTGACGAACACTGCGGAGGGGGAACTTTTCAGGACTGAAGAGAGAAATTCATGGCTGGGCATATCGGGCCGGGAAGCCGACGTGTCCAGCCGCTCTCCCGTCTCGTCGCGTTGCAGCCAGAAGCGGGCGACCCCCTGATCATCCAGAAAATTGATGCTGATGATATCGAGACTCTTGGCGAACAGTCGATTGACCCACTCTGTATAGCGTGAGCGTGCCTCCTTGACCTTGGCGGTATCCTGGTTCTCGGAGCTGACGATAATGCCGGGTTCAGGCAGTTTTGCGAGCACTCCGGTGAGCGCCTGGCGGCTCGCCATGTGCTGGTCGAGGTCGCGGAAATCGGCGCGCAGCTGCTGCAGATGCGCCTGCTGGTAGAAGATTTGCAGACGATCCAGCATTGGCGGCAGCCCGAAGGCCAGCAACAACGCCATTGGCGACAGTGCGAACAGCAGCAGGATCAACAGGATGTAGGTGCGCAATTTCACGCTTGAATCATACAGCGAATCAGGCAGTTGGAGAAATCCCCTGTAATCGTATGTTTGCTGTTGTGCTTCACTGTCGCATACAATCGCAGCTTGCGATTATTCGATTGGGATCATCATGTCACAGGAGAAATTGGTACAGCACTACTCCGGCATTATCGAGGGGATCGGTGAAGATCCGCTGCGTGACGGGCTACAGGATACACCGGGGCGGGCGGCAAGGGCGATGGAGTTTTTGTGCCGGGGCTACGGCATGACACTGGACGAGGTAGTCAACGAGGCCATCTTCGACAGCAGCAATGATGACATGGTGATCGTCAAGGATATCGAGCTCTATTCACTGTGTGAGCATCATATGCTGCCATTTATCGGCAAGGCGCATGTTGCCTACCTGCCGCAGGGAAAGGTGATTGGCCTGTCGAAAATCGCCCGTATTGTCGATATGTATGCGCGCCGTCTGCAGATCCAGGAGAATATGACGGTGCAGATTGCCGATGCCATCGAGCAGGCGATTCAACCTGCCGGCGTCGCCGTCACCATTGAAGCGGAGCATCTGTGCATGAAGATGCGCGGCGTGGAGAAGCAGAACTCGCTGATGAAGACATCGGTGATGCTGGGCGCTTTTCGCCAGTCCCAGGCAACCCGCATGGAGTATCTCACGCTGATTCACTAGTAATCCTTGAGCGCTCAACATCTTTACGAAAGAGTCAAGTTTCAATAATGACTCTCGCAAAGGCGCAAAGCTCGCCAAGAAAAACCTTTGCGCTCTTGGCGGCTTGGCGAGAGAAAAAGCTCTCTTTCACCTCTTGCCAGTCAAAGCAGTTTATTGACTGCCTCTTGCAGTGAGTGCTGCACCTCTTGTTTTCCGGCCAGTCGCACTCTTGCAGCGATGCTCTGGATGGGCTCCCTCTGCAGCACCCGGCTGAAGAAGAGATCCTGCTGCCGGGGGTCGAGCCTTGTTGCCCTGCCGCTGCGGGCGGCCAGCATGGCCAGCTCCTCGAGCTCCGGAAAAACAGCGTCGTAGGGGAGCTCTCCCCGTACAAAGCGCTTGAGCAGTGCTTTGCCCTCGGGAGGCATATCACCATGGCAGCTGGCATCCCGTAGCAGCGGCAGACAGACTCCTGTCTCCAGTCCGTTCAGGCTGTCGCTCAGCAGCAGCGGCAGCTGTCTGTGAAAACGTCCCCGTGACTCCTGCAGCAGCTGTTTGCCGCTCTCGACGGGCTTGAGCATCAGCACCGAGTGGCAGCCGCTGGAGGCCTCCCTGGTCAAGCCGATGCGTACAGGCAGGAAGCTGTTTTTTCGCCACAAGGCAAGCAGCCCGGCGGTGGCGCCAAAACTGGTGCAGATGGTGTCGACTCCCTCCGCTGTGGCTGCCAGGACATCCAGCAGTGCAGTGGCGACTCCCCGGCGGCGGATGGCCGGATGCACGGCAATGCGCATGATGCGCAGAAACTTCTGCTGCAGCGCCTGTGGCTGGGCGCAGTGTCGTGCCAGTATCTGCGGCGCAAGATGTCCGCGCGGGCGGCGCTCTCCCGAGAGAATCTGTGACGTCATGGCGTCATCGAAGCCACCCTCGCGAACTGCGACAGCAACGGCAGCAACCACCCCGCGGTAGCGTCCCAGCAGGATCTCGACATTATCGCCATCGAGCAGGTAGCGCAGGTCGAAGGGGCGGGTGCGATAGTGGGCCTGAACCAGCAGGCCGAACAGCTGCCGCAGCAGCTCCTCATCCTGGAGCAGCTGATCCTGGTTGATGTTGCTGATATCCAGCTGCTCCAGCGTGAATTCACCGAAGGCCTCGGCGCCGGCAGGCTCTGCATTCATCAGCAGTGCGTCGAAGGTGAGCCGTTCAAGTGGGTCGCCCCGGCTCCAGCGAATGGGGGTGGTGAGCCGCAGCTCCCGCCACTGCGGTGTGAGGCGCTCCAGGGTGTCGCGAAAGCGCACGGCAAAGCCCCTGCCGGCGCCTTCATAACCGTGCACTGTGGTGGAGAAGACAATACGCCGGTAGCGCTGCAGCATGGCTTCCAGCAGCGCAGCCGGAATGGCAGCGGCTTCATCCACGAACAACAGATCGGCGGCGCGTTTCTCTTTCAGCAGCTGGTCGGGAGCAACGAAGCGCAGTGACTGCTCCCCGCAAGCGAGCCGCCCCTTGCCGGCGTCGCAGCGGGGAAGCGCGGCTGCGGCGTGTCGAAACAGGGTATCAACGGCGCCCGGCGACGGCGCCGTGACGATGATGCGACGCTCTCTCCGTATGTTCTCACTGAGCAGACTCGCCGCCGCCAGACCCAGCGCGGCGCTTTTGCCGCGCCCCCTGTCGGCCGTGATAACCAGTGGCCTGGAGCGATGGCCGCTGGCGACACGCAGAATGGCGTCGACAGCCAGCTGCTGGTCTGTCGTTGATGACGTGATGCCGGCAGCGGGGGAGGGCAGGGGTGCCATCTCATTGCTCTCTCCCTGGGCGATGATTTCAGTCCCGGGGCGCTGCACAAAGAGGTTGGCGAGACGCTGCAGGAAGCGGCCCCTGGTGTGTTTCGACGTGGCTGGCCAGACCAGCATGCGCTGATAATCCGGATCTTCAAAAAGGGGCCATTGCTGCAGCGGTGGCGCCAGCAGCAGCAGGTAGCCGTGGTCGCGGATGGTGCCGCTGACCGCGGCAAAGGCGTCGGCATGAAAACCGCAATGCATGTCAAAGACGATGCTGTGGAACTCCTGGCCCAGCAGCTGCAACGCCTCGCTGGCGGCAACGACCTTGCGGGTTTGCGGCAGTGATGCGGCGCAATCGCCGACCCAGATGGCGTCAGGACGGTTTGACAGCAGTCGTATGGCGCTGCTTCTGCACCAGTCGGCGCTGCCGGCAACAATCAGAAAGTGGCGCATGCCTGCTGTTTGCTGCGCCAGATGCGTTCAGCTCTCTGTTTCCAGGCTCTGGTAGAAAGCGTTGGTTGCCGCAACGAAACCGTCAATGGATCCGCAATCATAGCGTTTACCCTTGAACTGATAGGCGATCACGTTGCCCGCCCTGGCCTGTTGCAGCAGGGCGTCGGTGATCTGGATTTCACCACCGCTGCCGGCCGTTGTCTGCTCCAGGATGGTGAAGATATCCGGCGTCAGGATATAGCGTCCGATGATGGCAAGGTTGGACGGCGCCTCTGCGGGGGTGGGTTTTTCGATCATGTCGCTTACGCGGAAGACACCCGCCTCAATCTCTTCGCCGGCAATCACGCCGTATTTGTGCGTCTCTTCAGGGGCAACCTGCTCGATGGCGACAACGCTGCACTGGTACTTGTCGTAGACCTTCACCATCTGCTGCATGATGCCGTCAGGCTCGGCGGTGCAGAGGTCATCGGCGAGAATGACGCCGAAAGGCTCGTTGCCGATCAACACCTCTCCGGTAAGGATGGCGTGTCCCAGTCCGAGCATCTCGCTCTGGCGGGTATAGGAGAAGGTGCAGGTTTCGATCAGATGGCGGACTTCGTTGAGATAGGCCTCCTTGGAGGTGCCTTTAATCTGGCGATCCAGCTCTTGATTGGTGTCGAAGTGATCTTCAATAGCGCGCTTGCCGCGGCCGGTGACGATGGCAATATTGCTCATGCCGGCCTGGAGAGCCTCCTCGATGCCGTATTGAATCAACGGCTTGGTGAGAATCGGCAGCATCTCCTTGGGCATCGCCTTGGTTGCCGGAAGAAAACGGGTGCCGTAGCCTGCAGCGGGAAAGAGACATTTTCTGATCATTGAGTTCTACCGTGCCTTTGTTCAGCGCAGCATCCATGTGGGTTGGTTAAAATTATCAATAATACCAGTCTTGAGCAGCCATTGCCGCGCATCTTCAGCATCGTTTTCAAACCAGAGGCGCGCCGAACCGAGACGGAATGTATAGCCCCAGTGATCCATCTCCAGCATTATCCGCGCGGCATCGTAGCCGGCCAGTTTATCTGCGAGCACGATCTGCAGATAGCAGACGCCATTCTCTTCATCATAGTCGCCGCCGGCATCCGTGTGCAGTTGAGCGCGCCGCCCGGCATCCATGCAGATATAGTGGCACGCCTCGTGAAAGGCGGAGTGCAGCGGCGTATCATCGCGGATATAGAGCCTGTTTTCGACGATTCCGGCTTCGGACTCTCCCCAGTAGGAACCGGGTATCGGAACGTCATCTTTGACTGTTGTGATGCTCATCCCGTATCTCAGGAAGAGATTTTCGAGTTCTGGTACTCTTCCTCCGCAGAGAGTAATATCGGGCATTATTGTCTCGAGCGCCTGCAAAATGCATCAATTGTAGTACTGATCAGCGAACTTTGAAATGTTTCGGTTTTTACTCACTCTCTATGCCAAAACCCCGTTGGGTGCCGCACAGCGCCTGGGGAGGTTTATCGGCTGGTTTGCATGGATCTTCCATCTGCGTGAACGCCATACGGCGGAGGTGAATATCGCGCTCTGCTTTCCGCAGTTGTCTGAACAGGAGCAACGGCAGCTGGTCAGAGAGACGCTGGCGGAGAATGGCAAGCTGATGGCGGAGCTGCCACTGACATGGCTGCGGTCCTTTGCCGAGTTTGCGTCGGGAGTGGACGTGGGTGAATTTCGCCGCCATATTGCCGAACGCCATCAGCAGGGGAAGGGCCTGATCGTTGCCGTCCCGCATATGGGCAACTGGGAGCTGGGTCTGCATGCCGTGGTATCGGTAGCGCCGACCACGGTGCTGTACCGTCCGCCACGACAGCAGTGGCTCGAAGCGATCATGACCGGGGGGCGAACGGCGACCGGGGCGGTCCTTGTGCCTGCAACAGGCAGTGGCATCAAGGAGCTTGTCGCCGCCCTGAAGAGAAGGGAGATCATCATCATTCTTCCTGACCAGGTTCCCAAACAGCTGCAGAATGCGGGTGGCGTCTATGCGCCGTTTTTTGGTCATCCGGCGATGACGATGACGCTGTTGTCAAAACTGGCGGCCAGGACCGGGGCGCCGGTTGTCGTAGCCCGCGTGGATCGCCAACCGGACGGAGCCTTTGTTGGCCGTACGCTGGACGCGGAGCCTGGCGTCAATGATCCGGATCTCGAGGTGTCCGTGACAGCACTGAATCAAACCATCGAGAGGGCGGTGCTCGAAGTGCCGGCCCAGTATCAGTGGGTCTATCGCCGTTTCCAGAGGCAGGTCTACAAGAAATAGGTCTAGTGCTCCTTCAACGTAATAATTTTAGCATCCCAAATTATTACGTTGAAGGAGCACTAGTACACTCCTTTAATCATCGACTGATATATACAGTGGAGGAAAAAAGATGTCAGCAGAATTTCCAATCATTGCAATCACTGGTTCGTCAGGGGCTGGAAGCTCGACGATTACCAAAGCTTTTGAACATATCTTCTGGCGGGACCGGGTCAAGGCCGCCTACATCCAGGGGAGTGGTTTTCACCGCTACAGCCGTGCGGAGATGGAAGAGGAGATCCGCAAGGCCCGCGCCGGAAATCGCTTTCTCAGCCATTTTGGACCCGAGGGGAATTGTCTCGATAAGCTGGAGAGCCTCTTTTTCCAGTATGCTGCAACCGGTACCGGGATGCGGCGCTATTATCTGCACACGGCAGAACATGCGCGGGAGTGGGGTCAGGAGGTGGGTACGCTGACACCCTGGGAAAAGATCGAGGGAAAAACCGATCTGCTACTCTATCGCGGCTTGCACGGCGCCGCAGTTGATGGAGATATCGATCTCTCCCAGTATCCCGATCTGCTGATCGGCATCGTGCCGATCGTCAACCTGGAGTGGATTCGCAAGATTGATCGTGATACCAGGCTGCGCGGTTACTCCACGGATGAAGTCAAGCAGTCCATCCAGAGCCGCATGCACGACTACGTACTTCACATCACCCCGCAATTTTCACGCACGCACATCAACTTCCAGATGGTCTCGACCGTCGACACCTCGGACCCGTTCTCCGAGAATTGCTTCATGCCGACCGAGGATGAGAGTTTTATCGTCATCAGTTTCCAGCGGGGAGTGAAGCCGGATTATATTGAGCTGTTGAGTCTGCTGCCGGGTTCATTCATGTCAAAACGGGACACCCTTGTCGTTCCGGGCGGCGCTTTGTTGCATGCTATCGAGATCATCCTGATGCCGCTGGTGCACGAGCTGGTGATCAACAGCAGGAAGCTGCGCAAGGTCAAGAAGCCGCCGAAAAAGAGAAAGTCAGGGCTGAAAGGAGTCCTCGGCCAGTCTGGTGACTGAGAAAAAAGTTTGTAGTTGGCAGTCTTCAGTTTGCAGTAATATGGTTTAGACTTCTGCCAACTGCCACTCAATAAATCCCGTCATTACGAGCCCTCGTCATTGCGAGCGCAGCGAAGCAATCTGCTCCAGATTGCCGCAGTCGCTACGCTCTTCCACAACGACAAGCGGATTGCCGCGTCGGCTGGGCCTCCTCGCAATGACGAATAGGTTCGAATTAGACTCGCGCCGACTGCCGACTGCCGACTGCCGACTGCCGACTGCCGACTTTATCCTTTGAACTTACCGCGCTTGAGACGCTCCGCTTCCATGATCTCCACCTCCCTGGCGCCGGAGATGACGACTTTGGGATCGGGCACAAAATCCAGATCCTCGTTGTACCGCTGATAGGGTACGGCATTGATGATGGTTTTCATGGCGTTGAGACGGGCAAGATGCTTGTCATTGGAGCGAATCACCGTCCAGGGTGCATGATTGCTGCTGGTCTTTTTCAACATCTCATATTTCTGGGTTGTAAATTCATCCCAGCGTTCCTGCGCCTGCAGGTCGACCTCGCTCAGTTTCCACTGTCTCAATGGATCGGTTTTACGACGTTCGAAACGCTGCATCTGTTCGCTTTTGGTGACGCTGAAGTAGAGTTTGACCAGGATCGTCCCTTGCCGAACCAGGTCCTTCTCGAAGCCAACGACTCCCCGCATGAAGTTTTTGTACTCCTCGGGAGTACAGAAACCAAAGACCGGTTCGACCATAGCGCGGTTGTACCAGCTGCGGTCGAACATGACGACTTCGCCGCCATGCGGGAAATGGGTGACATATTTCTGGAAGAACCATTCCGTGCGCTGCTGATTGGTGGGTTTTCCCAGGGCAACGATGCGATAGCGCTTTTCGTTCATGTAGCGGGAGGTGCGGCGAATAGTTCCCCCCTTGCCTGAAGCATCCCGTCCCTCAAAGAGGATGATCATGCGCTTGCCGGTCTCCTCCAGGTGTTGCTGTACATGCAGCAATTCTGCCTGAAACGGCTTCAACGCCTGCTCCTGCCGACGGCGTTTATAGGCTTTTGTTGCCTTTTCTTTGACCTTTTTGGCATCCCTGTATGCCGATATCAGTTCATCGACGGTGAATTGCTCATCATCGATCTGGATATTGTCTGCGCTCATGAAGGACTCCGTTGTTGTCATCGAAACTAAACGACTAATAATATACCTATTCGTTGATGGATGGGTTGATTTCGGTCAGGGATTCAGCGACTACCTCGATCCAGTGTCTGACGGGAGTCGCTGTGCCTTCCTGCAGATGCAGCAGGCAGCCGATGTTGGCCGTTGCAATGAGATCGGCTTGCTCGCCGGTCAATGCCTCGAGTTTATTGGAGCGCAGCCGTGTGGCCAGCCGCGGCTGCAGGATTGAGTAGGTTCCGGCGGAGCCGCAGCAGAGATGCGCATCCCGCGGTTCGGTGATGCTGAAGCCAAGGCTGCGCAGCAGCTGTTCGGTGCGGCCTTTTAGCTGCAGGCCGTGCTGCAGTGTGCAGGGAGCATGAAATGCAACCCTGGGAAGTTGATCAACCAGCTGGAGGCCGCTAGTGTCCTGCTGCTGGATATATTCGCCGATATCAAGCGTTGCTTCGCTCACCGTCTGCGCCTTCGTGGCATAGTCGGGATCCTTTTGCAGCTGTTGCGCGTACTCCCTGATCTCCAGGATGCAGGCGCTGGCAGTGCCGATGATTGCCTCGGCCCCGTCTTCGAGATGTCTGTTCCAGAGGTCGATGTTGCGGCGTGCGAAATCGACGGCTGTTTTCCTGTCCCCGAGATGATGGTTGACGGCTCCGCAGCACTGTTCCGATTCAACCCAGATGCACTGGATGCCCAGCCTCTCCAGTACGCGAGCGGCAGCCTGGTTGATCTGCCTGGCAACGACGGATTGCACACAGCCTGCGAACAGAATCACCTTGCGCGGTTGCGAAGCGACAGGGAGATGATCGTATGCTCTTTGCTGTGGAATTTTTTGCCGCCATTTACGCGGCAGCAGCGGCTTCATTGTTGATGCAAGCGCCACCAGTGGCGCAAGACGCGAAGGGTAGGGGAGGATGCTTTTCATCCCCCAGCGCAGCAGCCTCTCCCTGACGGAGCGTTGCACCTGTTGATCGACCAGGTGGCGGCCGATCTCCAGCAGGCTGGCGTACTGCACGCCGGACGGACAGGTGGTTTCACAGGAGCGGCAGCTGAGGCAGCGATCCAGGTGCAGCTGGCTGCGGCGCGTGATCTGCTGCCCTTCCAGCGCCTGCTTGATCAGGTAGATGCGGCCGCGGGGACTGTCCAGCTCATCTCCCAGCAACTGATAGGTGGGGCAGGTCGCTGTGCAGAAACCGCAGTGTACACAGGAGCGCAGAATGTCGTCCGCCGCCTTGCCGGCATCGGTCTGCAGCAGTCGGGTGTCTATGTGTGTCTGCATTATAACTCTGGGTAGATGCGCCCCGGGTTGAGAATCCCTTTGGGATCGAAGGCCTGTTTCAGGCGCTGTTGCAGCGCCAGCATCGGTTTCGGTAGTGGCGTGAATCTCTCCACTCCCTGCGCATTTCTGTAGCAGGTGGCATGGCCGCCGGCAGCCGCCGCTGCCTGACGAATCGCCTGCGGCTGCGCATCTGTGGTCAGCCAGCGCTGTGCGCCGCCCCACTCGATGAGCTGCTCAGCGGGGATCTCCAGTTGATTGGCAGCCATCGGCAGGGAGAGCCGCCATAGCGGTTTGTCAGTTTGAAAAAAAGCGAGCTGCTGTTCCCGCAATTGCTGCCAGAAATCCCCCGATCGAGACACTTCGCCGCCAAGCTGCAGCCGGGCTGCACGGACAGCGGCGGCTGCTCCGCTGAGCCGGACAGACAGCTCTCCGTCATGCCATGCGGCGGCGGTGATCGGCAGCGGTTGTTGCGACCAGCTGACGACATTGGTGACAGCCTGTGAAGCTGTCGCTGAAAAGCTGAGGGTGGTTTGGGCGGCAGGCACTGGCACCACCCTGAAACTGATATCCATGATTACCCCCAGTGTGCCGAATGCCCCGACCATCAGGCGGGATGCATCATAGCCGGCAACATTCTTGATCACCTCGCCGCCGAAGTGCAGCTGCTCGCCGCGTCCGTTGATAATGGTGCAGCCCAGTACGGCGTCGCGTGCACTGCCCTTCCAGGGGCGGGAGGGGCCGGAGAGGCCACAGGCGAACGTTCCTCCGATGGTGGCCTTGTCGCCATAGGATGGCGGCTCGAAGGCCAGCTGCTGGTGCTGATTCATCAGGATCTCTTTGATTTCATGCAGCGGGGTTCCGCTGCGGGCGGTCATGATCAGTTCTGCAGGCTGGTAGTTGATAACGCCACGGTGTTCTGCGGTAGAGAGGGACTGTCCCGACACCGGGTTGCCGAGAAAGGATTTGCTGTCGCCGCCCCGGATCGACAGCGGTGTCATGCTGGCGCAGGCTTCGATGATCTGCTGCTGCAGACTCATCAGAAGCGCTCCAGTTCCGGGAACGGAAGTTCGCCGTTGTGAACGTGCATGGCGCCGAGTTCGGCGCAGCGGTGCAGTTCGGGTACAGCCTTGCCCGGATTCAACAGGCCGTGCTCGTCAAAGGCCGCCTTGATGGCATGAAACTGCTGCAGTTCGAGGGCTTTGAACTGGACGCACATCTCGTCGATCTTTTCACTGCCGACGCCATGCTCGCCGGTGATGGTGCCGCCGACCTCGACGCACAGTTGAAGTATCCTGCTGCCGAGTTCTTCAGCTCTCTGCAGCTGGTCGCCTTTGTTTGCATCGTAGAGAATCAGCGGATGCAGGTTGCCGTCGCCGGCATGAAAGACATTGGCGATGGCCAGTTGATACTGCCGGGAGAGTTCACCGACGCGGCGCAGCACCTCCGGCAGACGGTGGCGCGGGATGGTGCCGTCCATGCAGTAGTAGTCGGGCGCCAGGCGCCCGACGGCCGGGAAAGCGGATTTGCGGCCGGCCCACAGCTGCATGCGCTCTTCATCGTTCGACGAGATCCGGGTCGATGTACAGCGGCGCTGCAGCAGTATCTGTTCGATCCTGCCGATATCATGGCTGATCTCCTCGTCGGTGCCGTCGAGTTCGCACAGCAGTATCGCGGCGGCATCCGTTGGATAGCCGACGTGCACGAAATCCTCGGCAGCGCGAATGGCGAGGTTGTCCATCATCTCCAGTCCGGCAGGGATGATGCCGCTGGCAATGATGCCCTTGACCGCCTCGCCGGCATCTTCGGCATCAGAGAACGCGGCCATGATCACTTTTGCCGTGGGAGGTATCGGCAGCAGGCCGACGGTCACCTCGACAATGATGCCCAGCAGCCCCTCCGAACCGTTCATCAGCGCCAGCAGGTCATAGCCGGGAGCATCCAGGGCATCGCTGCCGATAATGAGCTCCTCGCCATCGATGCAGATGACACGCAGCTTGCGCACATTGTGAACGGTCAGTCCGTACTTGAGACAGTGTACGCCGCCGGAATTCTCCGCGACATTGCCGCCGATGGTGCAGGCGATCTGGGAGGAGGGGTCCGGCGCATAATAGAGCCCATGGGGTTTTGCCGCCTCGCTGATGGCCAGGTTGCGCACACCCGGTTGTACGGTGGCGCTGCGGTTGTCGGGATCGATGGCGAGAATGCGGTTGAAACGCGCCAGGCTCAGCAGCAGGCCGTCTTCGAGCGGCTGGGCGCCGCCGGAAAGGCCTGTGCCGGCGCCGCGGGCAACGACCGGTACCCGGTGGCTGTAGCAGAGTTTCAGAATCTGCTGCACCTGCGCTGTGGTCTCCGGCAGCGCGACCAGCATCGGGATGGTGCGATGCGCCGAGAGGCCGTCGCACTCATAGGCTCTCAGCTCCTCCCGCTCTTCGACCAGGGAGCCGTCGCCGAGGATGCTCTTCAGGCCGGATAGGAATTGGGGGTCAGCACTCTTCATTTCTGATCTGGGAAAACTTTCCAATCAATCCGTGGTTAGATGGAGTCTGTGCAGGGCCGGGATCCGCTTTTCAGGGACGTGTGAATACATCCCTGTATACTCTGCTAAAACATCCCTGTTTTAGACAGCCCTGAAAAGCAAATCCCAACCCTGCTTCCTGCGCGGAGTTATTGTGTTACGTTTATTTTGTTGAGGGTAGAGTGTATCTCTGTTGCAAAGATCTGAATACAGCAAAATTAGTGGAGGTATCTGTTGGATCCTGAATTCTGGATTGAGCGGTGGCAGATGGGCCACACCGGATTCCATCTTTCACACACGAATCCATGGCTCGAAAAATGCTGGCCACTCGTCGCCGCCCCTGTCGCAAGCACCATCTTTGTGCCATTGTGCGGCAAGAGCCTTGACCTGTTGTGGCTGCGCAACCAGGGATTCCAGGTGCTTGGCGTCGAGGTCAGTCAACTGGCGGTGAAGGAGTTTTTTGCGGAGCATGCATTGCAGCCCCGGGTGGACCGCAGCGGTGCATTTGAACGCTGGCGGTGCGACGGTATCACGCTGCTGGTGGGTGATTTTTTTGCGCTTGAACCCGGTATGGTGGCGGATGTTGCGGCGGTTTATGACCGCGCCTCACTGATCGCCCTGCCCGGTGAGCTGCGCCGACGCTATGTCGGGAAGATGGGAGCCTTGTTCGCCGCGGCCCTGCCGACACTGTTGATTACGCTGGAGTATGACCAGCAGCAGATGAGCGGGCCGCCATTCTCCGTTGCGTTTGCCGAAGTCGAATCACTCTACCGACGGCGCTTCAGCATCAGCCAGATCTGCTCCGAGGAGATACTGGATGCCGAACCCCGCTTCAGGAGCAAGGGAGTGACTTCGCTGATCGAAAATGTCTACCTGTTGAAGCCGCAAGAGAGTTTGCAGCCGTCAGTTGGCAGTTCGTAGGATGTGCTGAGCGTAGCGAAGCGCATCTGTCGCGATCGATGCGGTTCGTTTCACTCACCGCATCCTACATAGCGCTGCATGCCGCAAGCAGCTAACTGCCACTCAATCAATGCGGTCATTGCGAGCGCAGCGAAGCAATCTCGGGAAGATTGCCGCGTCGGCTGGGCCTCCTCGCAATGACGCATCGCACCTCCATCAGGGTACGCTAACTTTTCAGCAGGAGATCCCCCCGGTTGACGAGCTTGGTCAACAGCGTCAGACAGGGTGGGTTCTGCAGCCAGGGCTGCAGTTGCTGTCGGGTATAGCGATGCTCCTCAGTGAGCAGCACCGCCAGATCCAGTGCATCGGCTGGCAGTCTGTAACTCTCGCCGCTGGTAAACAGCAGCAGCGATTCCGCCTGCCGTGAGAAAAACAGCTTCGCATAGGGATGGCGTTTGAGCTGTGTATCCTGCTGCAGCTGCGCCAGGAGATCCATTTCGGTGATACTGCTCTCCGGTGGTGAAGGGGTGAGATTCTCCTTGGGCTCACTGCTGAAGCGTCCAAACCATTCGGCCACTTCATCCTCTGAAAACGAGAGCGCCTGCAGCAGCATCTCCCGGATGCGGGCAGACGCTGCGGGAGTGATCTCTCCGCTGAATTGCTGCTGGCGGAGGTCCGGATCGGTGTAGCGCTGTAGCGGCAGGCTTGAGAGGCGCTCTTCGAGCCAGCGGCTGGCCAGGTCGGTGATTGAGGGCCCCTGGAATCCGACCGACCAGGTGATGCACTCACCTTCGGCAACACCCCAATGCGCGACATTGGGCGGCAGGTAGAGCATATCGCCGGGCTCCAGCAGCCACTCCATCTCGGTGTCAAAGGTTTTGAGGATTTTCAGATCGAGATCCGGGATCAGGTCGTCGTCTTTGACCGGCTGCCGGTGAATCCTCCAGCGGCGCTTTCCCGAAGCCTGGATCAGGAAGACATCGTAGTCGTCGCTATGTGGGCCGACACTCCCCTGGTCGGCGGCATAGCTGATCATGATGTCATCGATGCGCCACTGTGGTATCGCTTTGAAGGCGTCCAGCAGCGGGCGGATTTCGGGCTTGTGCCTGTTCATGTCCTGGATCAGCAGCGTCCAGTGGGATGCGGGAAGCTGCTCCAGTTCAGCGCGTTCGAAGGGGCCGTGATGCGTCTCCCAGGGCGTCTCTCCATGCTCCAGGATCAGGCGTGATTCGACATCTTCATCACCGCAGGCTAACGCCAACAGTTCCTGTTTTGTGACCAGGTCGGCCGGCAGCGGGACTGCCTGGCGCAACAGCAGCGGCCTTTTTTGCCAATAGTTACGTAAAAAATCGTCATTTATCAGGGAACTAGGGAAAACCCTCATGTTGGCGTCGCCGCTATTTGTTCTGTTGTAGATAGAATACATCATGAAGGGCTACTAAAATAATGATGTACATTCATTTTTTTTCGTCTATAATTGTCTGGAAGTCGGTGAAAAAATCATGTATAATTTTGCCACTTCTAAAGCAACAATACTGTTTTTGTCACAAAAAACATGGGGATTTAAAAATGTCACAAGTCAATAAAAAACTGTTCGCAATGATGGCGCCACTGAGTCTGGCCGCTGCTGTTGCAGTCACGCCTCTGTCAGCATCTGCTGCGGAGTATCTTTCCGATTCACAGGGCGAAGTCGTCGTCAACAACTACGATGAGTGCTGGGAAGTCTCTTACGGCCTGCCGACCTGCCACGAGTTGAACTTTGTATTCAGCGGCACCGGCCTGTTTGATTTCGACAAGGCTACCATCCGTCCAGATCTGGCGGCGCAGCTGGATGACGTTGCCAAGCAGGCAATGGGCATGAACTACAACCGTATCGATGTTACCGCCCACACCGACAACTGGGGTTCAGATGCCTACAACCAGGACCTCTCCGAGCGTCGCGCAGCATCGACTGTTGACTACCTGGTCGGCCTCGGCGCTGATCCAAGCAAGATCAGCAGCAACGGCATGGGTGAGAGCCAGCCGGTTGCCACCAACGAGACTGACGAAGGCCGTCAACTCAACCGTCGCGTAGAGATTCACGTCGAGTAATCTCTGGGCAATACTGTTTAGGGGCCTTGGCGCCCTGAACCAAAAAGGCCGCGCTTTGCGCGGCCTTTTTTGTGCCTCTTCCACTGAATTTATTCGAAGAACTCTGTCATAGCGAGCGAAGCGCGGCAATCTCGAATAAATTTTCTAACACTTGGAGATTGCTTCGTCACTTCGTTCCTCGCAATGACGAATAAACCAGGACTGCCTGGATTCCAGGCCGCTTATCATTACTCTGTGTAGACCATGGCAGCATATCAATGACAGGTTCGTATGATGCCGGAGATATTGAGAATTGTCGCAGATCTACTCGACAGCCTCTGCCTGTGACACGGCATTGCCAATGTAAGTCATCGGCGTCAGCTCCAGCAACGCTGCCTTTGCCTCGTCCGGAATCTCCAGCCCGCCGATAAAGGCGCTGAGCTGTTCTGCTGTGATCCGCTGGCCGCGGGTCAGCTCCTTGAGCTTTTCGTAGGGCTTGTCGATACCGTAGCGGCGCATCACCGTCTGAATCGGTTCGGCGAGAACCTCCTGGTTTGCATGCAGATCATCCGCCAGCTTGTGTGCATTGACTTCGAGCTTGCCGATGCCGCGCTGGATGGAGTGCAGCGCGATCAGCGTATGGCCGATGCCGACGCCGAGATTTCTCAGCACAGTCGAGTCGCTCAGGTCGCGCTGCCAGCGGGAGATCGGCAATTTTGACGCAAGATGGCCAAGGATCGCATTGGCGATCCCCAGGTTTCCCTCCCCGTTTTCGAAGTCGATCGGATTGACCTTGTGCGGCATCGTGGAGGAGCCAACCTCGCCGGCTCTGGTCTTCTGCTTGAAATAGCCCAGCGAGATATAGCCCCAGACATCGCGGCAGAAGTCGATCAGGATGGTGTTGCAGCGGGCGTTTGCATCGAAGAGTTCCGCAATATAGTCGTGCGGTTCGATCTGGGTCGTATAGGGGTTCCACTGCAGACCCAGCGACTCCACGAACTGCTGTGCAAACGCCGGCCAATCCTTGTCCGGATAGGCGCTCAGGTGGGCATTGTAGTTGCCGACGGCGCCATTGATTTTTCCGAGCAGCTGTACAGAACGCATCTGCTGCTGCTGGCGGCGCAGGCGTGCAACCACGTTGGCCATCTCCTTGCCGACGGTTGTCGGTGAAGCCGGCTGGCCATGGGTGCGTGACAGCATCGGCTCGGCGGCGTATTGATGCGCCATGGCGTTGATGGCGGAGACGGTTTCTTCCAGCTCGGGAAGCAGCACCAGGTCGCGCCCATCGCGCAGCATCATGGCGTGGCTGAGGTTGTTGATATCCTCGGAGGTGCAGGCAAAGTGAATGAACTCACTGACAGCGACCAGTTCTTGGTTGTCGCTGATCTGCTCCTTCAGAAAGTATTCAACAGCCTTGACGTCGTGATTCGTCGTGCGTTCGATCTCCTTGATGCGCCGGGCATCTCTCTCCGTGAAGTTGTCAATGATGCCGTCCAGCCTCTGCTGGGCCTGATCACTCAATACGGGTACTTCTGCAATCTCGCTGTCAGCAGAGAGCGCCTGTAGCCAGCGCACCTCAATCAGCACACGGTAGCGGATCAGTCCATATTCACTGAAAATAGAGCGCAATGCCGTGGTTTTTCCACCATAGCGGCCGTCGACAGGTGAGATGGCAGTAAGGGAGCTGAGTTCCATGATGAGTGCCTGGGGAGTAAAAACGCAAAATTATAGCATCATTGTGTGCTACTCCTGTGCGGCCTCACGCTATAAGAAATTTCGTGCTGTCACGATTCGCGAGCGGTGTTGCCAGGTCGGTCAGGATGAGATAGAGTTCAGCCGTTCTGCGCCTCAATGTTGCGAGCATGCGGAACAGACCTCCGCCTCCCGCGGGAGGGAACAATCAACCAATACTTGTATCACCAACAGGAAAATTGAAATGAAAAATCGACTTACTACACTGGCTTCCTTCTCTGCGATCGCACTGCTGACGGGCATGGGCATTGCAGGTACAGCTATCGCCGAAACCCCCGCCGTTCATGGAACAGTCGCCAAAACCGCCACCAGCCTGACGGCGGTCATTGACGACACGATCGCCCTGGAAGCCGGAATCATGTTCCCGGTCGATGGATCCGAACTGTCGAAAGATGGCCAGGGCATCATCAATGAGCGCATCAACAAGTATCGCACCAGCGGTAAAACGGCGCATGTCTACGACATCGAAGTGACCGGCTATACTGACAGCACAGGTTCCGAGGAGCACAACCAGAAGCTCTCTGAAGCACGCGCCCAGTCTGTAGCAGACTATATCGCGGCACAGAGTGATATCCCTCTCGATGACATCGTGGTCGTCGGTAAAGGTGAATCAGAGGCTGTCGCAACGACTCCCGAAGAGATGGCGAAGGAGCGCATTGTCATACTTCATGTTGTCGGCACGATTGAGAAGTAGTTGTCTTGGGAATCTCTGATCGAATCGTCATTGCGAGGAGCGTAGCGACGAAGCAATCTCAAAGCCTTTGATTTATCTACACGAGATTGCTTCGCTGCGCTCGCAATGACGCATGATCGTGAATCATTCAGGGCCTCCCGTGGAAAGATCTGATTGAATCGCTTCGCGCTTCATTCAGATCTTCCTTAAAGCCCCGAAGTCGACAGCCGGTCAGGTTTGTCTGCTCCACTCCTCCTGAATAATCAGAGACGGACCTCGCGCCACTCCCCGGGCTGAAGACTCCCCAGCTTCCACTCCCCGATCTGTGTACGGATCAGCCGCAGCGTCGGCAGACCGACTGCAGCGGTCATGCGTCTGACCTGACGATTGCGCCCCTCCCTGATCCTGATCTCCAGCCAGTTGGTGGGAATCGATTTGCGAAAACGCACCGGTGGATGGCGTGGCCACAGGTCAGCCGGTTCGTCGATGGCCCGTACTTTTGCCGGCAGGGTGGGGCCATCCTTGAGTAGGACGCCCTGTTGCAGGCGCATGATGGCTTCTCTCTGCGGCGTGCCCTCGATCTCCGCGAGGTAGGTTTTCCAGGTCTTGTAGCGCGGATCGCTGAGACGCTGCTGAAACTTGCCGTCATCGGTGAGCAGCAGCAGTCCTTCACTGTCGCGATCGAGTCTGCCGGCGGCATAGACGGACGGGATGCTGATATAGTCCGCCAGGGTTTTTCGCCCTTCACCATCGGTAAATTGACTCAATACCTGGTAGGGCTTATTGAACAGGATGAGTCGGGACATCTTATTGTGGCAGGGGTGGCGACGGCAACTTTCAGCTTGTCTTGCGGCAGCAAAAAGCCCGCTGTTGCGGGCTTGTTTGCCATGGGATCCGGATCAGGTCAGATCCGTGATCTGGGTGGCATGGAGCCCCTTGGGGCCCTCAGCGAGCTCAAAGTTGATCTTTTGTCCCTCTCTGAGCGTTTTGAATCCGTCCATCTCGATGGATGAGTAGTGGACGAAGACATCTTCCTCCACATGCTCGTCTGGTACCACGAATCCATACCCTTTTCTGTTGTTGAACCACTTGACTGTGCCTGTTGGCATATTTGCGCTCCCGCTGCTACTGACAGATGTAGATTTGTTATGGGTAATTGCCTGGAGAATCACATTTCAGATTGCAAATTACATGATGAAAAGTGTTCTTACTGCTTGAAAATGCAATTATTTTTTTAAGAAGTATATCCGCTATCAGGAAAAGGTCAAATCGAAATGCAATTTTTCAGCACATGCTGCAGGATGCTAATATAGGGTTGGAAACTGTTCTGCATGGATTCGCAAATCCAGAGTGGAATTGTTTGAATCGATAACTTGAAATTCTCTTCAAAACGCACTATTTATTAAGTTATGTCGCAACAAGATCACTCAGACCACGGCCTCGCAACACTGGAGAAGAAGCCGGAACTTCAGAAGCCGCCAATGTTCAAGGTCGTCCTGATCAACGATGACTATACGCCGATGGACTTTGTCGTCGAGGTGCTGCAGCGTTTTTTCCGCCTGGACAGCGACCGTGCAACCCAGATCATGCTGCATGTGCATACCCGTGGCAAGGGCATTTGCGGCGTTTTTGCGCGTGATATTGCCGAGACCAAGGTGATGCAGGTCAACAGCTACTCCAGAGAGAGCCAGCACCCGTTGATGTGTACCATGGAAGAGGCATGAACGGCGCCTGTCGACGAGTCATCGTAGAGACACGATTGTGGACCAATCGCAGAAAATGAGAATGCCATGTTGAATACAGAGCTTGAAAACACGCTGAACCAGGCCTTTAGCTGGGCGAATGAACAGCACCATGAATTCATGACGGTGGAGCATCTGCTGCTGGCCCTGACTGATAACCCTTCCGCCGTCGAAGTGCTGCTCTCCTGTGGCGCGCGCATCGATGAACTGCGTGTGAAGATCACCGAATTTCTCGATGAGACAACCCCGCTGGTGCCGGACGAGGAGGAGCGTGATCCTCAGCCGACGCTGGGTTTTCAACGCGTTCTGCAACGCGCCGTCTACAGCGTACAGTCGTCCGGCAAGAAGGAGGTGAGCGGCACCAATGTGCTGGTCGCAATCTTTGGCGAGCATGAGTCGCAGGCCGTCTATCTGCTGGGACTGCAGGAGATCACCCGCCTTGATGTGGTGAACTATATCTCTCATGGCATCCCCAGGCTGATGGCTGACGAGATCGAACGCGAATTGCTCGAGGATATGGAGGACATCGAGGGCGAGGAGGGGGCGACGAAAAAATCCCCGCTGCAGCAGTTTGCAGTCAATCTCAATGAAGAGTCCGCCCAGGGGCGCATCGATCCGCTGATCGGACGCGCACTCGAGACCGAGCGCGCTATCCAGATCCTGTGCCGCCGTCGCAAGAACAATCCGTTGCTGGTCGGCGAGGCGGGAGTCGGCAAGACGGCGATTGCCGAGGGACTGGCAAAAAAGATCGTCGATGGTGATGTCCCCGAAGTGCTCGCCGATGCGGTGATCTATTCACTGGATCTCGGCTCGCTGGTGGCGGGCACAAAATACCGGGGTGATTTCGAGGAGCGTCTGAAGGCGGTCCTCGCCGATTTGAAGCAGCAATCGAATACCATGCTGTTTATCGACGAGATCCATACCATCATCGGCGCAGGTTCGGCGTCCGGCGGGACCATGGATGCCTCGAACCTGCTCAAGCCGGCGCTGGCATCCGGCCATTTGCGCTGTATCGGATCGACCACCTACACCGAGTTCCGCAACATCTTCGAGAAGGACAGCGCGCTGGCGCGCCGTTTTCAGAAGATCGATATCAATGAGCCGAGCGTTGCTGAGACCGTCGAAATCCTGAAAGGCCTCAAGAGCCGCTTCGAAGAGCATCACGGCATCACCTATAGTGGTGAAGCGCTGGCTGCCGCCGCGGAGCTCTCCGACAGGTATATCAATGAACGCCATCTTCCCGACAAGGCGATCGATGTCATCGACGAGTCGGGCGCCTATACGCAGCTGCAGCCTGATGACGAGAAGCCGGAGATGATCGGGGTCTCGCAGGTCGAGGAGATCGTGGCGAAAATTGCGCGCATCCCCTCGCGCAAGGTGTCTGAGTCCGACTCCGATACCTTGCGCCATCTGCAGAGGGACCTGCAGGGAGTCATCTACGGCCAGGATGAGGCGATCGAGAAGCTCTCGTCAGCCATCATCATGAACCGCTCGGGCCTGGGGTCACAGGAGAAACCGGTCGGCTCATTTCTCTTTACCGGCCCGACAGGCGTGGGCAAAACCGAGGTGACTCGCCAGCTGGCGCGCATCATGGGTATCGAGATGGTGCGCTTCGATATGTCTGAATATATGGAGCGTCATACCGTCTCGCGACTGATCGGGGCGCCTCCCGGTTATGTCGGCTATGATCAGGGCGGCCTGCTGACTGAAGAGATCAACAAGCATCCGCACGCCGTGTTGCTGCTCGATGAGATTGAAAAGGCGCATCCGGACGTTTTCAATCTGCTGCTGCAGATCATGGATCATGGCACTCTCACCGATAACAATGGCCGCAAGGCGGATTTTCGCAACGTCGTGCTGGTGATGACCTCCAATGCCGGCGCGCAGGAGATGAGCCGCGCCTCGATCGGTTTCACCACCCAGGATCACTCCAGTGATGGCATGGAGGCGCTGAAAAAATATTTCACGCCGGAGTTCCGCAACAGGCTCGATGCTGTGGTGCAGTTTGGCGCGCTGGACGAGGCATCTATCAGCAAGGTCGTCGACAAGTTCCTGTTCGAGATGGAACAGCAGCTGGCTGAGAAGGAGGTTGCCCTGAGCGTTTCACAGGAGGCCAGGGAGTGGTTCGCCAATGAGGGCTATGATCCGAAAATGGGCGCCCGTCCGATGGAGCGTCTGATCCAGGAAAAAATCCGCAAGCCGCTGGCCGAAGAGCTGCTGTTTGGCAAGCTTGCTTCAGGAGGCAGTGTCAAAGTCAGCCGTCCGGAGGAGGAGCTTGAGTTCGAGATCAGGGGCAGAGAGAGCTCTGAGTGAATCCACTACATGTCATTTCGACTGTAGGGAGAAATCCTCTACCTGTAAGGAGTCAGCATGCTATGCGTTGAAAGATTTCTCGCTTCGCTCGAAATGACAATCATCCAGTGCTCTGTTAACGGGCGCGATAGGTGATACGGCCCTTGCTGAGATCGTAGGGGGTCAACTGAACAGTGACCTTGTCTCCGGTCAGAATCCGGATATAGTGTTTGCGCATTTTACCGGAGATATGGGCGGTAACGACGTGGCCATTCTCAAGCTCAACACGAAATGTTGTATTTGGAAGGGTGTCGGTCACAGTGCCTTCCATCTCGATAAAATCTTCTTTTGCCATCAGGGTTTGTTGTTGAATATCAGATAATTTCCAATTTTACCATGGTATTCCTGTTGATTGCGCATTCCGCGGCAAAAAATTCCTGATTCTTCTATCGGTGTGATGATGAAAAAAGAGCGGAAAACAGACGCGGAGTGGCGTCAACAGCTGACTCCGGAGCAGTATCGGGTATGCCGCCGGCAGGGAACCGAACCCGCTTTCAGCGGCCGCTATGCTGATCTGCATCAGCAGGGAGTCTACAGTTGCGTCTGTTGTGGCGAGCCGCTCTTTAGTTCTGTCAACAAGTTTGATTCGGGCACAGGCTGGCCCAGCTACACCCAGCCTGTCAACGATGACGCAGTGGCGTCACAACAGGATAACAGCCATGGCATGGTGCGTACCGAAGTCCACTGCGCGAACTGCGGTTCCCACCTGGGACATCTGTTTCCCGATGGTCCCCTGCCGACTGGATCGCGCTACTGCATCAACTCGATCTCACTGCAATTTGAACCCCTTCAAAACGACGAATGAGTAAGTGTTGATCGAAGGATGTGCGCCTCGACAAGAATCTCCTCTCCCCCGAACCTCCATCCCGTCGATTTATTCAGAACTTCCCTCACCTGGCAAAGCCAGAACCAATGCAGTAAGTAGGGGGAATAAGCGCCAGCGCATCCACCAGAATTCCGCTCATTGCCGGATGCGCAGTCGCTTATCCGGCCTACTGTTTTTTCCAGTTTGTATAAGATTTTCAAAGTTTAGAGACTCACGGGTTCTAAATCATCCGCTGCCTCGCGGGAATCGTTCTGAATTGACAAAAACCAATGGAAAACCCTGAATTCCACGTGAATATTGATCAATATTCGTATATACTAATAAAGATTGCAGTATGCAAATGTCTCTTCTCCATCAAAATTCAGAAAAGGTGCGTTTCGTGAAGTGGTTTATGGATTTATTACTGAGTATTCCCGGACGCTTCGTGCCGTTTCTCGCCTGGCTGCCTAATCTGACAAACACGAATACGTTGAAGGCCGATATCATTGCCGGTGTGACCGTGGCAATGGTGCTGGTGCCGCAGTCGATGGCCTATGCCTCCCTTGCCGGCCTTCCCGCCTATTACGGACTCTACGCCTCCTTCCTGCCACCGATGGTGGCGGCGCTGTTCGGCTCCTCGAGACAGCTTGCCACCGGCCCGGTGGCGATGGTCTCCCTGATGACGGCCACGGCACTGGAGCCGCTGGCGACTGCCAATCCGGATGGTTTCCTGCTCTATGCCCTGACGCTGGCGGTGATGGTGGGCGTGATACAGCTGTCGCTGGGACTTCTGAAGCTTGGAGTGCTGGTCGATCTGCTGTCACATCCGGTGGTGGTCGGCTTTACCAATGCCGGCGCCATCATCATTGCCACCTCTCAGCTCAACAAGATTTTCGGCGTCGAGAAGATCAGCACCGGGCCTGGGGGAGAACCGCTGCATCACTATGAGGTCGTCGGCAACATCGTGCAGTCGGCGATGGAAAATACGCACTTCCCCACCTTCTACATGGCCGTGATCGCTCTGATGCTGCTGGTCGGGTTGAAAAAATATCTCCCCAGAATTCCCAATGTGCTGGTGGCGGTCGTTATCACCACGCTGCTGGCTGCTTTCACAAACTATTCCGGTATTGGCGGACAGGTTGTCGGCTTTGTCCCCGAAGGACTGCCGGCAGTGGTCGTGCCGCCATTCGATACCTCGATTTTCCTGCAACTCGGCATGACAGCCCTGATTATCTCGCTGGTCGGTTTCATGGAGGCCATCGCGGTTGCCAAGGCGATGGCGGCGCGCACCCGTCAACGCCTGGACGCAGACCAGGAGCTGGTGGGGCAGGGTCTGTCGAACATCGTCTCCGGTTTCACTTCCGGTTACCCCGTTTCCGGCTCCTTCTCCCGCTCTGCGGTCAATATCGATGCCGGCGCCGTCACTGGCTTCTCATCGATCGTGACCGGCCTCATCGTCGGCGTAGCGCTGCTGTTCCTGACGCCGCTGCTGTTCCACCTGCCGCAGGCGACGCTGGCCGCGGTCATCATGCTGGCGGTGGTCGGCCTGGTCAAGGTGCGTCCGATCGTCGATGCATGGCGGGCAGAGCCGCATGATGCGATCGTTGCCGTCGTCACCTTTGTGTTGACGCTCTATATCGCACCGCACATCGAATACGGCATCATGGTCGGCGTGATGTTGTCGCTGGTCCTCTTTGTGTTCCGCACCATGCGTCCGCGGGTGGCGGAGGTTTCCCGTTACCCTGATGGCACCATGCGTGACATCATTGTGAATCCGGAACTGATCGTGAGCGACAAGATCTCGATCATCCGCTTCGACAACTCGATCTACTTTGCCAATGCCAGCTATTTCGAGGACAAGGTGCTGGAGGTGATGGCCAAGTATCCCGACCTGAAATTCATTATCCTGGATGCTCAGGGTGTCAACATGATCGATTCCACCGGCGATGAGATTCTGCATCATGTGACGGAGCGTCTCAGGGAGAATGGCATCGAGCTGCTGATCGCGCATCCCAAGAAGCAGTTCATGGACAGCATACGCGGCACCCGGGTGCTCGACTACCTGGGCGAGGAGCATATTTTCTCCCGCATTCAATATGCGCTCGACTATGTGTGGGACAGCCTCGGCGACGACTATGACCGCACCAATTGCCCGTTGAGAAGGCGCTGACCTGCCGTCATCCCGGCGCAGGCCGGGACCCATGCTTGCCGTTATCATAAGCCCTGCTCTTCAAGCGGGGCTTTCTGTTTTTTCAGGATACAATCCCCTATTCCTCATCACTTCCCTATCAACATGCAGCAGAACTGGCGCGCCTTCGACCGTGAACACATCTGGCATCCCTATACCAGCCTGAGCAATCCGCTTGATGTCTATGCGGTGAAATCCGCGCAGGGCGTCTGGCTCACTCTTGAGGATGGCAGCCGGGTCATCGACGGCATGGCCTCCTGGTGGTGCATGATTCACGGCTACAACCACCCGCGCCTGAATGCGGCCATCGCGGATCAAATGGAACAGATGGCGCACGTGATGTTCGGCGGCCTGACGCATCAGCCGGCGGTCGAGCTGGCAGAGCGTCTTGTCGATCTGACACCCGAACCGCTGACAAAGGTATTTTTTGCCGACTCGGGTTCCGTGTCGGTCGAAGTTGCCATCAAGATGGCCCTGCAGTATTGGCAGGGGAGAGGGGCCACCGGAAAACAGCGGCTGCTGACGATCCGCCACGGCTATCACGGGGATACGTTCGGCGCCATGTCGGTGTGCGATCCCGTCGGGGGTATGCACCACCTTTTCAGCGGGATGTTGCCGCAGCAGTTGTTTGCCCCGGCGCCGCAGACAACCCCGTCCGGCTCCTGGGACCCTGCCGATATGGCGGGATTTGCCGAACTGATCGAGAAACATGCCGGCGAGCTGGCCGCGGTGATCCTCGAGCCAGTGGTGCAGGGCGCGGGGGGAATGCGTTTTTACCACCCGCACTACCTCCGCGAGGTGCGTGCGCTATGCGACCGTTTCGATGTGTTGCTGATCGCTGATGAGATCGCCACCGGCTTTGGCCGTACCGGCAAACTCTTCGCCTGTGAGCATGCCGGGGTGAGTGCGGATATCCTCTGTGTCGGCAAGGCGCTGACCGGAGGTTACATGACGCTGGCCGCTACCCTGGCTACGGAGCGGGTTGCGGAAGGAGTCTGTGCGGACGATCAGGTGTTTATGCATGGCCCCACCTTCATGGCGAATCCGCTTGCCTGCGCGGTCGCCAATGCCAGCATCGATCTGCTGCTGGAGAGTCCGTGGCGGCAGCGTGTCAATGCCATTCACAACCATTTCGAGGCAGCTCTGAAACCACTGTCCGACAGTGATCATGTGGCGGATGTGCGCAGTTTCGGCGCGATTGGCGTCGTGGAGATGAAACAGCCACTGGATGTGGCGGCGGTGCAGCGGGAGTTGATTGCCAAGGGGGTGTGGCTGAGACCCTTCGGTCGATTGCTCTACGCCATGCCGCCCTATATCATTGAAGGGGAGGAGCTCCACCAGCTGACTGATGCCATCTGCCAGCTGGTGGAGAATATGTCGATGGGGTGATCAGGCGGCGGAGCTGTGCTTGAGACCGATCTTTTCCAGGATGATCGCCAGCGGGCAGAAGCCAGTGAAAGCGGATTGGAACAGGTTGGCGCCGACGAATGCAGTAAACCACAACCAGTTGGGGCTGAAAGTCTGTGCTAAGACCAGCGAGATAAGGATTGCGAAACCTGCAAAGGCCAAAACGACACGTTCGATGCTCATGATGTTAAATACCTGTAAAGTAAAATATCCGTATATTCTAACATGCTGATATGGCGTTTCTCAAGGTGCAATGATACAGACTCTTGAAGAGCATGCGCGGCTCGCCGGCGCATTGAGTAAGCGGCTGGGTGGCTCGCTGTTTGAAACCCATATCTCCTCGGTAATAGTGGCCGACGAACATGCATGGAAGATCAAGAAGCCGCTCGACCTGGGGTTTCTTGACTTCTCGACGCTGGAGAGGCGCCGCCATTTTTGCGCAGAGGAGATCCGGCTCAACTCCCGCCTGGCGCCGGATGTCTATCAAAGCGTGATTGCCATCACCGGCTCGGCCGATGCCCCGCAGCTGGAGGGAGATGACGCCGTTATCGAATATGCCGTGCAGATGCGGGTCTTCCCGCCTGAGGGGCTGCTGGCGAATCATCCGCAGCTGCTGAATGAAGAGCGGATGGATGATCTCGCCCGGCAGATCGTCGAATTTCAGAGAGAGATCAATCAAGCCGAGCCTGGAAGCCGCCTGGGATCACCGCAAACCGTACTTGGTGCGATGCAGGGCAACTTCGATCTGCTGCGCACGCTGGTTGAGCATCCCGGCGATCTGCAGCGGCTTGATGCGCTTGAGGCGTGGACGCAGAGGCGTTATCGACAGCTGCGGCCGATACTGCAACAGCGCCAGCAGCAGGGTTTTGTCGGCGAAGGGCATGGTGATCTGCATCTGGGCAATATCGTGCTTGAGCGTGATCGCCTGATTATCTTTGACGGCATCGAGTTCAATCAGAAACTCTGCTGGATCGATCATGTCAGTGAAATTGCATTCCTGATGATGGATCTCGATCATGCCGGACGCACGGATCTTGCAAACTGCTTCCTCAACCGCTGGCTGATCTACAGCGGCGACTTCGCCGGGCTTGAGCTGCTGCGTTTCTACCAGCTGTATCGTGCCATGGTGCGTGCCAAGGTCGCCGCCATCCGTCTTGGTCAGCAGCTGGACGCCGGCGAAAAAGAGCAGGCAACGGCCGCCTATCGTGAATACCTGTCACTGGCGGAACACTACAGCAAATCACCCGAACCGCTGCTGATCATCACCAGTGGACCCTCCGGCTCGGGCAAGAGCGTCGCGGCCAGGCGACTGGTGGCAACCATGCCTGCGATCCAGATCTCCTCGGACATCGAGCGCAAGCGCCTGGCTGGATTGTCCCCGCTTGCCCGATCTGACAGCGGCCGGGATGCAGGCATCTACACACCGCAAATGTCTGTCAAAACCTACCGGCGTCTTGCCGATGTAAGCAGGATCGTTATCGAGGCGGGGTTTACTGCGGTGGCGGATGCCACCTTTCTGAAACAGGCCTGGCGCCGTCCCTTCCTGGAGCTGGCGCAGCAGCTGGGTGTCGACTACCGCATCCTGGATATCCAGACGCCTGAGGAGGAGCTGAAGCGGCGAGTCGAGGAGCGCCTGCGGCGGGGGGATGATCCAGCAGAGGCGGATGTGGATGTCCTCATCAGGCAACTGGAGACAAGAGAGGAATTTAGCGCAGAGGAGTTGCCCCATGTCATCGCGGTCACCGATAGCCGCAACTTTCAGTTATAAACTTGAAATAGACTCCCTCTCCCATCGGGAGAGGGTTGGGGTGAGGGTTTCCTGGAGTCAGTCGCGATGCGTTTCACTACTTGCCGGTTGTGGAAAAACTTGATTTCAGCACCAGTAATAGTGAGAATGATACAGGTGATATGAGCTATTACTGACGAAGGGCAAAGCAGCACAGCAGGGGGTTATCAGCATGACAAATCTGGAAGAGTTGATCCAGGGTGACAGCAAGCAGCTGGAGGAGTGGTTCGACAAGCGTTTTGAACAGAAGATGACCGAAAGGGAAGCGGGCAAGACGACCAACCTCTCCATATTAGTGACCAAGGGGACGCTGGACTGGGCCTACACCACCTTCATCCTCGCATCGACGGCCGCGGCGCTCGGCTGGAACGTCTCGGTTTTTTTCACTTTCTATGGCCTCACCCTGTTGAAAAAGGATCTCAATCCGGAGGTCAGCGCGCTGGGCAATCCCGCGATGCCGATGAAAATGCCTTTTGGGCCCGACTGGTTTCGCGATGTCGAGTGGAATATGCCAAATATTGTTCAGGCAAATGTTCCCGGTTTTGAAAAACTGGCCACCAACCTGATGAAGATGACGCTTGCTCAAAAAGGTGTAGCGCCTGTGGCGGATCTGCGCGAGGCGTGTGTGGAGAGCGACGTGGAGCTGCTTGCCTGCCAGATGACGGTCGATGTGTTTGGCTGGACGAAAGAGGACTTTTTTGACGGCGTCACGGACTGGGCCGGCGCAGCCACTTACCTGACGCGGGCGGCCGAGGCGGACGTTACGCTGTTTACCTGAGCGAGCGCTGATCACATCGCCATTGTGAAGAGCGGATTGACGAGGCAATCTCCTGCTTGTTCGAGCTAGAACCAGTGTGAGATGTAGGGTGGATAAGCGACAGCGCATCCACCAAAATTCCGCACATTGCCGGATGCGCTGTCGCTTATCCGACCTACAATCTGCATCCCGTTTCACGGCACCCGCGGCGGGACGTAGGGAAACTCGCCAAGCAGCTCCCGTCTCCACCAGTTGCCGCTTGTGGCGCGCTCTTCAGCCGTGGTGAAGTGATAGCGGAATGCCAGCACCCGCAGATAGCGGGGAGGCTTCCCGGAGAAGGGGTTGTTGGCAAGCAGGGCCGTCACTTGCGGGGTATTTCTCTCCAGGTGCTGCAGCAGGCGATCCAGCCAGTAGAGCTGATCCCTTCTCTGAGAGGGAACGAACCAGATCATCCAGTCCAGGCGCGGCTGCCAGGGGACGATGAATTCAGGCCGTTTATTCAGGGCGCCGGGCTTGAAATTGAATTCGTAGGAGCGCCACTCGATACCGTCCTGGCTACCCTCGATCTGCAGCTCCTGGCGCTCCACCTGCATGGTCGGGAACACATGAAAGACATTTCCCTGGCCGAAACTGCGCACGTTCAGCGCGATTTCACGCACCGGCTTCACGCTTCCTTTGCCAGTAATCATCTCGAACATCCAGCTGAGGCTTGCCGTCAGGATCAGCACCGCAACCGCGGCACAAAAGAGGTTGTGCGGTTTGCTCTCGTGCACTGTACCGGTTGAGTGGATACGATTGGCCAGGCGAGCCGGAACCACTCTGGCAACGATGCGGTCATCAAGCAGAAAGATGCACAACAGGATGGTGAGCAGATTGATCCAGTTGTGATTGCTGGTCATGATGATCAGCAGTTGAATCAGGATGGTGATGGCTGCGGCAAACAACCGGAAAGGACGCGGCAGAAATATAAAAAAAGGGACGATGATTTCTGAGAACAGCACGATCCCTGTCGCGCCCTGCAACATCCACTCCGGCAGCTGATGCGCGTACCAGGCCCCCGTATGCGGCAGCGGCTGGGTCTCGAAGTAGCTGTTGAGCGCCGTCAGGCCGCTCCAGGCGGGATCCTGGCTGAGCAGCTTGGAGATTCCCGAGAGAAAACGCAGGCGAAACAGCAGCCAGTGAAACAGCAAAATCGTGAGCAGATTCGGACCCCTGGCGATCAGGATCGCCAGGAAGCCGCTCTCCAGCAGCAGCGTGTCCCACTGGAAGTTCAGAAACATCTGCCCCGCGTGCATCAGTGAGAGGTAGAGAATAAACAGCAGTATCAACGGCAGCAATGGACGGCGCGCAAACAGCAGCGCAACAGAGAGCAGGCAGCCTGTAATTGCCGCACCCTGTAAGGCGGCATCGCCGGCGTTGAACCAGAACAGCGTCGGGTTGTACAACCAGGCGAGCGGGCCGTAGCGACTGTAATCCGCCTGCAGCCGCTCACCATAGGGGAGTATGCCCTGGGGGCCGACGAGGCCTTCGATCTGGAAAACCAGTGAAAAAAAAGCGGCAAAATAGATCAGCGCCAGCAGCTTCAGAAACAGCCAGCCGGTCAGCCGCTGATCAGCTGCCGGTTCAAACAGTCTTGAAAGCATTTGCACAGGGGGCATGTGGCCTGGGTGATCTTGTTGCTACTGCATCTCATTGTAGACCATCTATTAATGCTGACATGATGACGTCGGCATCTTTTCAATCGTGGTCAGATGACCACTCCTACCCCTGAGGCAGGCATTTGTCGTAGGAGCGGTCATCTGACCGCGATCAGTTTACAGGATGTGCTGAGGGTCGAAGCTTCCGCATCCTGCTCACGCCCCTCACCTACGTCCCTATAGGCGAAACGACGCAATCTCCTCAGCAGCCTGTAACAACACGCTGGCATCGGCATCTTTTTGACAGGCATGCTCCGAGAGATAGCGGCGCCATCTCCTGGCGCCTGGCATGCCGTTGAAGAGCCCGATCATGTGGCGGGTGATATGGTGGAGGCGGGCTCCATGCGCCAGCTCCATCTCGATATAGGGCAGCATCTGCTCAATGACATCCTGTCTGCTGGAGAGCGGGTTAGGTTGACCGAAAAGCGTGCTGTCTGCATCGGCAAGCAGCCAGGGATCCTGGTAGACGGCGCGCCCGATCATCACCCCGTCGACCCGCTGCAGATGCTCACCGGCCTCGTCCAGCGACAGAATGCCGCCGTTGATGATGATCTCGAGATGCGGGAAATCCTGCTTGATCCGATAGACGCTCTGATACTGAAGCGGCGGTATCTCGCGGTTCTCTTTGGGACTGAGTCCCTGCAGCCAGGCCTTGCGCGCATGAATGATAAAGCAGCTGCAGCCGCTGTCGGCGACCGTGCCGACAAAATCACACAGCTGTGCATAGCTGTCCATCTCGTCGATGCCGGTGCGGTGCTTGATGGTAACCGGAATGGAGACGGCGTCCAGTATCGCCTTGATGCAGTCGGCAACCAGCTGCGGCGAGGCCATCAGGCAGGCGCCGAAGCGGCCCGACTGCACCCGGTCGGAGGGACAGCCGACATTCAGGTTGATCTCGTCATAGCCGTACGATTCGACGATTTTTGCGCACTGCGCCAGCTCACCGGGGGAACTGCCGCCCAGCTGCAGCGCGACGGGGTGTTCAACATCGTCAAACTGCAGGTGGCGCTGTACATCACCATGCAGGATGGCGCCGGTGGTCACCATCTCCGTATAGAGCAGCGCTTGCTTGCTCAGCAACCGCAGAAAATAGCGGCAGTGCCTGTCTGTCCAGTCAAGCATCGGCGCAACGGAGAGTTTTCTTTCTAATGAAATCAATGTGTTACCATAGGAGTCAATCGCTTGTATCACTTAAATCATGTTCAATGTGATATAGGGGTTTCCCAAAATAGACTGTAATTTGCCCCGAAGTGATACAGAATTGATACAAGATTGATAAAAGGAACACGGCACAGCTGCAACTGATGCCGAGTTTACACAATCCTGTGGTGCCTTTTGACCGCTTTTCGCGCAAGTCATCGCGTCATCCATCAAAAACAGAGTGACATTTGCATCCGTGTTGCTTATGTTTTGGGCAGGCGCAAGCCGCTATGACTGCGCTCAGTGCCTATTTGGACGGGGCATTCAGGATAACCAGCAGTTTCATCTCTTACTCCGGTCGTGGGCTGGCGTCACCATGTTGATGAGGTGCTATGTCAGCCGTGGTTTCCAGGGGCAGGCCATCCTTGTTCCACTGGGTCATTCCGCCGTTCACCACGTGCACATCTGCAAATCCGTTTTCGGCCAGTATCATGGCGGCTTTTCTGGAGCGGTGGTCAGTTGTGCAAATCAGCGCCACGGGTTTTTCGGCATAGGGCGCCAACTCATCAAGGTGGAGTTCGAGTTCCTCCAGGGGGATATTGCGTGCACCGCCAATATGCCCCAGCTCACCGACAAAATCATCACGGGAGCGCACATCCAGTAGCAGCAGTTCACTCTCCGATTGCAGGCGCTGGTTGAGAGCCCCGATATCCAGGGTTTTCCCGGTGCGCAGGCGGGAAACCAGCCGCGGCAAAAAAGCAGCCGCTGCCAGCAGAGCCAGAGCCAGCAATCCTTTCTGTATCAGCCCTTCGCCGCCGGCAATGGCTTCGCGCCCGGCATAGCCCAGATACGTGTAGGCGAGTGCGCCTGGAAGCATGAACAGGAAACTGGCGATGATGTAATGAGTGAGTTGCAGCCGGGTCAGTCCCAGGGCGTAGTTAAGCAGGTTGAAAGGGAACAGGGGTACCAGGCGGACAAAGGCGACAAAACGCCAGCCCTCGTTCTCTACCCCCTGTTTAAGCTGCTTCAGGCGTCCGCCGGTTTTCTGCTCCACCCAGTCAGAGGCCAGATAGCGTGCAACCAGAAACGCCAGGGTGGCGCCAATGGTCGCGCCGGTAAGATTGTAGAGCGTGCCTAAAACAGGTCCGAACAGTGCACCTCCCGCCAGAGTCAGCACGGAACCGGGAAGAAACACCACTGTGCCAATGGCATAGATCAGTATGAAAAGCAGCGGTCCTGCGGCACCTGCACGTTCTATCCACTGAGCGAGAAGCTGTGCATCGAAAGCATCCCGATAAAGTACAGCCAGGGAAATTCCGGCAAGAATGAGAGCCAGCAACAGAAGACGATAACTTCTATTCTTCACTGCAGCTCGATTCCCGGTGATTGTTCGCAAACGCCGCTTCACTGACAAGCATCCAGCTGTCAAGGTTCATATTGACCCTCCTTCAGGAAGACCTCTGCTATGATTCATAGCATCCTCATATATTCAATAGATCACTTGAATAAAAGAATATCGGATGACTGGATTATGTCAAGCGGAAATTTCAAGCACGACCTCTTCAACCAGTTTGCCGGGTTGCCAAGGCGATGAGACAGCATCTGCAGCAGCCAAGACCTGCTGGTCTGGTCATCCGCCGCAAGCAGGGACAGAGAGTCTGTTATCAGCTGAGCGGCTGAGTAGTCCCGCTTTGTTCAGAAAATGGATTAGCTTGTCGCCATGCTCCTCTATCCTCTCAACCGAGTGATGGCCTGCATCGTCGACCAGCAGCAGTTCTACATCAGCCGCATGAGA
>JBDLII010000005.1:0-34711 GCA_039714995.1 Pseudomonadota bacterium
TATCAGCTCCTGCTGATCAATCTCCTGCTCAGGCGCTTCCAGCCGTGCAATTTTCAGCCCCTTGTCGAGCTGGTGCCCCATAGCAGCGCCCAGCAGCGCTCCGAGCGGCCCGCCCAGCATAAAGCCGAATGTTCCACCGAGCAGTTTTCCCCACCAGCCCATAGTTACAAAGACTCTCCGTGATTGTGTAGAGCAAGTCGGCTCTTGGCCATAGTTGCAACTCCGAGTTTCATGCGGCAATTCTACACCATAAGCAGAGCCGCCCTTCCCTCGTCATCGCCTGGCCAGGGAGCGTTTGATATCACGAGCCAGCCAGTCGACCAGCGTACGCACCCGCATGGCCATCAGTCGCGTCTGCAGATAGATGAGATTCAAAGGTATCGGCGCTGGTTCAAAGTCGCTCAGGATAATCTCGAGGTCACCACGTTCGACCAACGGCATCACCTGGTAGTTGAAAAAAAGGCCGACACCCAAACCGGCGACACAAGCATCGACGGAAGCCTTCACCTGGTTGCACACAAAGGAACCCCGGACCTGGACGGCAAGGCGTTGGCCATGGTCATCAAAGTACCACACAGGATTCGATGTCATGCCGGTGAAACGCACGCAGGGCAGCTCGGCCAGCTGTTGCGGATGCTGCAGAGAGCGGCCAGTCTGCTGCAACAGTCCCGGACTTGCGCAGACCACCTGGCGGATCTGGCCCACGGGCCTGGCAATCAGCGAGGAGTCGTCCAGATGCGCGATGCGCACCGCCAGATCCACGCCTTCGTCCAGCAGGTTGACAACCCGGTCAAGCAGCAGCAGATTGACCTGCACCTGCTGATACTGCTGAAGGAATCGCGTCACCGATGGTGCGACGTACATTTCGCCAAAGCGCACAGGCGCAGTCAGCGTGATCGTACCGCGGGGTTCTGCCTGGTTCTTGCTCAGCGCACGCTCGGAGTCATCGATCTCCGCCAGAATCCTGCGGCAGCGCTCCAGGTAGATGCGCCCCTCCTCGGTCAGTCCGATGCGCCGGGTCGTGCGGTTAAAAAGCCGCACCTGCAGAGACTCTTCAAGAGCAGCCAGCATCCGCACCACCGAAGGCAACGACTTCCCAAGCACTCCGGCCGCCGCCGTCAGACTGCCCTCCTCGGCAATCTTTACAAAAACATGCATCGCCTGCAGCTTATCCATAAGCAGAGATTACTCCGAATAATGGAGTAGTCAAATAGAATATAAGACATTTATTCCGGTTGACAATTTAACTACGCTTTCAAGTGAAGGGGCTGATGTTCCAAAACAAGCCCTGTCATTGAAACATCGAGGTAACGACCATGAAAACAGCAATCATCATCTTATCTGACCCCAACAGCGGGGAAGAGGCGCTGGGCCGCGTGTTCAACGCGCTGGCAGCGGCCTACGACTACCAGCAGCATGACGCTGAAGTCACCATCCTGTTTCAGGGCGCCGGCACGCGCTGGATCGCTGAACTCGGTAAGCCGGATCATCCCGTCCACGGCCTGTTTGAAGCGGTTAAAGAGCGTGTTGCAGGCGTCTCTCGAGGCTGCGCCGATGTCTTTGGCGCCACCGGGGCGGTGGAGAAATCCGCTTTTGGGTTTGTCACAGACAATGCCGTTCCGGGGACAGCTGGACTGCCGAGCCTGTACAGACTGGCATCGGAAGGGTACAGCATCCTGAGCTTCTAGAGGCCTTGATGAATCCCTACCATGAAGGCGAACTGGCGGTACAGCGCCGCGCCAGGGCAACCACAACGGCTCGCGTCAACGGCGGCGCTGTAGCGGAAACAATCCCTGCCGCCGCGTTGCGTTTTATCGCGCAGCAGCCGCTGGTCATCATCGGCAGCATCGACAAATCCGGCCATGTCTGGGCCTCGGCGCTCTTCGGTCAACCGGGACTCCTGAGCGCCCTGGATGAACGCACCCTCGTCATCGATCTTTCACAGCCGCGCTCCGTGAAAGAGGATCCGCTGTGGTGCAACCTGGAGGCGAACCCGGCAGTCGGTCTGCTGGTGATCGAGTTGGGCTCACGCCGCCGGCTGCGGGTCAACGGTCGCGCGCGAAAAGTCTCTGCAAAAAGCTGTCTCATCGCTGTCGAACAGGCCTACCCGAACTGTCCCAAATACATTCGCCGCCGAGCGTGGAAAATTCCTGCATCACAACAGAAACCCGATGCCACAACAGGCGCACAGGGAAAAGAGCTCACCACCGCGCAGCAAAGCTTGATCGCTGGCGCAGATACGTTTTTTGTAGCCAGCGCACATCCTGACCACGGCGTCGACGCCTCACACCGCGGCGGACATCCGGGCTTCGTGCAGATCGTTAACGGGCGGCAACTTCGTATCCCGGATTTTGCCGGCAACGGCATGTTCAATACGCTGGGGAATTTTGTCAGCTATCCGTATGCCGGGCTGCTGTTCATCGATTTTGAACGCGGCGGCTTGCTGCAGCTCACCGGCCGGGCGGAGATCTTGTGGGAGCTTGATGATCCGCAGGAGGAGACTGGCGGCACCCGGCGCTATTGGCAGTTTGAGATTTCAGGCTGGCAGGAGTCCACTTCTCCCTTCCGCCTCTGCTGGGAGCATCTGGACGCATCTCCAATGATCCCCCGGCAGCATCGCGGCGCCCCGGCTGACAATGAGCTGTCACTCAAAGTTGTACAGATTCGAACGCTGAGCGAGCGCGTCAAGTCTTTCCGCCTGTGCTCACGGGACGGCGGTCTATTGCCAGCGTTTGCCCCTGGAGCACACCTGCAAATCAGGGTGCAGATGCCCGATGGCAGTCATGCCCTGCGAGACTACTCGCTGCTCTCCGATCCCGGCAACAGGGCATGCTACGAAATCGGCGTCCTTGCCGAGGCCGGTGGGCGGGGTGGCTCGCTCTATCTGCACGAGCAGATTCACGCCGGCGATGTCATCGAGTGCCGGGCTCCGCAAAACGCATTCCGCATGGCTGACAACGCCAGCCACAGCATACTGATTGCCGGCGGCATCGGCATTACTCCCATTCTCGCCATGCTGCACAGGTTGGCATCGCATCAGCAGTCTTTCGAGCTGCACTACAGCGCGCGTACCTCCCAGGAACTCGTGTTCCGCAGCCGGATCGAGCAGCTGGCGGGCGATAGCGCGCATTTTTATGCCTCGCGCGACCCCCATGGCGAGCGTCTGGATCTGGAACGCCTGCTGGCAGCGCCGGGATCTGGAGTGCATGTGTATGTTTGCGGCCCACGCCGGATGATCAGTGCGGTGCTTGACGTAGCCGCAGCCAAGGGCTGGCCCAAGGAGCGGGTCCACTTTGAAAATTTCACTGCCAGGCCGCTGGCCGGAGACCGCCCGATTCGCATTCGTTTGGCCAGGTCGGGCAGAACACTTACCGTGCCGGCGCAATGCACCATACTCGATACACTGCTGGATAACGGAGTGAGCGTACCGCATGAGTGTAAACGAGGTGAGTGCTCGCTTTGCATCACACGCGTGCTGGACGGGGAGCCCGATCACCGCGATCTGTGCCTCGACACGGAAGAGAGAGCCGCCTCGATGTGCATTTGCGTTTCGCGCGCACGCGGCGATGAACTACGTCTCGATCTGTGATGCCGAGGTGCTGTGGCCAGTGGTTGCCACTGACATTTCTGTTCTTGTGGTTATGCAAACTCTGTACTGCTGTCACTCATTGAGCCAGGCCAGTGCATCCTCTTCGCTATCAAAATACTTCACTTTGCCGGAGACAAACCAGTCTCCGATTTTTGCGGCGATCTCCTGCCAATTTTTATTTCCGTAAATGGCCACTTTTTCAAACTCGTTGCCATGCTTCAAGCCAAGCTTGAAATCGTCCCATGCCGCCCTGAGTTCCCAACCCTCCAGTTCAGTTCCATCGATCAGGGCTTTCACCTTCGGTTGTTTCACTGCGCTCAATGCAGAGTCAATCATTGGAGCAATCGTTTCATAATCTTCATGCGTGAGTTTCCCCGTCGCTTTTAATGAAACGAAAAAGTCATAACCAGCCCTTTCGATACCGATTGATAGACCATGTCTTACAATTTTCATGATTTCGCACCCTCAATGAAGTGTAATTCTCTGCTCACAAGTGACCAGACCAGGGAAAAATCAATCATCATACTCTGCCGCCCGGCGGGCGTCACCCCGCACCCTCTCTGCAGGGTAGCGCTGCTCATTGATCGCAATCTTTTGATTGGCGGCTTCGATCAGGTCGATATCGAGCCGCTCGGCGCAGCGGATCAGGAAGATCAGGATATCCGCCATCTCCATTGCCACCTCATCAAGCTTCTTCCCGGGGAGATGGTAGCTCTGCTCCTCGGTGAGCCACTGAAAATGCTCGACCAACTCTGCGGCCTCGGCGATCAATGCCATCGAGAGGTTTTTCGGTGAGTGAAACTGCTCCCAGTCACGGTTTTGGGCAAAGGCTTTCAGGCGCCTGTTAAGCCCCGCCAGTGAATCCTCTGTCATCACTTCACCCGGGGCGGCCATCGACCCTGGGCTTGACCAGCATCACAGCATAGCGAATGACGAACACCAGGAAAGCGAGAAACCAGAAGCCGCCCGCCATGTGGATCATCGAGTAGTAGTCTGCTGCAAATGCCGGAATGGCCGGCAGCAGACGAAACAGCGGCGTGGCCAGGATGAACAGAAAAGCGGCCAACAGCATTTTCGTGTGTTTCAGCTCTCTTCCGGTATGGCCAAGAATAACGCGGCTCATCATACCGAGCGTGATGATGCCGATCGCCCCGGAAGTCAATGCGTGGATGGCATAACTCGCGCTCGTCCACCCTATTGCCGTCATGAAATAGAGCAGCAGGGCGACAGGTATCCACCAGAATCCGAGATAGAGAATCCACAGCAGCGGCACTCTCCATAAGGCACGTATATGCCAGCCGGCGGCGCGGATACCCAGAAGAGCGGCTGCAGCCAGTGCTGCGATGCCGCTGATCATATCGATGCCGAAGAAGGTGTAGTAGAGGGCCCAGGCGGAGGTGACGACACTGCCGGCAATCTCCAGCCGGGGATAGTTGCGGGTGGCGCCCTGCTGCCCGGTTCCCATCTCGATAAAGAAGGGAATGACGCGGGTTCCCATCACCATGATCAGCAGCGTAATCAGCGCCAGCGCCATGCGCTCTCCGATGATAGCCGTTCCGGAGGCTGCTCCCAGCAGCTGCAGGTGCATCAGCAGGTTTGCAATCCACAGCCCCAGCACGATGGGCGTGAAAATCATATTTTTATACTGCTTGACCCGCAGCACGGGGATGGCCACGGCTATCCCGGAAAACAGCAGGAACGCAAGGTCGACAACGGCGATCCAGATCCCCGCAGCCGGTGTAAACGGCAATATCCTGGCAAGCAGCCACAAGCCGCTCAGCGCAGCCAGCCAGTTGCCATGCAACGTCTGCACACCTGTCCAGTTGCGACTGGCGGTGAGCAGAAAGCCGACGATGACGACTGTGGTATAGCCCAGCAGCATCTCGTGCACATGCCACCAGTTGCCCGGGTAGTAGGGAGGCCGCGCCATCCAGTTCGACCACATCAGCAGCCACAATGACATCAACACGACCGCCGAGAGCCCGGCCAGCAGAAACATGGGGCGAAACCCCAGCTCAAACAGCGCAAACTGCTTCACTTCGGGTTGCCGTTCATTGATATTGAGAAGCGCCATTCTGACTGACCTTCGGTTTCAGTTGGATATCAGGGAAAAATTGAACCACAGATGCACACAGATAAACACAGATAAACACAGATAAACACAGATTTTTCAGTGTAACAACCCTGAGCATATTGCGGTCAGGAGACCACAGTGGAAAAGCGATTACATTCTGCACAAGAGCGCACTCTGCACCTTTATGGGAGTATCTATAATGGGAATTCCAGTAAGAGTGGCAATTTTGCAAATACTGTCACTGCTATCGAGGAATGACACTGACTTAAGTCAACAGCCGTCGTCATCCCGGCGAATGAGTTGACCGAATGCGGTTTTTCAGTCCAGGGCAGTGCCCATCACACATGCTGAATAGTTTCCAAAGTATTTCCTTATCTGTGTTTATCTGTGTGCATCTGTGGTTGGAACTATGAATGGCTCAGGATTTCTCCCTGCGGTCGAAATGACGATGACGATAGGGTCAGGCTGAATCCAGCTTCTCTCTGGCCCGTCGAATCGCCGCCCTGACCTGCTGCGGTGCCGTGCCGCCGGTGTGATTGCGTGCAGCCACCGACCCCTCCAGGGTCAGCACATCGAACACATCCGCATCGATTTCGTTTGAAAACTGCTGCAACTCCTGCAGTGTCAACCCGGAGAGATCACACTCCCTGGCGACACAAAGCGCAACAGCCTTGCCGACCACCTCGTGGGCATCGCGAAACGGAATCCCCTTGACCACCAGATAGTCAGCAAGATCGGTTGCCGTGGCAAAGCCGCGCATGGCGGCAGCGCGCATGTTGTCATGCCGGCATGTGATCGCCGGAATCATGGCTGCGAAGACCTTCAGGCACCCCTTGAGGTTATCCACCGTATCAAACAGCGGCTCCTTGTCCTCCTGGTTGTCCTTGTTATAGGCCAGCGGCTGACTCTTCATCAGTGTCAGCAGCGCAAACAGGTGGCCGAAGATACGCCCGCTTTTCCCCCGGATCAGCTCCGGCACATCCGGATTCTTCTTCTGCGGCATGATGCTGGAGCCGGTGCAGAAACTGTCAGACAACTCGATAAAGGCAAATTGCGCCGATGACCAGATGATCAGCTCTTCGGAGAAGCGCGACAGATGCATCATCAGGATGCTGGCGGCGGCGGCAAACTCGATGGCAAAATCGCGGTCGGAGACGGCATCCAGCGAGTTTTCCGCCGGCGCAGCGAAACCCAGCAGTTCGGCAGTCAGGTGGCGGTCGATCGGGTAGGTGGTTCCCGCCAGCGCAGCGGCGCCCAGCGGCATGCTGTTCATCCGCCTGCGGCAATCCTCCATGCGACCGGCATCACGCGACAACATTTCGAACCAGGCCATCATGTGATGGCCGAAGGTGATCGGCTGGGCTGTCTGCAGGTGGGTGAAGCCGGGCATTATGCTGCCCGCCTCCTGCTCCGCGATTTCCAGCAATGCCCGCTGCAGCCGCCGAATCCCGCTGACGACCTGGTCCACTTCATCACGCAGCCACAGGCGGATATCCGTCGCTACCTGGTCGTTGCGCGAACGCCCCGTATGCAGCTTTTTGCCGGCGACGCCGATGGCGTCGGTCAACGCCGCCTCGATGTTCATATGCACATCTTCGAGTGCTACCGACCACTTGAAGGTTCCAGCTTCGATCTGCGCCTTGATGTCATTCAGGCCAGCGACGATGAGCTGTTTCTCATCCATGCTGATGATGCCCTGAGTGGCAAGCATGGTCGCATGGGCTATGGAACCGGCAATATCCTGATGAGCGAGCCGCCGATCAAATTCAACCGAGGCGGTAAACGCCTCCACGAAAGCATCGGTTGGTTCATTGAAGCGCCCGGCCCAGAGTCTGTTGTCACTCATAAGATCCCGTCATGAAAGAGCATCAAAACAGGGGCAGATTACACTATTTGCATATAAAAAGCCCAGACACCATTTTTTCTCGATCCACGGCTCTGCGCAGCTACCACCCCTCTTCTCTTCAAGTCGAGTTAATGAGGTGTCGCGCAAAGATTGGTGAAGGCATGCAAATCATCAAAAAACACTCCCCAGAGTGCAGGAAACGCTTTTTGATTGATTTCAATCAATAAACGGACTGTTACTAAAAAATCGCGGCATCTAAGATAGCTGTTTCCGGCAGCTTTCAGGATCGAACGGATGGCAACTCCACATTCAGGCGAGTTCAGCATCTTGATGAATAAACAACCCAATCTACGGCAATGTGCTGAGCCGCAGACCGCGTGCATCGACTGCCCGATTCGACAAATGGCGCTCTTCCGCGGCGTACCCGAAGGGGAACTCGGCTGGACGCAGGAGTTTCGCGATGCGCAATATCTGCTGCCGGCGAGAGAGGTTCTCTATCGTGAAGGCGACGTAGCACACTCGCTCTTTACCCTGTTTGACGGCTGGATGATCCTTTTCAAGCTCCTCGACAATGGCAAACGCCAGATCCTGCGTTTTGTACTTCCAGGCGATTTTTTTGGCTTCCAGGTCAATGGAAACGGGGCTGGAGCAAGATATACACATGGCTCCCAGGCACTGATTGAGAGCACATTGTGCGCTTTCCCCCGCACCCAGCTTCGATCAATGATGGAGAGACAGCCGCAGCTGGCCATCGGACTTGCCGAGATAGGCATGCATGACATGACCCTGTGCCAGTACCACCTGATCAGCACCGGGCGCAAAAGCGCCCAGCAGAGCATCGCCTTTCTGTTGCTGGAACTCTTCAACAGGATACGCATGCAAATACACGATGGCTACGATGATGCTACCGGCTCGGTGATCTTTCCGCTCACTCAGGAGGATATCGGCGATGCCGTCGGGCTGACATCCGTGCATGTCAACCGCATTCTCAGGGAGATGGAGCGGAGCGGACTGATCTCTTACCGGAAAAGGCGTCTGACGATTTTCGACGAGAAGGCGTTGATGGAGATCGGCCAGTTCGACCCCGGCATGATAGCGTCAAGGCCGCTTGTTTGAGGAAACTCCGACCGGGAATCTACAACTCCATCACTGCATCCATCTCCACGCCGGCGCCTTTCGGCAGTGCGGCCACACCGATGGCAGCGCGCGCCGGGTAGGGGGCATCGAAGTAGTCCGCCATCACCTCGTTGACCAGCGCAAAATCACCCAGGTCGACAAGAAAGACATTCAGCTTGGCAACATCAGCCAGGGAGCCTCCTGCCGCCTCGGCAACCGCCTGCAGATTATCAAAGACACGGGTGATCTGCGCCCGCATGCCGCCTTCCACCATCACCATGCTCTCGGGCACCAGCGGTATCTGTCCTGACAGATAGACGGTGGTGTTCACCTTGATGGCCTGAGAATAGGTGCCAATCGCCTGCGGCGCCTTGTCGGTCTTGATGGTCTCTCTATTCATAACGGGTTTCCTCCATTCCAAGGGAACACTGATCAAGTCGCTTCGTCTATATGGACTTAGGTAAGGGGATTTTCTCTATCGATCATCGATCTGGCGGCGTCGATAGCTGCTTGAAGGCTGCCGGTCCCTGCCCTGCCGCTGCCGGCAAGATCCAGCGCCGTGCCATGATCAACCGAGGTGCGCACCAGCGGCAGGCCGAGCGTGATGTTCACCGCCCGTCCAAAGCCCATGTGTTTCAACACCGGCAGTCCCTGGTCATGATACATCGCAACGACAGCATCGGCATGCTGCAGATAGCGGGGCGTAAACAGGGTGTCTGCAGGCAGCGGCCCATGGCTGGCGATGCCCTCTGAACGCAGGGCTTCCAATGCAGGTGCAATGATCTCCAGCTCTTCTGAACCCAGGTGACCGCCTTCACCGGCATGCGGATTTAACCCGCACACCAGAATCTCCGGGGAGGCGATGCCAAAACGGCTCTGCAGCTCCCGGTAAAGGATGCGCATGATCTTTTTGACAAGATGAGCGTCGATGGCGGCAGGCACTTGCGCCAGCGGCAGATGGGTGGTCATCAATGCAACCCGCAGTCCCTCGCAGGCCAGCATCATCAGCGGATAACCTCCCGTTCGCGCCGCGATATACTCGGTATGGCCGCTGAAGGTGAACCCGCCGTCATTGATGACGCCTTTATGCACCGGATTGGTCACCATGGCGGCAAAATCACCATCGAGGCAGCCTTTGACGGCGATGTCCAGCATCTCCAGCACCATGGCGCTGTTGGCGGCATCAAGCCTGCCTGCAGTTACCTTCCGGGGAAAGCAGAGCGGCAATAGATTCATAACGCCGGGTTTGCGCATCAGGCTGCTGTCTGCACTCTCCAGCAGGTGCAGGAAGAGTGGCTGATCCAGTTGCCGCGCCCTGTTGGTGAGCACCTCCGGATCGCCGATGAAGATCAGTTCATCATGCTGCTGTTGAATGAGTTGTATCGAAAGATCAGGGCCAATGCCAGCCGGTTCCCCGCAGGTCACCGCAATGCGTCGGCTCATTCAGCAGGGTCCAGATGTTTTTCCACATAGGCCTGTTGACGCAGCTGGCGAGTCAGCAGTTCGACATTCTCCTCGATCTTGCGCTGCTGGATCTTCTCGCGTGCGGCATCACGCTCGGCGGTATCTACGCCCTGATGGCTGCGCCGTCCCTCCACTTTCAGGATATGCCAGCCGAACGGTGACTGAAAGGGCTGGCTGACCGCGTTGACTGCGGTGCGATCCATGACGCTCTGAAACTGGGGAGTCGCCACTCCCGGAGACAACCAGCCAAGATCACCGCCATTCAGTGCGGAGGCCGTATCATCGGAGAATGCCCGCGCCATATCCTTGAAAGACTCCCCTGCCTGGAGACGTGAGCGAAACTCCTGGAGTTGCATCTGTGCCGCCTTGTTTGAACGCGTCTCTCCTGTGCGCATCAGGATATGCCGCGCATGCGTCTGCTTGACGGTCGTTGTTTTTGCTGACGAGCCATGCAACGCCAGGTAGTCTTCGATCTCCGAATCGGTGACCTGTACCTGGCTGCTGAGCATTTCACGCTGAAAATTGCGCTGCAATAACTGTTCGGCGATCGTTTTGCGAAACGCCGCATAATCCTGCCCCTGCCTCTGCAGAACCTCTCTGAGAAATTCAACGGTAATCTTGTTCTGAGCCGCAATCAGGCCAACCGCCTCATCGATCTCGGCCTCGGTCACCTTGACGCCGCTCTTGACGATGGCAATTTGCTGGGCCTTGTCCGCGATCAGCTTCTCCAGCACCTGCTCTTCGTGTTGCTCTCTTGAAACACCGGCAGGCCTGGGACTTCCCTTCAGGGCACGATTGAATTCAGAACGCAGGATCACATCGTCATCAACCACGGCAACGATGTCGTCGATCGGACGGGCCGCCGACAGAGGCAGCGAAACCAGCAACATGGCGGCAATGATCACTGTTTGTTGTATATTCATCTCTTAAATATTCCTCACGACAGATCTATAGGCGGCGCTTATCCCTTGAGGTTTGGGATAAGGAGAAGGCATCAAGACCACGGTGCAATGCACTACGCTCCAAGCAATGACGAAAAATCAGACTTTCCCTAAAACCTAAGGAACCTCTAATTAAGTCCCTGGGATGGGGGTTTGGGGGAAGGGCAAACTGTAAGCCAATTATAACTCATTGATATTGATCCCTTCCCCCATAGAAAAACTTGCGGGAATGCTCTGGTCGAGTCGCGAAGCGACTAGATCAGAGCTTCCCTAAAACCTCAATAATACTCGAAACCATCATAGCCGTAGACATTTTTCGACAACACGGAGTCGATCCCTCCTGATCCTATGCCACCAAGCCCCTTCAACTCGAGCTGCAGGTAAAACCCCACATCATCATCGAGACCATTATCGGTAATGCTCTGCTGTGCGACCGCACGCAGACGCCAGCAGCAGGAGTCATACTCCAAACCGGCGAGCGTATCCAGCGACTTGTCGTCGAGCAGAGAGTATTGCCAGCGCCCCACTGCCTTCAGATTTGTACTCAGCGGCATGCGGAACGAGAGATCCGTGAATTCCGCCGGCTGCGAGCGATCCTTGCGGTATGCCACACTGAGAAAACGTTCTTTGAGGTCATTATGATAACTCAGGCGCAACAGGCTCTTTTCAACCAGCGATGCATCCGGATCCCACTGCAGCACGGCCTCCGTTGACCACAGGTCGGTTATCCGGGCATAGAGTTCACCGACGAAAGCCGAGGTGTCGGATTCAGGAACCGGATCGGGCTGTGAGGCCGCGCTGCGCTCATCGATGTAGTAGATCTGACCGAAACTCGCACGCAGCCACTCTGTTTGACTGTTGTCGTCGATAAACCTGGTAGTCAGGGCAGTCGTGATCTGGTTGGCTCCACCGATGCGGTCGTAACCGGCGAAGCGATTCTCCCGAAACAGGTTGGCAAAACTGAAATCGGCAAGCTTGGTGTCAAAAAGAGGGATATTCTCCTGATCCTCGAAAGGCGTATAGAGATAGAAGAGCCGGGGCTCCAGGGTCTGATGGCCTTCATGCTCGAACCACGCTGCCGGGCGTTCGAAAAAGAGTCCACCGTCAGCAGAGATGGTATAGAGATTACGGGTAATCGAGGCGGGATCTCCCGGGCTGACATTTTCCAGACTGTAGTTGGTCAGGTGTCCGGTCAACATGCTTTTGACATGCCCCCAGGGCTTGATCCAGTCCAGCCCGGCAGCGGGCGCCATGTGATAACGCCCGCCTCTCACCGAATCGCGCCTCTCGAATCGCGTCATCTGGGCATCGAGACGGCTCACCAATCCATGGTTGTGGACCTTGAACCAGTTGTAGTCCAGCTGCGGCAGCCGTTTATAGGGCTTGATGGTGTCAACCGCTATGACTTGCAGGCTCTCCGCCAGAATGGAGCCGCTCCAGTTCTCCTCGTCGTAGCTCAGCCGCGCCGCCTGGGTGGCGTAGCGACTGCTCCTCAGCGCCAGGCTGCTGCCGAAATCATCAAGATAGTCGATATCCGAGAGATAGTTGTAATTGATGTCTCCCTTGAGGTGTGTATTGAACCGCGATTTGTCCTTGAAGCTGACCACATAGCGGGTCTTGTCGTCCGCTTCATATTTGGTGTCGTTAAAAGCGACCTCACCGATGAAGCCGCCGCTCTGCATGGGTGTCAGATAGCGGATTTCCGTCCCCATCAATGCACCGCGCTCCGAGGTGATGCGCGGAACCAGCGTGGCATCATAATCGGGCGCAATATTGAAATAGTAGGGCTGCGAGATATCCAGTCCCCTGCTGCTGGAAATGCCGATTTTGGGAACCAGAAAACCACTTTTGCGACTGTCGTCAAGCGGAAAGGAGATGCCGGGAAGCGCGGGAGTGGTCACTCCCATGAAGGAGACCCGCGCGCCAGTCGCCTTGCCGACGCTGTTCTCCCTGTCGATCTCGATACTGTCCGCCGAGATGCGCCACGCCTCGTCCTCCGGCGGGCAGGTGCTGTAGCTGATGTCATGCAGTATGGAGATCCCCTGCTCTCTGACCGTGGCGCTGCTGGCCTCACCCTGGCCACCGACTTCCAGGATGCGGTAGTTGATGTTTTGCAGCCTGGCCGTCGAGGTGTTGATATCCACAGCCGCACTGTCCGCATCCACCTCGAAACCATCCTGGCGCAGGCTGACATCACCTGTGGCCGTTGCCTGGTTCAACTTGCGCGAATAGCGCACCTCGTCGGCGGAGACGCGCTGCCGTGCATGCCGCATCTCAACGTCACCGCTGAAGATCAGCTGTTCACTCTTCATGAAGAGTTCGCCGCTGTCCGCGGCGATCTCCACCGTGTCGGTGAGTTCATCAACCTCATCGAAAACAACGGCACGCGCCTGACAGGATGGCGTAATGCTTCCGCCGGAGGCCGTGGCTGACAATAACAACAGCACGGGCAAGGTCAATAGATGAAACTTTCTCACGCGACAAGTGTTCTCTATTAAAATGGCTCGGATGAATTGGATGACGGTATTGTAGCAGCTAAAACAGTGAAACCCAGGTTACACTTGAGCAGTCGCCCCTGCGCGCCAATCTCCACTTCCGGATCTCCGGCATTGTCACAGCTGTCCATGTCGAACCCGGGCAAGCCGTTCACAAGCGCTTTGGGCAGCTGTTCGCCGCCGGGCTGGTCCGAGGTTTTACTCTGATCGCCGACGATATGCGACAATTCGGCTCCGGACTGTTTCACAAACTCATTACCTCAGAGAAGAGCCATGCCTGAACGCCTCTCCCAGCTACAACAGTGGTTAACCAATGACTGCGGTATCAGTGACTGCAGCATCCAGCCACTGTTTGGCGATGCCAGCTTTCGCCGCTATTTCCGTGTCACGCTGGAAAACGGCGAAACCCGCATCGCCATGGACGCCCCGCCGCCACAGGAGGATTGCCGCCCCTTCGTGGATATCAGCAGGCGCCTCGAAGCAGCCGGCGTGCATGTGCCGCACATCCATGCCGAGGATCTGCAGCTGGGTTTTCTGCTGCTCGAAGACCTTGGCAACACCCAATATCTCGACAAGCTCAATCCTGAGACCGCTCCAAGGCTTTACGGTGATGCGCTTGGCGCACTCTCGGCCATGCAGGCCTGCACCCGCATCGATGATCTGCCGCAATATGATGAAGCGTTGCTCAACATGGAGCTCGAGCTGTTTCGTCACTGGCTGTGTCAGCAGCACCTGGGGCTCAGCCTGAGTGATGATGAACATCATATGCTGGATCAGCTGTTCGCCATGCTGGTCGACAACGCCCTGCAGCAGCCGCAGCACTTCGTGCATCGTGACTACCATTCGCGCAACCTGATGATCGTCTCCAACCATGGTCCCGGCGTCATCGACTTCCAGGATGCCGTTGTCGGCCCGGTCACCTACGACCTGGTATCGCTGCTGAAGGATGCCTATATCCGCTGGCCGCTGGAACAGGTCGACCTGTGGGCCGAGGGCTACTGTGAACTGGCGATCCAGTCCGGTCTGATGCCGCAGCATGATGAGGGCAGATTTCAACGCTGGTTCGACCTGATGGGAGTGCAGCGGCATATCAAGGTCGCCGGCATCTTCGCCCGCCTCTACCGGCGCGACGGCAAGGAGGGTTACCTTGATGACATCCCGCTGGTGCTGGAGTACATCATGGAGATGCTCCCCCGCTACCCCGAACTTGAGCAGTTGGGAAGCATGATCGAAAACAGGATCAGCCCGCATCTCCAAGGAAGCGCTGAATGAAGCCTCTTCCATGTCATTGCGAGCGAAGCGCGGCAATCTCGTGATTTGATATCAGTAAGTTAGAGATTGCTTCGTCGCTGCGCTCCTCGCAATGACGATTCGATCAGAGTTTCCCCAATGAAGCTATGAACGAATCGCTTCGCCCCTCCCCCGAACCCATATCCCATCGATGCATACAGGGGATCCCAAAGGGCTTATGGGCTAGTTCTCATAGCAAGTAATTACTCACTCACTTATCTGGCCGCACCCATCAATCCGGTTTCCCACTGCTCGTATCCCGCCATTGTCGGCGAATCCCTTCGCGGTGCAGACGGAACCACTGCAGTGCGATCGTCGGCATCGCCGAATCAATCTTCCCCTGGTCGAGCCACTCAAATGCCGTCTGGCTGCTGACCACCCTGACCCTGATATCCTCGCCCTCGTTCTTCAGACCATGGACTCCGCCCAGGGCGGAGCTGTCTGTCAAGCCGAAGAAGAGATGGATCTTTTCACTGCTGCCGCCAGGCGTGGAGTAGTAACGATGGATAAATTGCAATTGGGAAATATGACAATCCGCCTCTTCAAGCGCCTCCCTGACAGCGACAGTCTCCGGTTTCTCGTCAGGCTCCTGGTAGCCAGCGATGATCTCGATCAGCCAGGGTCCGGCAGGGTCATCGAGCGCCCCGATGCGGAACTGTTCGACGAGAACCAGCTCATCACGTTCAGGATCATAGGGCAGCAGCCCCACCGCGTCGCCTTTTTCCAATAGTTCACGTCTCAACAGTGAACTCTCTCCCCCGGCAAAGAGCTGGTGCCTGATATGCAACTCCGAGAGTCTGAAAAACCCATCGAAGAGAGTCTGCTTGCTGACAACGGTCCATTTCATGCGCCAATGATACCAGCAGCAGGCAGCAGATATGAAATGCCTACAGCAATAGCAGACATATAAAGGGTAGTGTGCAATCACTATCTTTGATTGGCATATCCTGTTTCGATGTTTTTGGTCGAAACAACAAGCGCCACAACGTATCCTGCATCCTGAACGCGCTGACTTTTATGAAGTGGCAGTTGAGCAGTGATAGAATCATATCGATTCCAACTGACTCCTGGGCAGAAACAGCAGTCAAAATCTTGCTTTTCGGTTCAGGACTCAATTATTTAAGTAAGTATTCACTATGGACGTATCCCACATACTCGATGGTCTCAATGATCCACAGCGTCAGGCTGTCACTGCTTCGGAGCAGCACCAGCTGGTGCTGGCAGGCGCCGGCTCCGGAAAAACGCGGGTGCTGGTTCACCGCATTGCCTGGCTCATCGAGGTCGAGCATGTGGCCAGCTGGAACATTCTCGCCGTAACTTTTACCAACAAGGCTGCACGTGAGATGCGCTCCCGTATCGAAGAGCTGATCTCATCACCGACAGGCGCCATGTGGGTCGGCACTTTTCATGGACTTGCCCACCGACTGCTGCGTTCACACTGGCAGGAGGCAGGTCTCATCCAGGGGTTCCAGATCATGGACTCTGATGACCAGCTGAGACTCATCAAGCGTATTCTGAAGTCCCTCGATCTTGACGACAGCCGCTGGCCGCCACGCCAGGTGCAGTGGTTCATCAATGCACATAAGGATGAGGGGAGGCGCCCGCAACACATCGATGACAGCGACGATTTTTTTCACAAACAGATGATTCGTATCTACCAGGAGTATGAAGAGGCCTGTCAACGCGGCGGGGTAGTCGATTTTGCCGAGTTGCTGCTGCGCTCGCATGAACTGCTGAGAGACAACCCGCAGTTGCTGGATCACTACCGCAAACGTTTTACCCACATCCTGGCTGATGAGTTTCAGGATACCAATAGTATCCAGTATGCCTGGATCAGGCTGTTAGTTGGTACTCACAATCAACTTTTTGTTGTTGGCGATGATGACCAGTCGATCTACGGCTGGCGAGGCGCCCGTGTAGAGAATATCCAGAATTTCCAACGCGATTTTCCTGGCGCAAGGTTAATCAAGCTTGAACAAAATTATCGCTCCAGCGGTAACATTCTTCAGGCTGCCAATGCCATTATCGCCCACAACCCGTCACGACTGGGGAAGAGCCTCTGGACCGAGGACGACGAGGGTGAACCCATTTACATTTTTGCGGCATTCAACGAGGTTGATGAAGCCCGCTTTATCACCGAGCAGATTGTCGAACACATCAAACAGGGAAAGCGGCGCACAGAGATTGCGATCCTCTATCGGACCTCAGCCCAGTCACGTCTGTTTGAAGAGGCGCTGCTGCAGTCTGGAATTCCTTATCGCGTTTACGGCGGCATGCGTTTCTTTGAACGCGCCGAAGTCAAGGATGCACTGGCCTACGTACGCCTGATCAGCAACCCGCATGATGATGTCGCCTTCGAGCGTGCCGTCAACCAGCCGCCGCGCGGCATCGGACCCAGAACACTCGATGCGGTTCGCCAGCATGCGCGTGACTTCTCTTGCTCGCTGTGGCAAGCATCCACTGAACTTCATCAAGGCGGCACAATGCAGGCGAGGGCCGCCAATGCGCTGCAACGCTTTAACGACCTCATCACGGGAAGTAGCAGCGGTGAGACAGAGGAGGAGCTGTCTCTCGGCGAAACACTCTCCCGCGCTATCAACAACTCCGGCTTGAGGGATCACTTTAAAAAAAGCCGGGATGGCAAGGGTCAGGATCGTATCGAAAATCTGGACGAACTTGTCACTGCAGCTCAACAGTTTATCAATCAGGAAGATGAACTGCTCAGTGACCTGGAGGCATTTCTTGCCCATGCATCACTCGAAGCCGGAGAGAACCAGGCCCAGGCCTATGAAGACTGCATCCAGCTGATGACGCTGCATAGCGCCAAAGGTCTCGAATTTCCAGTCGTCTATATCGGTGGAGTGGAAGAGGGGTTGTTTCCCCATCGTATGTCGGCAGAAGATCCCGACAAGCTCGAAGAGGAGCGGCGACTCTGCTATGTCGGGATGACGCGCGCCATGCAACAGTTAACGCTCAGCCATGCCGAGAGCCGCCGACTGCACGGCAGCGAAAACTACCCGCTGCCATCACGTTTTCTGCGTGAAATCCCGCCCCAGCACCTGCATGAAATCAGGTCGAAGCCACAAATTACACGTCCCTATACTCCCTCCTCACACACCCCGGGCCCGGACGAAGGGCTTTACCACCTGGGTCAGAAGGTCAGGCATCCCAAATTTGGCGAAGGTGTGATTCTGAACAGCGAGGGAGAGGGGGCTTCAGCCAGGGTGCAGATTAATTTCGAATCAGAGGGCGTCAAGTGGCTCGTCGTCAACTATGCCAATCTCAGCTGATGGTCGACCATGACCCACTTCTCGATCTGTACAAGCCTACATGGATGTATTGACGCTGTTTTCCTGAAGCGATACTCAAGAACCGTCAGGATCTCTTCCTGAGCTGAATAGTTCCGTATGATGTTACTCAAATATCGAGATTCTCGACATCGAGCGCATTGCGCTCGATAAACTCACGCCGTGGTTCGACATGATCTCCCATCAATGTCGTAAATACCTCATCCGCGGCGATAGCATCCTCGATCGTGACCTGTAGCAGACGACGCACATTGGGGTCCATCGTTGTCTCCCACAACTGCTCGGGATTCATCTCGCCCAGCCCTTTGTAGCGCTGTATATGCTGGCCACGCCTGGCTTCCTCCATCAACCAGTCAAAGGCATCCTGAAATGTCTCGATCGTTATGCGCTTTTCACCACGTTCGACAAAGGCCCCCTCACCAATTAAGCCATGCAGCTGTTCATGCATGCTGGCGATTTTCTGATAATCCGAGGCTCTGAAAAACTCCTGGTTGAAGATCTGTTCACTCTCTATCCCGTGAACGGCGTGGATAATGCGCAGAGCCGTCTGGGCCTGATCCTGCTCCTCGAAAACCTCGACCTGAAACATTTCAGAGGATGGGGCATCGGCGTTCAGCAAGGCCTGGTACTCTTGCACCCATTGCTGAAGCTGTGATTGGTCCCGAAACAACTCAGCAGAGAGTGCCTGCATGACAAGCAGTTTGTTGACAACAGCAGGATGATAGCGCTTCGACAGTCGCTGCATCACTCCTCGTGTCGCAACAAAATTTATCGACAAGGCTTCCAGTGCGGTATCTGAGAGTGGCGGTGCTTCAGAATTCACATGCAGCTGTGCTTTATCCAGCGCACTCTGAAGCAGGTATTGATCGAGTTCCGTATCATCCTTGAGATAGCGCTCCTGCTTTCCCTTCTTTACCTTGTAGAGCGGCGGCTGGGCAATATAGATATGACCGCGTTCAACAAGTTCGCGCATCTGGCGATAGAAGAAGGTCAGCAGCAGGGTGCGAATATGAGCGCCGTCGACATCAGCATCGGTCATGATGATAATCCGATGATAGCGTAGTTTTTCGGCGTCGAAATCGTCCCTGCCGATCCCACAACCCAGTGCGGTAATCAAGGTTCCGACCTCCTGGGAGGAGATCATCTTGTCAAAGCGCGCTTTTTCGACATTCAGGATTTTACCCCTGAGCGGCAGGATTGCCTGGTTTTTTCGATCGCGTCCCTGTTTGGCGGAGCCGCCTGCCGAATCTCCCTCCACCAGGTAGATTTCACTGTTTGCAGGATCCTTCTCCTGGCAGTCGGCCAATTTCCCCGGAAGCCCCGCAATGTCCAACACATTTTTTCGCCGGGTCATCTCCCGCGCTTTTCTGGCAGCTTCGCGCGCCCTCGCTGCCTCAACCATCTTATTGGTGATCGTCCTCGCATCGCCAGGATTTTCAAGCAGAAAATCATTGAGATTTTCAGAAACCAGCGCCTCGACAATCCCCTTGATCTCCGATGAAACCAGCTTGTCTTTTGTCTGGGATGAAAACTTGGGATCGGGAATTTTCACTGACAGCACGGCCGTCAGCCCCTCCCTGGCATCCTCACCACTGGGTTTGACCTTGTGCTTTTTAGCGACCGCCTCTCTTTCGATGTACTGGTTGAGCGTGCGTGTCAGCGCAGATCTGAAACCGGCGAGATGTGTACCTCCATCGCGTTGCGGAATATTATTGGTATAGCAGAAGATGTTCTCCTGGTAGGACTCATTCCATTGCATAGCCAGTTCTACGGTGACATCATCCTTGTCTGCAACAAAATCCAGAACTTTTTGATGGACAGGTGTTTTATTGCGGTTGAGATGTTGGACGAATGAGCGAATTCCACCCTCATACTCAAATACATCCCTCTTATCGCTACGTTCATCGGTCAGGACAATACGTGCACCGGAATTCAGAAAGGAGAGCTCCCGCAATCGCTTTGCCAGAATATCATAATGGAATTCCGTATCAGTAAAGACATGAGAACTTGGCTTGAAACGGATATCGGTGCCTGTCTCATCAGTATCGCCGACGACTGCGAGTGGCGCATCGGGTACTCCCATGTGGTATGTCTGGGTATGGATTTTACCGTCACGCCTGATCGTCATCTCAAGAGTATCTGACAGGGCGTTAACAACTGACACGCCGACGCCATGAAGCCCACCTGAAACCTTGTACGAGTTATCATCAAACTTACCACCGGCATGAAGCACCGTCATAATCACTTCTGCCGCTGAAACCTGCTCCTCTTCATGAATATCGACAGGTATACCGCGACCATCATCGGAGACGGTGACAGAGCCATCTGTGTGTATAGTAACCTTTGCTTCGTGGCAATAACCCGCCAGAACCTCATCAATCGAGTTATCTACAACCTCAAATACCATATGGTGCAGGCCGGTACCATCATCGGTATCGCCAATATACATCCCGGGTCGCTTGCGAACCGCATCAAGGCCCTTCAGTACTTTTATCGAGGTTGAATCATAACTCATAAATTTCTCCAAATAACCGTGGCATTATACCCTATCTTATTGATCATGATTAAAGTATCTCGATAACAAGCCAGCACATGCGGGAGCGTCACTTTGATTGGGTATACCTTAAGAAAACGCCATAAATATCTCCGTGCAGGCTCGGAATATCTCTTCATATGTTCCACGTGGAACACTGTTTCACCAAACACGTTACACTCAGGTTTATTGCCGCCATCAATGTACCACCTGACTACCCCAAGCATCAGCCATGCAAGGAGCGGCTACGGCATGGGCTATGTCCTGACGACAACAAAAGCAAGACAAGGATTCATGTCCTCTAGCTCATAGCGGCGATTGAACCGATAGCAATACCTCACCAGATAATAGGGCTGTTGCCTTCCGCTGATCGCATGGTACGAGCCATGCTTCGAATTCTGTAAATATTCAGCATCTTTTCAAATTCGCAAGTTCATTCACTGCTATTGGGTGTATCTGTAGGAAACGTCGGAGGCATGGATGCCGACGCGAGCCTACATGGAGGTATTGACGGCGTTTTCCGGAAGATATGCCCAATAGCAGTGACGATCACAGATGTACTAAATAGTTGTTGTATAGATAACGAACTCTTTACATTACTGCCAGCCTTGATCAAAGTGAAACCAGCCAGGGCGACACACAGTAGCTGACCCATCGCCCGTAACAGTATGCGGCCTGAATACCGACATCCAGACTTTTCGACAGCAGGCTAATCGTATGGTCGATCAGAGACGATAAAACTCGCAGATATCAAATGCCAACAAACCTTTCGAGCAACCCCCTCTTTGCGGAAGCTTTTCAGTTTGTGAGGCACAGGCGATCGGATGGCCGTGCTTATTAATCTACGCAGCCGCCACAAATGGCGTCTCCACCGTCGCACCCCTGCCACGTTTTCCAACTCTGCTCTCACCCCCCGAATAGGCATCAACCACCTGGATGATAGCTGACAGCGGTTTGCTATCGTCACGCCCCTACATGACTTGCGGCAAATAATTCTTCATGCGCCAAGTGGCCACATAGGCAATTGCAACCTGCCGTTTCAATTCGAGTACAGAAACACCATTCATTATTGCATCAGGAGATATACACTAAGAACACACCTCATCACCTGGAATTTGGTTTACTCAAAATGGAGCCGTTGGTTACAGAAGTCTATCGGTTACATCTGTGACAATAGACACGCTACGTACCACTATTTCACAAGCATCGACACGCCCACACTCGGGACAGACAAAAATACTCAACCACCGCGAATAGAATAGTGCGTTACCGCATTGTGAGTCCGAGCCATATTGCTTCGGAGGCTGTGGCAATCCGAGCCCCGTCTGAAGCTGAATCTGATTGAAGCCATGATTTTATCCCGTGCTTTCCTACAGATTCATCCTGCAACACCTGGTAGCTTGATAGCTGAGCCTCATGGGTAATCATGGGTAGATCAAACTTATATCTCACTATCACATTCAATCTTTGAACATATTTTCTCTAATTGATTCAGACATCATTTCTTCAGAGTGTCTAATTGATCATCAATACAATAAGCAGTGTTCCACGTGGAACACTGCGCTTAATAGCTGATAATGCAGACATCGACATCACAACCTCAGATTTGGTTGTTTCGTTCTCTACTGCCTTTATAGCCCGGCCCCACTGAATTAGTCGCTGTACTTGCGGTTGAGTAATCAGAAACGCGGCGAAAGCAAGCGGGTGATTGATATAGGGGTATCCATCACACGGTACTTAGCCTGTAGCCGTGATTCGGCTCTGGGTTTATAGATGGCGATCAATGCGACTTGGTTATCTTGTGTGAGTTTCTCAAGAGCCATGTGTGTGACCCTGTATGACTTCACCAATTCTTCCCGGATTGAAGATGCGGGGTGGCAATGCGGTCTTCCTGGACCCACCTCGGCAATGCTTCCTGCTTCATCTGACGGGGCACACCATCCAGCATGGCGGCTTGCCGCGATCAGGAAACCTATCGGCATCGAACTACATGCTAGTTGGAATGCATGTGGCCGAACCGACTTAGAGGTCAATCACCTGGCGATGATGGAGTGCAATAAGCACAAGAATCCACACTTGGAAAATTGGCTAACAGATCGTACCTAAAGTTTGCAACACTCTGGTTTGCCTGCGACGCTTCGCATCAGGTCGCATCGGCATGTTCACCCCAAGTAATATTGAGCCGTCAATCTAATGTACCCTCAACGTAAAAAATTTGGGATGCAGAGCTCCCGTGGTGTTTCGCAACGAGATACTGCACGGAGGGGAATAGCTTCACCCCCTTGCCAAGGATATTGCGGCTGAGGTTCACCACAGGTGTCAATACGGGTGTGATTGTAAGAGTATTTCCGAATCAGGAGTCTACTCTATGGCAGTTGAGAACCATCCTTGCCGTGATCAATGAGGAATGAGGAATGAGGAATGAGGAATGAAACAATGCTGACCTGAGATGTATCGTTTGGAGCGAGCAGTGTTCAACTCGCAAGATAGATTTTCATACCTGGGCTTACACAATCCATTCAACAAGCAGATACGATTAGGGTGCACAGCAACGCATCTAAAGCAGCAAATGTATCACTACCCCATAGATGCAACGCTTCCATGTTCCACGTGAAACATTGTTGCCTGATCATTTCCCTCAAACATATCATTACTGGTCGAAGTAATCACCGTCTGGCACTCGCTCTCCCCAATGAGGTGGAGAAGCTTCAACTGATGAGACTTGTCAAGTTCAGAAGCGAGATCATCAATGAGTAAGAGTGGGATTTTATGTTGTGAAGACAATGCAGCCTGCGAGAGGATTAATGCAATCACTGCCAGTTTTTGCTGGCCGCGCGATAGATATTCTCGCGCTAACACCCCATCGACCTTAATCATCAGGTCAGCCCGGTGAGGACCAATGCTTGTAAACCCCCGCTCACGATCAATGGCGAGTTTCTCCGTTAACTGCTCTGCGTATTCCTCACCTTGTCTCCAACCTGGGTGATAACTGAGAGAGATTCCATCCATGTCTGTCAAGTGATTGAAGTTCCCAAGCAGAAGTGGAGTAATTTTTTCGACATACGCTTTTCGAATCTTGTCGATCTTCTCTACACACCGAATTAAACCACTGTCCCATGGAGAAGTCGGATTATTTGACTGCAAGGCTGCATTGCGTTGTTTTAGCGTTCGCCGAAACTCCTGCATCAATTTGCTGTAACCCTGTTCAAGATGAAACACACCCCAATCGATGAAACGCCGTCTGTATTCGGGACCTCCCTCGATCAGCTCATGTGAACCTGGTGATATGAAATAGAGAGGGATACATTGTGCAATTGCCGATTGTTTTGTAACAGCCAGGCCGTTCATGCGAGCAGTCATCTCGCTTGCAGAGCGCCTCAGACCAAGCACCTCACCACTATCGAGCCTTGCCAACAGCTGAAAATAGTCGCACTGTTCCTTGATCAAACTTGAAATCTTCGTGGTGCGGTATGACTGCCCGCGTGCAAGAAAAGCCATAGCTTCGAGGATGGATGTTTTCCCGGCGCCATTATCACCGACAATGAGATTAAATCCACTCGAAAATTGCAATGTCGCTTGAGCGATATTTCTGAAATTCTCGATCTGGAATTGTGTAAACATCTTGGTTGTGTATACGTTGTCCAGGTGTCGATCAACAACTAGTGATTTGGCACTGAATAGAGATAGGATGATCTAGCATCGCTCAATAGTCTGTTGCTGTAAGTGATGCAAACAGGGGTAGCGAGTCAGCAGAGAGGGAAAAAACATGGATTGAGTGAGTTGCAACTTTTGAACACGACCGGTCGTTAGTGGTTGCATCGATAGGCCTTGCGTACAAAAATCTCTGTGGAGACTTTAGAGTCGCATAGGCATGATGACATAGAGACAATCATCCCTGTCCTTGTTGGTCAGGACACTGCTGCTGCCAGGGTCTGACAGTACAAAATGAACTTCTTCCGTATCGATAGCATTCAAAGCATCAAGAACATATCCGACATTAAAGCCGATGGACATCTCATCTCCATCATAAGCAACTTCAAGAATCTCTTCTGCTTCATCATGCTCGGGGTTGCTGGCAGTCAGCGTCAATGCATTCTCATTAAAAGAAAAACGGATGCCCCGATATTTTTCATTCGAAAGGATCGCGGCTCTCTGCAAAGCCTGCTTCAACAGATCGGTGCTGACCTCCATGACTGAGCCACCTGGTGCAGGTATGACTCTTTCATAATCGGGAAAATTTCCATCAATCAGCTTTGAAGTAAAGACTGTGTTGCTGCGCTGAAAACGGACATGGTTTGAACTTAAAGAGATGGTAACAGGTTCGTCCGATTCAGTGAGCATTCTCCCAAATTCCAGGACTGCTTTTCGTGGAAGTATGATTTTGTGGTGTTCACCGCTATCCAGTTGAATAGCGACATCACAGAGAGCCAAACGATGACCATCCGTCGAGACGGCGCGGGCTCTATCCTGGGTAATCTCAAGCAGCAAGCCATTGAGATAATAGCGCACATCCTGCTGTGCCATCGCAAAAGCGGTTTTGTCAAGCAGTTGCTTGAATCGATTTTCAGGGATACTAATCTGCTGCAGGGAGTCATGCGATTCAATTGCAGGATATTCAGTAGCAGGGAGAATACCGAGTGAATAGCGACCTCTTCCCGCCCTCAACAGCGCTCTCTCTTTTTCGACGTTGATGGAGATATCCAATCCTTCGGGAAGCGCCTTGCAGATATCCAGTAATTTTCTTGCGGGTAGTGTGATTTCGCGGGCCTCGCTGCACTCCGCAGGCATCGTCGTCTGAATCTCGACCTCAAGATCTGTTGCAATCAGGGTCAATTGATCTGATTGGCACTGAATCAGTACATTTGCAAGGATTGGCAAAGTCTGACGTCGTTCGACAACACCATTGATCTGAAGTAGTGGCCCGAGGAGCATTTCACGCGTCGTATTGATGATCATCCCATTAATAACCTATTAATGTTATATAGAAGTTTATTATTACTATTACTGCGTAACAAATCTGTGGAAAAATCCAAATTATTTCTTTTAATCAGTAAGTTATCATGATCGTAAAGAGAATTTCCGCCTGTAAGACCACTGATCAAGCTGTCAATTGATTGTGGATAACCAGAAATTGAAAAAGCATTCAGCGATTCCTAACCGGTTATTCACAGTTAATGGGATAAAATTCTCAACAGCGCCTGATAGTCCTCATTCAGTCGATGATCTGACGCTCTCAATTCCTGAATTTTGCGTGTTGCATAGAGGACGGTTGTATGGTCACGCCCACCAAAATTGTCACCGATCTCGGGGAGGCTGTGGTTGGTCAGCTCTTTTGCCAGTGCCATGGCAATCTGACGCGGCCTTGCAATGCTACGGGTACGTTTTGCCGAAAGAAGGTCTGATCTCCTCAGGTTGAAATACTCAGCCACGACCTTTTGAATATTTTCGATGGAGACGACTTTGTCCTGGGCGGCAATCATGTCGCGCAATGCATGCCTGGCGAAATCGATACTGATCTGATCTCCGGTAAACTGGGCATTTGCAACAATCCGCCGCAGGGCTCCCTCCAGTTCCCGAATGTTTGAGCGTACGCGTTCACCGATGAAAAAGGCGACCTCATCGGGCAGATCAACATCAAAGAGTTTGTTGGCTTTGGATTTAATGATTGCAACCCTGGTTTCCAGATCAGGAGGTTCAATAGCAACCGTCAATCCCCAGCCAAAACGGGATTTGAGGCGATCCTCGAGACCACTTAGCTCCTTGGGATAGCGGTCGCTGGTCATGATGATCTGTTGCTGCGATTCAAACAGGGCGTTGAAGGTGTGAAAAAACTCCTCCTGTGAGCGCTCCTTGCGTGCAAAAAATTGCACATCATCGATCAACAGTGCATTGACGCTGCGGTATTTTTGTTTGAATTCATCAATCGCATTGTGCTGCAGAGCCTTGACCATCTCTGCCACGAAGCTTTCAGAATGAAGATAGATGACGCGTCTATCAGGTTTATCGGCGATAATGTCGTTGCCAACAGCATGCATCAAGTGCGTTTTTCCCAGGCCGACGCCCCCGTAGATGAACAGCGGGTTGTAGGCTTTGCCGGGATTGGCTGCAACCTGCATGGAGGCTGCGCGCGCCAACTGGTTCGATTTTCCCTCGACAAAGTTATCAAAGTTAAAGCCCTGGTTCAGATTACTGATGACCCGGATGGCTGGTTTTTTAGTCGCTGCCGAGGACCAGGCGGGTTCAGCCGCCGCCGGCTCCTGCTCAGGAGTTATTTTCGCTTCATCGCCGGGCGCGTCAATGCTACCTATCTCGAGCCGTATCTCGGGAGAGTCATGTGACCAGATCTGAATCGACAGCTCTTTCAGACGCCTGAGATAGTTATTTTGCACCCAGTCGAGCACAAAAGCATTCGGCGCCAGTAGACGGATAATTCCCGTCTCTTCAATCGACTGCAAGGGCCGTATCCAGGTATTAAATTGCTGAGCAGGCACCTCACCTTCCAGCAATTCCAGACAGCGTTGCCAATTATTCAATGTGATATCCAAAATTTATTATTAATATCAATGGGTTATGTTTTATTGTCGTAACTTCTCAAAACGTCCATGCATTGTTTTTATACAGCTCTGAAAGGCAAATCCCGAGCCTCTTCTTTCTCCCACGGGGTTATTGAGAAGTTTGTGATCATTATTACTTCTCAAAATATCCGTGCCTCGTTTGAGTCACTGCAGGGTTGAGACCCGCTTTTCACAGAGGTGTGAATACGTCCCTGGCCGCTTCCGGCATCCGCCGTTCAGTGATGTACAAATGCTGAGTGTGCAGAAGTAGTTATTCGGCAGACAGCCCTGAAAAGCAAATCGCAACCCTGCCCTTCATGGCGTGCTGAGATGGTGCTCTTCTGAGAGATGCCGTTTATTCTATTTTCCAACTAGTTTAACCCTACGAATGAAAGTTATCCACAGCAAAATGATTTTTTTTTAATGGGCTACTCATCGATCTATCATATTGATATAATAAATAAAATTAATACCTGAAGATGCAGTCAAAGTCACGCTGTATTATTGATGGCCGGCTTTGCAAGAATTGCCTGACGGCCATGATGAAATGACATTCAGACTGATGTTATGGGCGACCTTTCAAAATCTATTTGACAGTAAAAGAGATTACGCAATAAAATATGCGACTTTTTCCAGATACCTGGTCGAGACGGCAACATGAAAAGAACATTCCAACCAAGTAACCTCAAGCGTGTGCGCACACACGGTTTTCGCGCTCGCATGGCGACCAAATCCGGGCGTAAAGTCATCAACGCACGCCGCGCAAAGGGCCGTGCCCGTCTGGCGTCTTCATAATTCCAGCATCCCATGCATTTACACGGCACCAGAGACTACTGACTGCTGTTGACTTCAAGCGGGTTTTCAACAAGGCCAGGCGTTCAAGTGATCGCTATTTCACCGTATTGATGCGTGAACATGCTGGTCGCCAGGCCAGGCTGGGGCTTGCGATTGCTAAAAAGCAGATTCCCCGTGCTGTTGACAGAAACAGGATCAAACGTGTCATTCGTGAAAGTTTTCGTCTTCACCAGCTGCAAGACCATGATTTTGTCGTATTGGCGCGCAGAGATACAGCGTCAGCGACAAACCGTCAGCTGTCACGCTCATTAGCGCGGCACTGGGAACGACTCTTGAATCATCAATCAAAGCAACAATCCTCTCCTACCACCGGATCCACTGATGGATAACGTCCGACTGATACTCTTTTTTGCCCTGGGACTGGTCTCACTCTCTCTCTATCAGGCATGGCAGCAGGATTACCCCGTCACAACAACCTCGCAAGCGACGCCGCCAGCAGCCGGTGATGCGTCAACTGTTCCCGCTCCCTCGACTACAGCCAGCAGCGCTGATCAGGGCGATGTGCCGTTAGCGACGCCGGCTGTGCCTGCGCCGGCTCCTCTTCAAGGCGATGAAAAACAGGGAGACATCGTGCGTATCACCACGGATGTCCTGGATCTCAAGATCGACAGCCGTGGTGGCAGCATCGTTGAATCAAATCTTATGACGATGCCTGTCGCCGTGGAGAACCCCGAGGAGAAGATCAGATTGCTGACCAGGGAGCCTTCCCGTTATTTTGTTGCGCAATCCGGTTTGATCGGCGCATCTGCGGAGCTGGCTCCAAAGCATGACAAGGCAATCTACCAGTTTGAAAAGAGTGATTACAAATTGGCCGATGGCGAGGATGCGCTCAGGGTAACATTGAAATGGGCAACGGGTACCGGTGTTGAAGTAAGTAAACACTATAGCTTAGAGCGCGGCAGCTACAAGATTGGTGTTGAGCATGAGGTGACAAACAACAGCCAGGATGTGTGGGCTGGAAGAAGCTATCAGCAGCTGCAGCGTGTCAATTATGATGAGGAAGCTGGAGCCTTCATGATGTTCTACATGGGTGGCGGATACTACACGGACGAGAAAAAATTCACCAAGTATGACTATGACGACATGGCTGAGTCCAAACTGGATGTCGACACGGCCGGCGGCTGGATCACGATGATGCAGCACTATTTCGCCGGTGTCTGGGTTCCAGCACAAGATCAGAAAAATCACCTCTACAGCAAGGCGCTGGGCAACGACAGGTACATGATAGGCAGCTATTCGCCGTCGATCACCCTACAGCCCGGAGAGAACCACAGGTTTCAATCAGCGCTGTTTATCGGGCCCAAGCTGGACACGCAGCTGCAGACGACCGCCGAAGGTCTGGAACTTGTCCGGGATTACGGCTGGCTGGCATTTCTGGCCAAACCGATGTTCTGGGTACTGCAGAAAATCCATGGTGTCGTCGGAAACTGGGGCTGGGCGATCATCCTCTTTACCATCCTGTTGAAAATCGCCTTCTACAAGTTGTCGGAGACCAGTTACCGCTCGATGGCTAACATGCGCAAGATGACGCCGCGCATCCAGGCGTTGAAAGACCGCTACGGCGATGACAAGCAGCGCATGCAGCAGGCGATGATGGAGCTCTACAAGACGGAAAAAATCAACCCGCTGGGCGGCTGCCTGCCCATGCTGGTACAGATGCCGTTCTTTATCGCGCTCTACTGGGTGCTGATGGAGAGCGTCGAGCTGCGCCAGGCGCCCTGGGCCCTGTGGATTCAGGATCTCTCCACCAAAGACCCCTATTTCATCCTGCCGCTGGTCATGGGTATCAGCATGTTTGTGCAGCAAAAACTCAATCCGGCGCCACCCGATCCGATGCAGGCCAAGATGATGCAGATGCTGCCTATCGTCTTCACCTTCTTTTTCGCCTTCTTTCCGGCGGGACTGGTGCTCTACTGGGTCGTCAACAACCTGCTCTCTATCGCCCAGCAGTACGTTATTACCAAAAAGATTGAAAACGCCACCTGACTGGCCGTCCTACACTGAATTATTCATGAAAAACCCTGCCAGGTCCCCGACCCGGCAGGGTTTTTTTGCGATGAGGATGATGTAGTGAAATCGAGTGTGGCAAAATAGATCCATGGACAACACAAGCGAAACCATCTGCGCTATTGCGACGCCGCCCGGTCGAGGCGGTGTGGGAATCATCCGCATCTCCGGCGTCGGGCTGTCCAACTTCGCCACACCGATCGTCGGTGACCTGCCAAAACCGCGCTTTGCCGGCTATCGCAAATTTCTGGATCAGCACGGTGAAGTCATTGATGAGGGCATTGTGCTCTATTTTCCAGGGCCCTACTCCTTTACCGGAGAAGATGTCATCGAGCTGCAGGGACACGGCGGCCCCGTTGTCATGGATATGCTGATCGAGCGGGTCCTGGAGCTGGGCGCAAGAGTTGCCCGTCCCGGTGAATTTTCCGAGCGGGCTTTTCTGAACAACAAACTGGATCTTGCCCAGGCCGAGGCGATCGCTGACCTGATCGATTCCGGATCGCGCGCTGCTGCCCGCCTGGCCAACCGCTCGCTGCTCGGACTCTTTTCGCGCCAGATCCACCAGCTCGTTGACGATATGATCCAGCTGCGCCTCTATGTCGAGGCTGCGATCGATTTTCCCGAGGAGGAGATCGACTTTCTCAGTGATGGAATAGTGAGTAATCGCTTACACTCTATCATCGATAAGACGGAACATATACAGCAAAGTGCCAGGATAGGCACACTGTTGCGCGACGGCATGCAACTGGTTATCGCCGGACGCCCCAATGCAGGCAAATCGAGTCTGCTCAATGCGCTGAGCGGGCGGGATACGGCGATCGTCACAGAGGTTGCCGGCACCACCCGGGATCTGCTGCGCGAACAGATTCAGATCGACGGTATGCCGCTGCACCTGATCGATACCGCCGGACTGCGCCATAGCGAAGATGCCGTGGAGCTGGAGGGCATCCGGCGCGCCAGGGAAGAGATCAAATCAGCCGACATGATCCTGTGGGTCTACGATGCGCACGAGGATATTGACCAGGATGCCGAGGCAATCGCCGCGCTGCCGCAGGATGTCCCGGTAACCCTGATTTGCAATAAAATCGACACAACGGATGGTCGTCGCGGCGCTATCACGAAGGATGCATCGACTGTAACGGTGTCACTCTCCGCCAAATCGGGCGAAGGCGTCGATTTGTTGCGCGAACATCTCAAGCAGAGCATGGGCTATCATGGCGAGGATGAGGGTGAATTTATCGCCAGGAGGCGTCACCTCGACGCAATAAAGCGAGCACTCACTTTCATTGAATCTGGCAGAGATGCCCTTGAAAATCAGCTCTCCGGTGAGTTATTGGCGGAGGATCTGCGCCAGGCGCAGAATGCCCTTGGCGAGATCACCGGTGAATATACCGCAGACGATCTGCTGGGAGAGATCTTCTCCAGTTTTTGTATCGGTAAGTGACTAGCGAGGCTGCGTAAGATGAAATGGTCATGGAAAATAGCGCGCATTGCCGGCATCGATATCTATGTCCATGCAACCTTTTTCATCCTGATTCTGTGGCTGGGGCTCGTCTACTGGAAGGCGGGGGGCACCATGCTGGCGGTATTCAGTGGAGTAGGTTTTATCCTGCTGCTGTTCACATCTGTGGTGCTGCATGAGTTTGGCCATGCCTTGACAGCAAGACGCTACGGCATCGCGACACGCAACATCACGCTGCTTCCGATTGGTGGCGTTGCCCAGCTGGAGAAGATGCCGGACGATCCGCGCGAGGAGATCATCGTCGCACTCGCCGGGCCGGCGGTCAACCTGGTGATAGCCTTGCTGTTGTTCATTGTATCAGGCGTCAATGGCGCTTTTGTCTCCGCGGAACCGCTTGCGTTGGCTGACGGCGGTTTCATACAGCGATTGATGCTGCTCAATATTTTTCTGGCGCTGTTCAATCTGCTACCGGCATTCCCGATGGATGGCGGGCGCATACTGCGGGCCATACTGGCGATGCGCATGGATCATGTCAGTGCGACACAGGTAGCGGCATCTATCGGCCAATCGATCGCGCTGATCTTTGGTTTTTTGGGGGTGTTATACAACCCTTTTCTGATCTTTATCGCGCTTTTTGTCTGGATCGGAGCTGCAGCGGAAGCACAGAATGCGACACTGAAATCGAGTCTCTCCGGCGTCAAGGTGGGAGACGCGATGCAGACCAATTTTGAAGTTCTGCACCCGGATGACCCGCTGGTGCGCGCTGTTGAACTGACGCTTTCCGGTACGCAGAAGGAGTTTCCAGTGTTGTCCGGTGACAAGGTCATTGGTGTGCTGGGACAGAGTGAACTACTGACGGGGCTCAGTGATAAAGGCAAGCATTCACTCACGTCTGAATTTATGCAGCGCGATGTTCAGCGTGTCGAGAGCAGGGAGCCGTTGCAACTTGTGCTGGAGCGCTTTCAGAGCAGCGGCAGCAAAATTATCGCCGTGACCAGATCGGGCAGCCTGGTTGGGATCATAGACCTGGAGAACATCATCGAGCTGCTGAAAATTCAGTCAGCTTTGCAGGAGAGAACCAGAAAGTAAGCGGCTACTATCTGCTGTCTGCAAATTAACCATAGGGAAGCTCTAAAAGAATCACCATCATGCGTCATTGCGAGCGCAGCGAAGCTTCCGCATCCTGCTCACGCCCCTCACCTACATCCATGTAGGCGAAGCAATCTCGTGTTGATAATCAAAGGCTTGGAGATTGCTTCGTCGCTGTGCTCCTCGCAATGACGATTCGTTCAGAGCCTCCCTGAAGGGAATTCCCGGTATGACGCGTTTTCACTACGAGCGGAGATAAACGATGACCATGCAAGTCGAGTTTTATGGTGCGGCCGGGGAGGTGACCGGTTCCTGCCATCTTGTACAGATTGGCGATGTCCGTATCCTGCTCGATTGTGGTCTGATCCAGGGGAGTGCGAAAGACGAGGTGCGCAACAGGGATCCCTTTGCTTTCGATCCCGGGAGTATCGACGCCGTGATACTCAGCCATGCGCACATCGATCATTCGGCGCGCATCCCTCTGCTGGTCAAACGCGGCTTCAAGGGTACGATTTTTGCTCAACAGGCAAGCTGTGATCTGTGCCGTGTCATGCTCAGGGATAGCGCTTATCTCAACGAGAAGGAGACCGAGTGGCAAAACCGCAAGCGTGAACGCAAGGGTCTCTCACTGCTCGAACCGCTCTATACACAGGATGATGTGGAGCAGACCTTTGCCCTCTTTCAGGCGGTCGAGTATGGAAACAGGATCGAAGTCGTTCCCGGCGTGACTCTGCGTTTCTCTGAAGCGGGGCATATCCTGGGTTCATCCATCACCGAACTCTGGCTGCAGCACCATGGTGTGAGTCGCAAACTGGTCTACAGTGGCGATCTGGGGCGCTCCGGGATGCCGGTGCTCAGGGATCCGGCAATCATCGAGGAAGCGGATTATGTCATTATGGAGAGCACCTATGGTGATCGTCTGCACCGCAGTTGGGATGAGACACGGGAGGAGATCAGGGAGGTCTTTAATGAGGCAGTGCAAAATGGCAGGGGGAATATCCTGATTCCGGCTTTTGCAGTCGGGCGAACCCAGGAGATCCTGTTTCTGTTTGCCAAATATTACAAGGAGTGGGGTGTTGACCGCTGGAAGATTTTTCTCGACAGCCCCATGGCGATTGAAGCAACCGAGGCTTATGCAAACAACAGCCGGCTGTTCGATGCGGAATCCAGGCAGATGTGGCAGCAGCATCAGCAGCGCAACCTGCTGCCCACACTCTCGCTGCTGCGTACCGCGGAAGAGTCGATGCAGCTCAATCGCGTTCGCGCCGGTGCGATTATCATTGCAGGCAGCGGAATGTGTACCGGCGGCCGCATCAAGCACCATCTGAAACACAATCTGTGGCGCAAGGAGTGTCATATTGTCATTGTCGGTTATCAGGCAGAGGGAACCCTGGGGCGCGCACTGGTAGATGGTAAACAGCGTGTCACTCTATGGGGAGAAACCATCAGGGTTGGCGCCAAAATCCACACGGTCGGCGGTTTGTCGGCGCATGCTGACCAGGCCGGACTGAGTCACTGGTATGCCGGCTTCAACAAGCGGCCGCCGCTCTTTCTGGTGCATGGCGAAGCGCAGGCGTCGCAGACTCTCGCCAGGCATCTTGAGACGACCATGGCTGCACCGGTGACCATAGCAACTCGTGGCATGAAGCTGAACCTGGTGAATGGCAACTGCAGTGATTGAGATGTAAATGCCGTATCGACAACCAGCCAAGGAACCCCTGAATGAATCGCCATTGCGAGGAGCGTAGTGACGAAGCAATCTCCAAGCCTTTGATTTGACGACTGAGATTGCTTCGCTGCGCTCGCAATGACAGGTTGAGGCGATTCATTCAGAGCTTCCCTAAATCTGTTCCTTACCCTGAGGGCGGGCATGGTATGCTTATTTTGTTGTAACTGTTCAGCACCTTGTTATTTCAACTGACAAGTCACTGCTATTGGGTGTATCTGTAGGAAACGTCGGAGGCATGGATGCCGACGCGAGCCTACATGGAGGTATTTACGGCGTTTTCCGGAAGATATACCCAATTGCAGTGACGTTCTTGATTGTGCTGAATAGTTACATTTTGTTTTCCTTTCACTCTAATAATA
>JBDLII010000006.1:0-32104 GCA_039714995.1 Pseudomonadota bacterium
GAAGAACCGCTACGACATGGCTTTTGTGCAGCTGATCAGAAAACAGTAACCAGTATGTGTATTGCCCGATGGTTTTTGCAACCAACACCAACAGGCTAGCATGTGTACCGTGTTATAGAGATTGTATTAAAAAGCGATAAGCCCTGTTGATCTGTTTGGATTTTTGATCCGCCAGTTCACGGATCTCTATCCCGAGTTGAGAGACCTTGTCCGGGTGATACTGGCTCATCTTCTCCTTGTAGGCTTTCCTGATCAACACCTGGTTTGCGCCGTTCTCGACTCCCAGTACCCTGCAGGCCTGCTCAGCTGTGGTGATCTCATTCAATGCACTCTCACGACTGATGGCATTGTCTTGGGCATAGAGTGTCATATTGCCGTACTCATCAGCCTTCAACAGGAAGCGATGGTGACAAAGCGGGCACTTTCCGACACCAGCCGGCGGAGGGAAAGCGACCCTGATCTTCGTCTGGCAGTTGGCGCACTGGATCACCCTGAAGCGACTGTCTTTCAGGGCTTCCCGGCGCGTTCCTGCGAACCCGTACCCCTGGTAGGGGTAGCGTGATTTCGGGATGCCGACAATGACCATGAAGATGATCTGTATCACCGGAACCAGTGCGATCAATGCCAGCCAGGGCGACCAGCCGATGTCACGGCAGCGCCTGACCTGTAGCAGGACCAGGGAGATAAAGGGGATCAGCACCAGTTCGCGCAGTTGCAGCGTGATCAGCAGCCAGATCAGCAGCAGCAGGCTCCCGCTCGCCAGCCAGTACAGCATCCGGTTGATCCGCCCGTGAAAAGAGAACAGCAGGGAAAAGATGCTCATGGAGAAGAAGTGGCCAACAGAAAAACGAACTGAATTGTTTTCAACAGCGTGCTTAACTGCTCATCTTACACCAATGAATGGTATTTCATTGGGGAGGCCCTGAATGAATCCTCTTTTATGTCATTTCGACCAGAGGGAGAAATCTGATGTTATGTAATATCAATTAGTTATGAATTTCAAGATTTCTCGCTATGCTCGAAATGACATTCGATCAGAGGCTCCTTGGGGAAGCTCTGTGTGACCACGGGATTGAGGTTTTCAACTGACGCGTGAAGCGGCCATGCAGCACAGGTTATGCTAAGCTTTAGTTAGATTGAGTGGTACCTTTTCCGGGATCAGCCAATGCAGAGTAAAGAATATTTTTTTCGAGACGCAGAGCTGGGCAGTGAGCAACGCTCTCTTCCCGCCGAGACCTACAATGCCATGCACCTGCTCTTCGAACACAGCGGTGACCCCGCGGTCTTCGTTCCCATTCGATCGATGCAGTACCTCGCTGTGATCGATGCCGAAGAGGTGATCTTTGTCGATGCAGTGGCCCGGCGGCGTCTGATTGAACTCAGCTGGTGCAACTTTTCACCCCGCTCACGCACATCCCTGACTGACGCCGTTCCTTTCCGTTTTGTCTATTACGATCAAAGAGCCCTGGAAACCATGAAGAGACTCCAGTGTGAATTCAGTAAATTCGTAAAGCTGAAGAGTGACCGGCTCAGGCAGGATCTCGCCAGCGAGGGCGGAGATATCATTGGCTTCCCCTCCGGAGACGTTTCCCCGAGAAACCCTGGGTGACTCCCGCCCTCCTGACAGCCAGTTGAAATCCCCTCTCCCTGAGGGAGAGGGATGGGGTGAGGGGGAAAAGATTTCTCCCTGCGATCGAAATGACATGGAAAGGATTCGTGCAGAGGCTCCCTACCTCTGCTCCACCAGTTTGGTGTATTTTTTCGCCTCCTGCAGCATGAATTCCCGAAAGGCGCGCGCAACCGGGGTCATCGCTTTTTCACTGCGCGTCACCAGGTGCCAGTTCCGCTCGATGGGAAAACCCTCCACATCGAGTGTCACCAACAGCAGGTTTTTCAGTTCCAGCTGTATCGTATGCAGCGACACGACTCCCAGTCCGAAACCTGCGGCAACCGCGTACTTGATGGCCTCGTTGTCACTCAACTCCAGCGTGCCGCCACACTTCTGTCCAAGCTTCGCAAAGTGGCGCTCAATCGCCTCCCTGGTGCCTGACCCCTTCTCCCGCACGACGAAGCGCTCTTTCGCCAGCACTTCGGGGCTGATCTGCGCACTGTCCGCCAGCGGATGATCCGGCGGGGCGATCACCACCAGCGGGTTTGGCATGAACTTTTCCGAGTTCAGGCTCAGCCCCTTCGGCGGCTCCCCCATGATGACAAGGTCCGGTTCGAAATGGTCGAGTTGATAGAGTATCTTGCGCCTGTTGGTAATATCCAGGGAGATCGCAACCTGCGGATGTCTCTTCGAGAATGCCGATAGGATGTGCGTGGCAAACGTGTTCGCGGTGCTGGCGACGGATACGGAGAGCTGGCCGGATTTGCCCCCCTTCACCTCGTCGACATACTCGATCATGTCGTTGTAGGCCTGCACGATATAGCTGCAGTGCTTGCTCATCTCCTCGCCGGTTTTCGTCAAGCTGAGTTTTTTCCCCCGCCGGTCAAAGAGGCTGACGCCGAGATTCTCCTCCATCTGCTTCATCTGCATGGAGACGGCCGGCTGCGTCATGTGCAACTCCTCTGAGGCGCGCGTATGGCTCTGGTATCGCGCTACCTGCTCAAAGATCTGGATTTGGCGTATCGACGTATGCGCCATGCTGTTTATCTCCTCTCCACCCGGGAATGACAACGCCGCTCCTTCCGGCGCATACCAGACTGCAAAATATCAATGACTAAGTGTACGTTCATCTGATACGCTCTACCCCGTTCCACAACTTCATGTGGTATTCCCCGAAATAAAGAGCAGCGAATACCAAGGAAGTGATATATCAACAGATGCATCGGGGAACTAGAATTGCATAGGGTTAACTCTCTCTCACCATGCTGGTTGCATCGCAGATCGTTCATGTATACGATGCCGGTATGGAGATTGACCCTGAATCACAATAATAACGAGGCAACATTCTACCATAGATAGCATAAGAAATACTTAGTTTAGATGAGTCAAAACTTAGTTTTCTTTATGCTTTTATTCCAGCAAAATGTGCAGCGCACAACCAATCAACCTCAAAAATAGGTAATGAAACATGGCTAAGCAATATGATGCGGGCGTAAAAGAGTACCGCGAAACTTACTGGATGCCGGATTACACTCCGAAAGACACAGACCTCCTGGCCTGCTTCAAGGTTACACCGCAGGAAGGCGTTCCACGTGAAGAGGTCGCTGCAGCCGTTGCGGCCGAATCTTCAACCGGAACCTGGACGACAGTATGGACCGACCTGTTGACTGATCTCGACTACTACAAGGGCCGCGCCTACGCGATCGAAGACGTTCCCGGCGACGACACCTGCTTCTATGCCTTTATCGCATACCCGATCGACCTCTTTGAGGAAGGCTCGGTCGTCAACGTCATGACCTCGCTGGTCGGCAACGTCTTCGGCTTCAAGGCGCTGCGCGCACTGCGTCTGGAAGACATCCGCTTCCCCGTCGCCTACGTCATGACCTGTAATGGACCACCTCAGGGCATCCAGGTCGAGCGCGACATGCTGAACAAGTATGGCCGTCCGCTGCTGGGCTGCACCATCAAGCCCAAGCTGGGACTCTCGGCGAAGAACTACGGACGCGCCTGCTACGAAGGTCTGCGCGGCGGACTGGACTTCACCAAGGACGACGAGAACGTCAACTCGCAGCCTTTCATGCGTTGGCGTCACCGTTTCGACTTCGTCATGGAGGCCATCCAGAAAGCGGAGGCCGAGACCGGCGAGCGCAAGGGCCACTACCTGAACGTTACCGCGCCGACTTCCGACGAGATGATGAAGCGCGCCGAGTACGCCAAGGAGATCGGCGCACCGATCATCATGCACGACTACATCACCGGCGGCTGGGCGGCCAACACCCAGCTGGCGCAATGGTGCCAGGACAACGGCATGCTGCTGCATATTCACCGCGCCATGCACGCGGTACTCGACCGCAACCCGCACCACGGCATCCACTTCCGTGTACTGACCAAGATCCTGCGTCTCTCCGGTGGTGACCACCTGCACTCCGGCACCGTTGTCGGTAAGCTGGAAGGCGACCGCGAAGCCACCCTGGGCTGGATCGACATCATGCGCGACTCCTACAACAAGGAAGACCGTTCACGCGGTATTTTCTTCGACCAGGATTGGGGCGCTATGCCTGGCCTGTTACCGGTTGCTTCCGGTGGTATCCACGTGTGGCACATGCCGGCGCTGGTCAGCATCTTCGGCGACGACTCCGTACTGCAGTTCGGCGGCGGCACCCTGGGTCACCCATGGGGCAACGCCGCTGGCGCAGCTGCCAACCGTGTAGCCGTCGAGGCCTGCGTGGAAGCTCGCAACCAGGGTCGTGAACTTGAGAAGGAAGGCAAGGACATCCTTACCACTGCTGCCAAGAGCAGCCCGGAACTGGGTGCTGCGATGGAGACCTGGAAAGAGATCAAGTTCGAATTCGACACCGTTGACAAGCTGGACGTATCTCACAAGTAATTATTGCCTGTGTCAGCCATGAGGCGTAGCGGGTTCGCCGCTACACCTCAGGCTGGTTACGCCATCAAACATATTTTAATTGGAGCAAAACACCATGAGTGATATGCAAGACTATGCATCAAGCCTGGGCAACCCGGAAAGCCGCAAGTTTGAGACTTTCTCCTACCTGCCAGCTTTGACACCAGAGCAAATCCGTACTCAAATTGAGTACATCGTCAGTAAGGGCTGGAATCCCGGCATCGAGCACACCGAGCCTGAAAACGCCGGTAGCAACTACTGGTACATGTGGAAACTTCCGATGTTTGGCGAGACGGATGTCGACGCCATTCTGAATGAAGTCGAAGCCTGCCACGCGGCGCACCCCGCTAATCACGTGCGTCTGCTCGGCTTTGATAACTTCGCCCAGTCCGCTGGTGCGGCAATGGTTATCTATCGCGGCAAGACTGTCTAATCGGTTAACCGCAGCAACCAGCCTGGCCACTTGCATGGCGAGTGGCCAGGCCCATATTCACGGATACGCATTCAACGCCAGCATGAACAAACCTGACCGCTACGTCGGTGTAGACAATGACATCAACGGCGGCATGACGACGATCGGCAAGATCATACGGGATGCCTGGGTGTTTGGAGTGATTCCTGAAACCGAGACCTGCGAAGGCTGGAACCTAGCCGGGATTGACGCTTTACTGCAGAAGGTCAATGCCGAGTGGGACAAATATGGCTGCCTCGTCAGCCACTTGCCGCCTGAACTGGCGCAACGCCACAAAAAGATTCACGATGCCGCCATCGCCAGAGCGCGCGATGCCGGCTGGTCGGGTGAAGCAGAGACCGAACCCGACGACAATAGTTAGTGAAACCCTGAATGAACTATTGGGATCAGGGGGCGGGAGATGGACGCATGCCTTGCGCTGCTTCCCGGCATCTTCCCCCTGCTCCGTCGTACAACTAGCAGGGAAGCTCGCAACGATGCGCATAGCGAGGCGTTCCGAGCTTCCATATCACCTTCACCAAGTGAGGCTATCTTTATGTCTGATACCACTGTCGATCCAACCCAGTACACTGTCAAAGACGAGCCCTATTATGAAGCAGTCGGCGACGAGGTCCCGCTGTACGAGGCGGCATACAACGCACGCATGCCGATGATGCTGAAAGGCCCGACCGGCTGCGGCAAGTCGCGCTTCGTCGAGCACATGGCATGGAAACTGCAGCGACCCCTGATCACCGTGGCCTGTAACGAGGACATGACCGCCTCCGACCTGGTCGGTCGTTTTCTGCTCGACAAGGATGGCACCAAGTGGCAGGATGGCCCGCTGACGACGGCTGCCCGTATTGGCGGCATCTGCTATCTCGACGAGGTCGTCGAGGCGCGCCAGGACACCACGGTCGTGATCCACCCGCTGACCGATCACCGCCGCACCCTGCCGCTTGACAAGAAGGGCGAGCTGATCGAGGCTCACCCGGATTTCCAGCTGGTGATCTCCTACAACCCCGGCTACCAGAGCCTCATGAAGGATCTGAAGCAGTCGACCAAGCAGCGTTTCGGCGCGATGGACTTTGACTACCCGGCGGAAGAGATCGAGGTCGCGATCGTCTCCAAGGAGTCCGGTGTCGACGCAGATATCGCCGCCAAGCTGGTGCAGATTGCGCACCGTGCGCGCAACCTCAAGGGGCATGGTCTGGATGAGGGCATCTCCACCCGTCTGCTGGTTTATGCGGGTCAGCTGATCAGCAAGGGCATCGATGCCGAGGCGGCCTGCACCATGACCATGGTGACGCCGCTGACAGACGATCCGGACATGCGCGATACTCTGAATGCGGCGGTACAGACTTTCTTTGGATAAGGGCTGATTGAACCCGTTTAGGGTAGCTCTGAGTGAAGAGTTGGGATGGGAATTCGGCATAAAGGCCAGTCAAACCTGGATTGCAAGCCATTGATATATTTGCCTTTCCCCGTTGAAAAACTTGAAAGGGAGTGCTGATTGAAGCGCGCAGCGACTCTGTCTGTACTTTCCCGGTGGTGACAGGATATGGCGATTCAGCTTGAAGAGTATCAGGAGTTTCTGGAAAAAATCTCGCCTGAAGTACGTGATGTTCTAGATGGCTCGTACCAGGAAGCGACGCGCGTCATGTCGCCGACCGGCCTGCAGGATTACCTCGACGGCGCCAAGGGTCTCTGCCAGCTGAGTCGCGGTAACGACCTGGTAATCACCTACCTGCAGGAGATGCCTCTTGTCGCCAAGGAGTGCGGCGAGGATATTATTCCGGACTGCGTCACCGCTGCAATGAAGCTCTCCTCGATGACCTCGGGAGAGGTCATCGGACTGCTGTTTTCCAGCCTGCCGACAGCAGCTCGCCACCTGGGCGACGCCGAACTGCTGCGCGGCTACCTGACGTTCATCCACCAGCTGGCATCGACGGCGGCGCGTGGTCTGCGGCCGATGTTGAACCATATCGACGAGCTGCTTTCCAAGCTTACCCTCAGCGGCCTGCGTCGCTGGGCGAACTTTGGCGCCCAGGCCTACCGGCGCGATTTCAAAAATCTCACCACCTACTTCAACCTGGAGTCCGCCGACAGCCTCGCGACCCTGCAGAAGGAGCGCCGCGGGGTGCTCTTCGTCAGGACCCAGCGCAAACTGAATTTCTACCTGCGCGCTCTCTGGGGACGTGACTTTTTTCTGCGCCCGACGGGCGCCGATTACACGGATTTTCGTCCCTACATCGAGCATCGCGTGTTCCACATGCCCGATGCGGTCGATGACATCGACGATATTCCCGGTCTCGAGCTCTACCGTGCGACAGCGGCGCATATGGCGGCGCACCTGATGTACTCCAGCGCGGCGATTTCCGCCGAACAGCTGAGTCCCGCGCAGATGTTTTTTATCGGCCTGCTCGAGGATGCGCGCGTCGAATACAAGGCCGGCATGGCCTTTCCCGGCCTCAAAAAGTTGTGGGCAACCCTGCTCAAGATAGCGGATGACGATGAGGCGCCTGAGCATCCGACCATGCTGCTGCTGGAACACATCGCGCTGATGCTGCTTGATGACAACGTCACTTCGGACTCCGACGAGTTGAACCAGTTCGTCGCCAAATTCCATGCCGCCATCGATGAGCGCCAGGATGACCAGAATTTCTCGTGGCACATGGGGATGGAGTTGTTCAACATCTTTTCGACACGCCGCGAGGTGCCCAGTCTGCGTATCCTGGAGCGCATTCGCATACCCTATCGCGACGACAACCGTTTTGTCTGGGAGTTCGAGGAACTCAGCTGGAATACCGAGTTCGAGTATGTTCCGGCCAGCCAGCGCCAGGTCCGCAAGCAGGTCAGCGTTATCGAGATGGCCCACGAGGTCGACTGTGAACTCGCCGGTGACGATGCCCAGGAGATCTGGACCTGTTCGACCGAGATGCGTCCCTATGAGGATGATCTCACCGACAATACCAAGAGCTTCAACGAGATGTGGGGAAAGGAGCCAGTCTCGGATCCGTTTCACTACCAGGAGTGGGATTACCAGATCCAGCTGCACCGGCCTGACTGGGCGACGGTGTACGAGCGCCGTCAGCCCATGGGCGACCCCGATGAGATTCGCATGATCGTCGACGAGTACAAGCCGGTCGCGCATCGCATCAAGCAGATCATCGACCTGCTGACCCCGGAGGGGGTACAGCGCCAGCGCGGCATGGAGGACGGCGATGAGATCGACATCAATGCCGCCGTCGATGCGATGATCTCCATCCGCATGGGCGAGCAGCCGAACCCGCGCATCACCATGCGCAATGTGCTGAAAAACCGCGACCTCGCGGTGGTGGTGTTGCTCGACCTGTCGGAATCCACCAACGAGACGATGCAGGGATCGGACAAGAGCGTGCTGCAGCTGACGCGCGAAGCCTCTACGCTGGTGGCAACGGCCATCGAAGGCATCGGCGACCCCTTCGCCATCCACGGTTTCGCCTCCGACGGCCGTCACGACGTGCAGTATTACCGTCTCAAAGACTTCAACCAGCACTTCGACGATGAAGCCAGGGGGCGGCTCGCCGGCATGCAGGGAGGGCTGTCGACACGCATGGGCGCCGCACTGCGCCATGCCGGGCACCATCTCTTCAAGCAGCCCGAGCGGCGCAAGCTGATACTGCTGGTCACCGACGGTGAACCTGCCGATATCGACGAACGTGATCCGCAGCACCTGCGCTTCGACACCAAAAAGGCTGTCGAGGAGCTCTACACCTACGGGGTTTTGACGTACTGTCTGACACTGGATCCCAATGCCGACGATTACGTGAAACGCATCTTCGGCTCCAACAACTACACGGTCATCGACCATGTCGACAGGCTTCCCGAACAGCTGCCGCTTCTTTTTGCCAGCCTGACAAAATAGCAGCGACTTGATAGCAGAAATTGCAAGATACTGAATAGTTCCCGCATGCCTATGGTTGACCCCCTCGCCTGAGCCTGAAATAATCCGCTAAACTGCGAATAGCGAAACTCTCTCCGTTCTGGTTCTGCCTATGTCAACTGATATCAAAAACCTGACCCCGCAGGAAGCCTGGGAACTGCTGCAGGAAGACCCAAGAGCGATCCTGGTCGACGTGCGCTCGTCGATGGAGTTCCTGTTTGTCGGCCATCCCAAGGGCGCCGTGCATATCCCCTGGATCGATGAGCCCGACTGGGATATCAACCCTGACTTTGTCACCGATATCAGGCAGCTGCTGCTTGGCGGCGCCGAGCAGGGGAGTAATTCCGGTGCAGCGCCGGTCATCCTGATCTGCCGCAGCGGCAAGCGCTCACTGATAGCAGGAAACAAGCTGCATGAAGCCGGGCTGGAGAATATCTATCATATCGGCGAGGGATTTGAAGGCGATCTGGATGAGAACCACCAGCGCAGCACCCTGGGTGGCTGGCGTTTCCGGGGTCTGCCGTGGGAGCAGTGCTGAATCAACGTAACAAGATTCAGACAGCTACATCAAATCCCCTCACCCCAGCCCTCTCCCGGAGTGAGAGGGAGCTATAGCGCCAGCATTTCCTGTGGAATATATCGCTGAGCTTCCGCTGCTGCTGATTGTCGGCGTTGTCGCGGGTTTTGTCGATGCAATTGCCGGCGGCGGCGGCCTGGTCTCTCTGCCTGCACTGCTGTGGGCAGGCCTGCCTCCCGTCGAGGCGCTCGCGACCAATAAGCTGCAGGGTACAGCCGGCACCTTCACGGCTACCCTCAACTACATTCGCCACAGACTGATCAAGCCTCGGCAGCTGCTGCTTGCCATCGGATGCACCGCGCTCGGAGCGGCCGCCGGCGCTTTGGCCGTGCAACAGCTATCCTCCACCCTGCTTGCGCAGCTGATTCCCTGGCTGCTGATCGGCTTCGCGCTCTATTTTCTGCTCTCGCCACGTATGGATGGCCGTCAGCACCCGCAGCGCATCAGCCTGCTGCCCTTCTCGGTGATCATTGGTTTCAGCGTCGGATTCTACGACGGATTCTTCGGCCCGGGCGCCGGCTCGTTCTTTACGCTGGCTTTCGTGCTGCTGCTGGGTTATTCGCTGCCACAGGCTGTCGGCGGGACCAAGCTGCTGAACTTCACCAGCAATCTGGTGGCGCTGCTGGTGTTTATTCTCGGCGGCAAGATCGTGTGGCTCGTTGGCCTGGCAATGGCTGGCGGACAGATGATCGGCGCCTATGCCGGTTCGCACCTGGCTGTGCGCCATGGAGCCGTACTGATCCGGCCGTTGCTGGTGGTGGTGTCGGTTGCGATGTCGGTCAAGTTGTTGCTGTAGATTCTGAATATCGCGGTCAGATGACCGCTCCTACAGCTTTGGTTTCACTAAATCGTAAGAGTGGTCTTCTGACCACGATGAAAAAAGGGAAACCGGAAATGACAACCATGCCATCACGGCGCAAGCCGGATGACGAGATGATGTGTTTTTATCTTCCGTGTTGTCCGTGTGTTCCGAGGTGAAACAGCGCTATCGATACTCCCGCAGGTACCACAACTCGAAGCCGCGCTTGAGCCAGTGGAAGAGGCGTGACGAGGGCAGCGCCAGGGTGCGTTTCTCGTTTCTGGCCACCAGGATGCCGCGGTTACGGCAGTCGACGATGCAGACCAATTCGACCTTGAAGGTTGCATCCGCAGCGGCGCCCGTCAGTTCAGCGTACAGATTTTTAGCCGCGGCCTCCGCCTGCAGGTCGGCCATGTGCGCCTGCTTCGGCATCCACTCCGGACCGGGAAAGCTGCCGGAGTCGCCGGCCACGTAGACCCGCTCCATGCCCTCCACCCTGCAGTGCCTGTCGGCGCGGATCAGGCCACCGTCGGAGCGCGGCAGTTCGCTGTTGTCGAACCACCTGTTGCCGGTCATTCCCGGCATGAAGAGGATCAGGTCGGCAGCGAACTCCCCGCCCTCGGTCACCACCTTGTTGTCGGTGAAGCTTTTCATCTTGTGCCCCAGGTGGGTGCTGATGTCGCGCTTCTGCATCTCTTTCAGCAGGCCGTCGACAGCCTTCGGACCCAGGCGATTGCCCGGGTTTGCCGCCGGGCTGAAGAAGACCAGCTTGAATTTGTCGCGCCGTTTTTCCAGCCGCAGCTGGGTGTCGATGCCAAACAGAAACTCGAACATCGGTCCGCCGCGCATGGCGCTCGGCTCTTTGGGATTGCCGCTGAAGCCTATGGCGATAGTGCCACCCTCCATCTCCCTGAGGCGGTCGCGGATCTTCTCGGCCGCGGTGATTCCCTCGCAGGGGGTAATGGCGTTTTCGATGCCGGGCAGCTTTTTAATGAAGCGGCCGCCTGTTGCAATGATCAGGCCGTCATTTTCGACCTCGCCCTGGTCGGTTTCGACCACCCGCCCTCCGTCTCGCAGGCCGGTGACCCGCGCCTGGAAAAAGTGGGCGCGGTTGCGCTTGAAAAAGTTATCCAGCGGCACGACCAGGTCGCTGCGCTTGCGCAGGCCTGCAGGAATCCAGATGATGCCCGGCAGATAGTGGAGTTCGGCGCGTGGAGCAATGACGGTGATCTCCAGGCTGACATCCCGGGCGCGCAGCTTGCGCACCGCGGTCAGCGCCGCGAAGCCGGCACCGATGATGGTGACTTTTGACATAATCTCTCCCCCCCAAGGAAGCGCTGAATAAATATAGAGATGCTACGTCATTGCGAGCAAAGCGCGGCAATCTCGTGCTTTGATATCGAAATGTTAGAGATTGCTTCGTCGCTACGCTCCTCGCAATGACAGCTTTACAGAGGAGCCCGGCGCATTTCGCCGAAGGAACCTGTTCATGTCACACGCATCGCCTTGATGACATCGGGGCTCTGGTTGAGTGTCTCCAGCAGTCCCTGTAACTGGCCGATATCGCTGATTTCAACGGTGAAGCGCATCACCGCCTGGTGCTTTTTGGGATCGGAATGCGTTCTCACCGTGGTGATATCGACCTCTTCGTTCGAAAAAATCGCCGAGATGTCGCGAAACAGCCCCTTGCGATCCAGCGCAATGACGCGCACATCGACCTTGAACTCGCCGCTGTCGCTCTCGCCGGACTCCCAGTGCACCTCGATCAGGCGCTGCTGCTCCTCCTCGCTCATATGCTGCACGACAGAGCAGTCGCTGCGATGCACCGTCACGCCCCGTCCCCTGGTAATGAAACCGATGACCTCGTCACCTGGCACGGGCTTGCAGCACTGCCCAAGGTGGGTAAGGAGATCATCGACACCTTCGACAACCAGGCGCGGCTCACTACCCGGAGTCTGTTTACGGCGGCGCTTTGGCTTGGATGGCTCCTGCTCCTGATCCTGCTCCCGTTGCCGACGCAGATCCCAGCTGGCCACCTGCACCGGCGAGATATCGCCCCGGCCGATGGCGGCATAGAGCCCCTCATCACTCTTCATGTTGAAGTGCTGCGCAACCTTCGACGGACTGATTCTTGCTCCACCGAGTCGCGTCATCTCCCGTTCCAGACTCTCCCTGCCCGCCTCGACATGGGTAGCATAATCCTGCTGGCGGAACCATTGCCGGATGCGGCTGCGCGCCTTGGATGTTCGCACATACCCCAGATGAGAACTCATCCAGTCCCGTGACGGCTGCTCCTGCTTGGCTGTCATGATCTCGACGGTCTGGCCATTGTGCAGCGGCTGGGTCAACGGCGTAATTCTGCCATCCACCTTGGCGCCGCGGCAACGGTGGCCGACGCTGGTATGGATCGCATAGGCAAAATCGATCGGCGTCGCTCCATGCGCCAGTTCGATCACCTTGCCCTGGGGCGTCAGCACGTAGATATGCTGCTGTTCATCCTCATGCTGCAGCTGCGGCTGCTCATCGATGTCGTCACGCTGTTCCAGCCACTGGCGCATCCATTCGATGCGGCGTTCGAGATCCTTGTTTTCACCACGCTGCTCCTTGTAACGCCAGTGGGCGGCGACACCTCGCTCGGCATGCTCATGCATCTCGTGCGTGCGGATCTGGATCTCCAGAGGACGCTGGTCATCGCCGATGACGACTGTATGAATCGACTGATAGAGATTGGCCTTGGGCGTAGCGATATAGTCATCGAACTCCTGCGGAATATGCCGCCACAGACCGTGAACCATGCCAAGCACGCTGTAACATTCTGCAATCGTATCGACCAGCACCCGCACGGCGCGGACATCGAAGATGTGCGAGAAATCCATATCCTTGCGCTGCATCTTCCGCCAGATGCTGTAGATATGCTTGGGCCTGCCGCTCATCTCTGCCTGGATCCCCTGCTCCTTCATCACAGCGCCGAGCTTCCCGATCACGCCGCGAATGGAGGCAAGACGTTCATCACGCCGCTCCTCAAGGCGTGTTGCAATCTCCCGGTATTGATCCGGCTCGAGGACGCGCAGCGACAGATCCTCGAGTTCCCACTTGATCTGCCAGATGCCAAGCCGGTTGGCAAGCGGCGCAAAGATATCCAGCGTATTGCGGCTGAACATCTGCTGGTTGTCCATGGAGAAATATTTCTGGCGACGCATCAGATGGACACGCTCCGCCAGCATGATCATGATGACGCGGACGTCACTGGAGAGACCCAGCAGCATCCGGCGCAGATTCTCGGAGTGCCCCTCGCCCTTGACTTCACGGTCAGCCAGCACGCCCGGCGTCAGCTGGTGGATCCTGTCGAGCGACAGGATGCGTTGCGCAACCGCTTCGCCATAGCGCTGCTGCAGCGTCTGCTGATCGATCATGCCGGCGGAGAGGGCACGGTGCAGCATCGCGGCGATCAGCGTCTCGTCGTCCATGTCAAACTGCGCCAGGATGTCCGCGACATGCAGGATATAGAGCGCCAGCTGCTGACCGCTGCGCTCCTGCTCCTCGGCGAACAGGTCGAGAACTGCATGCGCCGCCTCACAGAGCCTGTCGCGCACCTCTGCATCCTCGGCAGGCGGCAGCAACGTCAGCCATGTGTCGATGGCGTCGCTGTCGAGGTGCTCTTCGGGGAGTCTTCTGGAAACCGTTACCATCGTGCCTTCATCTAATTTATTCGATCAGCCTGTAGGATGCGGTAAGGAACGAACCGCATCTGTCGCGCGATTGATGTGGTTGGCTTACATGGATGTAGGTCAGGGGCGTAAGCTGGACGCGGAAGCTTCGCAAGCTCACCACGTCCTGCGTGCTTCGGCTAGCGGCAGCACCAGCCAGACAAATGCCGCGTCACTCTCCGGCCCCTATCAACTCTCCTGGATCACATGCCCAATCAGCCGGATAGATACCTTTTTGTACATAAGTGTGAAAACTTGAATATGGCCACTCTCTAACCCGATTCACCCAACCGTGTTTTACGGGATTCCAATGAATGTAATCAACATGGCGTGTGAAATCCTGTTCATCCCTTATCAAGTGTTCCCAATACCGGCGTTGCCAAATTCCCCGCTCGCCCCTGTTTATACGACTTTTTGAGCACCTCTCCCCACGCGGGATTAAACGGGAAAAGCCTGCTTTGATCAACGCCCATCGTATACCAAAGTCATCATCATCCTGCGGCAAGGTCCAAATGCAATGCAAATGCTCTGGTAAAACAACAATGGCATCGATATCAAATGGGTGAGCATTTTTCACATGTCGAAAGATTTGTCGCAACACATCTACATTGTTTTCCAAAAGTCGATTTCCGCGACGTTCGGCACAATTCACTGTGAAAAAATAGGTTCCACCTTTGAGCTTTGATCTGCGGTATTCTGTCATCTTTATCTGTCCCTGATATGCAAGGTATTCTGCTCCGTACCTCGATCGATGCGGTTCGTTCCTCACCACATCCTACATAATATCTACAAATGCTACACGACTTCGACCCTGTCGATCTTCTGGAAGCCGCGTGGCAGTTTGCGGCCGCGGCGACCGCGTTCGCCGGAGTAGGCGTCGAGATCCGCGTTTTTCAGGTTCAGATAGCGCTTGCCAGACCAGGCTCTCAATACTTTGCCCGGAGAAACACAGGCCAGGGCAACGACGAACTCCTCGCGCGATTGCGCCCTTTTCGCCGGAATGCCGATGATCTTGTTGCCCTTGCCGCGGCTCATCGCGGGCAGCTCCGCGACGGCAAACACCAGCAGATGGCCGTCACTGGTGATGGCGACGAGGCGGTCGTCCTGCTGCTGGATCGACGCGGGCAGCAGCGCCTTCGCGCCCTTTGGCAGGCGCAGCACCACCTTGCCCGCCTTTTTGTTGGCCAGCAGCTCTTTCAGCTGCACGCGAAAGCCGTAGCCTGCATCGGACGCCAACAGATACCACTGCTCCGGCTCACCACCGAGCACGGCAACGAAGGCGGCACCTGCCGGAGGCGACAAGCGTCCGGTCAGCGGTTCACCCTGGCCGCGCGCCGACGGCAGCGTATGTGCACTGACGGAGTAACATCGACCGCTGGAGTCGAGGAACACGGCCGGCTGGTTGCTGCGCATTCTGACGCTGTCGAGATAGCCGTCGCCGCCCTTGTAGTTCAATCCCACTGCATCGATCTCGTGCCCCTTGGCGGAGCGCACCCAGCCCTTCTCCGACAGCACCACGGTAACGAGCTCACTCGGGGCCAGCTCGGTCTCGCCCAGCGCCTCGGCGGCGCCGCGCTGTACGATCGGCGAGCGCCGCTCATCACCATACTCCTCTGCATCGGCCTGGATCTCCTTGCGGATCAGGGTCTTCATGCGCTGCTTCGAGCCCAGCGTCAGCTCCAGCCAGTCGCGCTCCGCCGCCAACTCCTCCTGCTCGGCGCGGATCTTCATCTCCTCGAGCCTGGCCAGCTGGCGCAGGCGGGTGTCGAGAACGTAGTTCGCCTGCGCCTCCGTCAGCTCAAAGCGCTGCATCAGGGCTTCTTTGGGATGCTCCTCGGTACGGATGATGTGAATCACCTCGTCGATATTCAAAAAGGCGATCAGCAGGCCATCGAGCAGGTGCAGGCGTTCGCTGACTTTTGCCAGGCGAAACTCGAGCCGCCGGCGCACCGTCTCGAAGCGAAACGCCAGCCACTCCTTCAGCAGCATGCGCAGGTTTTTCACCTGCGGGCGGCCATTGGTGCCGATGACGTTCATGTTGACGCGGTAGGTGCGCTCCAGATCCGTGGTGGCGAACAGGTGGGACATCATGCGCTCGATATCGACCCGGTTGGAGCGCGGCACTATCACCATCCTGGAGGGGGTCTCGTGGTCGGATTCGTCACGCAGATCCTCGACCCAGGGCAGCTTTTTGGCGCGCATCTGCTGCGCAATCTGCTCCAGCACCTTCGAACCCGAGACCTGGTAGGGCAGCGCCGTCACCACCACCTCGCCATGCTCGACCTCCCAGTGAGCGCGCATGCGCACGCTGCCGTGGCCGGTTGCATAGATCTTCAGCAGGTCGGATGAGGAAGAGATGATCTCGGCCGCGGTCGGAAAATCAGGCGCCGGAACCAGTTCATGCAGCTCCTCGACGGTCGCTTTCGGATGTTCTATGAGGTGGATGCAGGCCGCCGCAACTTCGCGCAGGTTGTGTGGCGGAATGTCCGTCGCCATGCCGACGGCGATACCCGAGCCGCCGTTGAGCAGCACATTCGGCAGCCTCGCGGGGAGCACCACCGGTTCGTCCAGGGTGCCGTCGAAGTTGGGCTGCCAGTCGACAGTTCCCTCCCCCAGCTCCCGCAGCAGCAGCTTGGCATAGGGGGCCAGGCGCGCCTCGGTATAGCGCATCGCAGCGAATGATTTGGGATCGTCCGGGCTGCCCCAGTTGCCCTGCCCCTGCACCAGCGGATAGCGGTAGGAGAAGGGCTGCGCCATCAACACCATGGCCTCGTAGCAGGCGCTGTCGCCATGCGGGTGAAATTTGCCCAGCACATCACCGACGGTGCGCGCCGACTTCTTGAACTTGGCGCTGGCCGAGAGCCCCAGTTCCGACATCGCATAGACGATGCGGCGCTGCACCGGCTTGAGACCGTCGCCGATATTGGGCAGGGCGCGGTCGAGGATGACATACATGGAGTAGTCCAGGTAGGCCTTCTCGGTAAACATGCGCATCGGCAGGCGTTCGATGCCTTCTGTGGTGTAGTCTTGTGTTGTTTCCATCGACTCGAAGATGAGAAAATTCTGGCTCAGAAGCTTATCAGTATCATGGTGGGATGCGCTACTGCTTAAACCAACCTGCGGTTAGCACAGATCCCTGTGGCGATATTCATATTTGATTGTCCGGACGTGCCAAAAAAAGCTCCCATCCTCCAGCTGTTTGCTTTACACTTGCCCGCAGGGTGATTATTGCAGCCTGATCGATGCACATGCTGGTGCGTCTGGATTTGTGAGGTTGTCCCGTGATCCCTCAACAAACTGATATCTCACAAATAAAGAGATTCAGCAATAATATCAACATTCAAGCGGAGAGCACTTATGAGTGACAACTCAGCATCTGACTACTGGAAGGCGAATATTCGACTGGTCGTCTTCTGTCTCACCATCTGGTTTATCGTCTCCTACCTGTTCGGCATCATGCTTGTCGAACCTTTGAATCAGATTCAGCTCGGTGGCTATAAGCTCGGTTTCTGGTTCGCCCAGCAGGGCTCCATCTACACCTTTGTGGTCCTGATCTTTTTCTACGCCTGGCGCATGAATGCGCTCGACCGCAAATTCGACGTCCACGAAGACTAGGAGCTGACGCATGGAACTACAGACATTAACCTATCTCGTCGTGGGCCTGACATTCGCCCTCTACATCGGCATCGCCATCTGGGCGCGCGCCTCGTCGACAGGCGAATTCTACGTCGCCGGCAAGGGCATTCACCCGGTCGCCAACGGCATGGCGACAGCGGCTGACTGGATGTCCGCGGCCTCCTTCATCTCGATGGCGGGCCTGATCGCCTTCAACGGCTACGGCGCATCGGTCTTCCTGATGGGCTGGACCGGCGGCTACGTGCTGCTGGCGATGCTGCTGGCGCCCTACCTGCGCAAGTTCGGCAAGTTCACGGTGCCGGAGTTTATCGGTGAGCGCTACTACTCGCGCACTGCCCGCATCGTCGCGGTCATCTGCCTGATCCTGGCCTCCATCACCTACGTCATCGGCCAGATGAAGGGCATCGGCGTGGCCTTCTCCCGCTTCCTGGAGACAGATTACGACACCGGCCTCTACATCGGCATGGGCATCGTCTTCATCTACGCCGTACTCGGCGGCATGAAGGGCATCACCTACACGCAGATCGCCCAGTACGTGGTGCTGATCTTCGCCTACACCGTGCCTGCTATCTTCATCTCGATGAACCTCACCGGCAATCCCTCGCCCCAGTTGGGCCTTGGCGGTGAGTACATAGAGGACGGTGTCGCCTCCGGCGTCACCCTGCTCGACAAGCTCGACCAGGTAGTCACCGAACTCGGCTTCAAGGAGTACACCACCCAGGTGATGGGCAACACGCTCAACATGTGGGTCTACACCCTGTCGCTGATGATCGGCACCGCCGGCCTGCCGCACGTCATCATTCGCTTTTTCACCGTTCCCAAAGTCAAGGATGCGCGCTTCTCGGCCGGCTGGGCGCTGGTCTTCATTGCCATCCTCTACACAACCGCCCCTGCAGTCGGCGCCATGGCGCGACTCAACCTGATGGAGACCATCCAGGTCGGCGAGGTCGGTTCACCGGAGGGCAACCTGCTGTACGAAGAGCGTCCCCAGTGGTTCAAGAACTGGGAATCCACCGGCCTGTTGCATTTCGAGGACAAGAACGGCGACGGCCGTATCCAGTACTACGATGAGAAAGGACTGGGTGACAAGGCTGCCTCCTACGGCTGGAAGGGCAATGAATTGGGCCACAAGAAAGGCGAAGCAGTCAAGGCCGGTCCAGACCGTGACATCATGGTGCTGGCCAACCCGGAAATCGCCAAGCTGCCGAACTGGGTGATTGCCCTGGTCGTCGCAGGCGGCCTGGCCGCGGCGCTCTCCACCGCGGCGGGTCTGCTGCTGGCCATCTCTTCGGCCATCTCCCACGACCTGCTCAAGGGGGTCTTCATGCCGTCGATCTCGGAGAAGAACGAACTCACGGCAAGCCGGATCGCCATGGCGCTCGCCATCGTCGCCGCCGGTTTCCTCGGGCTCAATCCACCCGGGTTTGCCGCAGGCACGGTGGCTATCGCCTTCGGCCTGGCCGCCTCGTCGATCTTTCCGGTGCTGATGATGGGCATCTTCAACAAGAAGATGAACCGGGCCGGAGCAATCTGGGGCATGGTCGCCGGTATCAGCGTGACCCTGCTGTACGTGTTCCAGCACAAGGGCATCTTTTTCATCCCTGGCACCGAGTTCCTTGGCAACATGCCCAAGGACTGGTTCTTCGGCATCTCGCCGAACGCCTTCGGCGCCGTCGGTGCAGTGGTCAACTTCGCTGTGGCCTGGGGTGTTTCCAAGGTGACCGCGGCCCCGCCGGAGCATATCCAGCACCTGGTGGAGCACATCCGCGTTCCGCGCGGTGCTGAGGCAGCTGCCAGCGATCACTAGAAAGTGATTGCAACCTGAGAAGAAAAGGGCTCCGTATGGGGCCCTTTTCCTTATATAACCGCTATAACCGGGGTCAGCACTTGTATTTGCTAATATTGGAAACAATAGTGTTCTGACCCCGATTTCGATCCGATTTCTGATTTCCAACAATGGCCAACAAAACCCTTAACCCGCAACTCAAGGTTGCCATCCTTATCGCACCTTTTTTATTCATCATTGGCTTCATCGCGATGGAATATTTTGCGCAGGATGACCCGCCTGGCAATGTCCTGCATCAGCTGCATGCAGTCAATGAACGCTGTGATTTAAGCAACAACGACTGTACATTCAGCAATGCCGATCTACAGATTTCGGTTACTCTCGAGGAGCAGCTGGAGAGCGGCAGTAGCCGTCTGCGTCTCCTCTCGCAACAGGATCTCGGGGGAGTCGCCATCGCCCTGACCGATATCGATGACGACGCCGCGCCGATCACGATGATTTCTGAGGATGACCCGCGCCAATGGAGTGTCAACATCCATGCACCGCTGACGATCTTCCCCTACCTGCGCCTGGTTGTCAGGAGTGAGAAGGGGCTCTACTTTGGCGAGGCGCCTGTAGACATGTAACAAGGATGCGCTCTCAATGCAGCTCAAATCGTATTTTCGTCATTCCGGCATCCGCCGGAATGACGAGGCGCATAGACTCTATATATTCTTTTCCGTGTAGTCCGTGTGTTCCGTGGTGAGAAAATACTTTTGATGAAAATGGGACTATAGATACCAATGGAGATCGAACAACTCGAGATTCGCGACTACCTGAGCCGCTGTGCGCCGCTGGACAAGCTGGACGAAGAGACGCTGAACCAGGTCGCTGCTGAACTGGAGATCGGCTACGCGCGCCGCGGCAAGCAGATCCTGAAGCCGGGCGATATAAACCGCTCGCTCTACCTGATCCGCTCGGGCGCCGTCGAGATCAGGACGGAGGATGACAGCCTGCATGACCAGCTTGGTGAAGAGAGCTGGTTCGGTTTTCGCTCGCTGTTTCGCGGCGGCGACGTGGTGCTCTCAGCCACAGCGCTCGAGGATACCCTGCTCTATCAACTCCCGATCGAGACCTTTCATGCGCTGATCGACGGGCACGAATCGGTGCGACTCTATTTTTCGAAACAAAATCCGATTCGCATGCGCAATGCGATCCAGGAACTCCAGGACAAGCAGAGCAATACCCTGATCGCCACCCATGTCAGCGATCTGACCCATGGCACGCCGCAGATGATCGAACAGACGGCAACCATCGAAGCCGCTGCACAGAAGATGAAATCCGCAACGGTCACCGCGATGTTGGTGATGGACCAGGGACGACTCTGTGGCATACTCACCGACCGCGCCTTCTGCACCAAGGTGACCGCCAACCGCATGTCCTTCGATGATCCGGTCTCCAGCATCATGACGCCGGATCCACTGACCATTCCGACATCCACGCTGGGGGCCGAGGCACTGCTGGTCATGGCGCGCCACAACATCCGCCACCTCCCGGTCATGGACGGCAACAGCATTATCGGCATGATCACGGCGACCGACCTGATTCGCCAGCAGAGCTACAACACCATCTACCTGATCAACGAGATTCATCGCGCCGATACTGTAGAAGAGCTGCAGCAGCTCAGCCGGCAGCTTCCCGGTACGATGGCGACACTGGTCGACAGCAGCCTCACGGCCTACGATATCGGCCACGCCATCAGCTCCATCGGCGAGGCGATCACCCGGCGGCTGGTGCGCATGGCCGAAGAGCAATTCGGCGAGGCGCCTATTCCCTACGCCTGGATCACTGCCGGCTCGATGGCGCGCAACGAGCAGACGGCCCACTCCGACCAGGACAATGCGCTGATTCTCTCCAACAATTACGATTCACAGCAGCATGGCGACTATTTCGAGAAGATGAGCCACCTGGTGTGCGACGGCCTGAATGCCTGCGGCTATGTCTACTGCCCGGGTGACGTGATGGCAACCAACCCCAAGTGGCGCCAGCCACTCTCTGCTTGGCGCGGCTATTTCAATAGATGGATCTTCAATCCCCAGCCAAAGGCATTGATGTACGCCAGCATCTTTTTCGATCTGCAGTGCGTCCACGGCGACACCAGCCTGTTGGAGACACTACAGAGCGAGGTGCTGAAGAAGACACAAGGCAACACCATCTTTCTCGCCTACATGACAGCGAATGCACTGCACTACCATCCCCCTCTGGGTCTTTTCAAACAGTTCGTCCTGGAGAAAGGCGGCGCGGAGGAGAAGGCGCTGAACATGAAAAAACGGGGTATCGTACCGATTACCGACCTGGCACGGGTGTATGCGCTCTCCGCCGGCGTCAGCGCGCTGAATACCCAGGACCGGCTCGAGGCGGCCGGTGAAGCCGGCGTACTCAGCCGCAGTGGCATGGCAGACCTGGTCGACGCACTGGAGTTTATCGCCAGCGTACGCCTGCAGCACCAGTCACACCAGATCAGGGCGGGAGAACAACCGGACAACTTCGTGCCTCCTGAGCAGCTCTCTTCACTGGAGCGCCGCCACCTGAAAGACGCTTTCGACGTGGTCAGAACCATCCAGACCACCATGGAGACCGGCAACCAGACGGGCAACTTCTAATGCTCTCTACTCTATTACCAGCCCTGCTGCCGGCAGATCACTACCGGCGCTGGCTGCTGGGCAGGGTTGAAGAGGGGCCGCTGAAATCCTATCTGCAGACCCCCCTCCCCGGCAGGCGCAGCAACATCCACCAGTGCGAGTTTCTGGCGCTCGACTTCGAGACCACCGGACTCGACGCCCGGCAGGAGGCGATTCTCAGCATCGGCTACACGCTGCTCAGCAACAGTAAGATCCTGATGCGCAACAATGGCCACCACCTTGTCATGGTCAACAAGTCCATTCCCGAGGAGAGCGTCATCATCCATAAAATCACCGATGACCGCGCCCGCCAGGGCATCCATCTGCACGACGTGATGCCGATCCTGCTGCAGCAGATGGCCGGCAGGGTGATCCTGGTGCACTACGGCGCTATCGAGCGCAACTTTCTGAATGCCGCCTGCCTGCAACTCTACGGCTACAGGTTGCCGATGCTGATCGCCGACACCCTGCAGATCGAGAAAAACCGCCTGCAGCGCAGCCAGACGGCCACCACCGTCAACCAGTTGCGGCTGTTCAATCTCAGAAGAGCCTATGGCCTGCCACGCTACAATGCGCACAGCGCCCTGGAAGACGCCATTGCAACGGCCGAGCTGTTCCTGGCGCAGGTTGGAGAGATCAGCAGCGGCAAGTCCATGCCGTTGAAGTATGTCTTGAGTTGATGGCTGTTCAAACCAATCGCGGTCAGAAGACCGCTCCTACGAGGGATAGAGCCGTAGCAGTCTTCTGATCGTGATGAAAAACCATCAGGCTGATAAACATCAGTCAATTCAAGGAAAACCTTTGACACACTGCCCGACTTGTCGCAACATCGGCGTAATCAAATAAGAGACATCATAAGAGGAACTCAGCATGTCAGATTCCAAGGTTTACCCTGTTCCCGAGGCGTTTGCCGCCCAGGCCAATGTTACAGCCGACCAGTATGCGGAGATGTATCAGCGATCAGTCGACGACCCCGAGGGTTTCTGGAGTGAACAGGCCAACAGCTATCTCACCTGGTCCAAACCCTGGGACAAGGTGCTGGATTGGAGCTTTAGCGGTGATGTCTCGGTCGAGTGGTTTTCCGGCGGCAAGCTCAATGTCACCGAAAACTGCCTGGACCGCCACCTCGAAAGCCGCGGGGATCAGACCGCCATTATCTGGGAAGGCGATGATCCGCAGGAGGATCGCCACATCAGCTACCGCGAACTGCACGCCGAAGTCTGCAAATTCGCTAATGTGCTGAAATCACGCGGCGTCAACAAGGGCGACCGTGTGGCAATCTACATGCCGATGATCCCCGAGGCCGCAGTCGCCATGCTTGCCTGCGCGCGAATCGGCGCTGTGCATTCGGTGGTTTTCGGCGGCTTCTCTCCCGACTCGCTGCGTGACCGCATCCTCGACTCCGACTGCCAGACCGTCATCACAGCCGACGAAAGCGTGCGCGGCGGCAGAAACACCGGTTTGAAAGTCAACGCCGACAAGGCCATCAGTGAGTGCCCCAATGTGCACACCTGCGTGGTGGTCAAGCGTACCGGTGGAGAGATTGCCTGGAACAGTGCGCGTGACGTCTGGTATCACGAAGCCATGGCGAATGCCACGGTGGAGTGTCCGGCGGAAGTGATGGATGCCGAGGACCCGCTGTTTATCCTCTACACCTCCGGTTCAACCGGCAAGCCCAAGGGGGTTCTGCATACCACCGGCGGCTACCTGCTGCAGGCCGCGATGACACACAAGCTGGTGTTCGACTACAAGGATGGCGAGGTCTACTGGTGTACGGCCGATGTCGGCTGGGTCACCGGTCACACCTATATCGTCTATGGCCCGCTGTGCAACGGCGCCATCTCGTTGATGTTCGAGGGCATTCCGACATATCCCGACTCCTCCCGCTTCTGGCAGGTGGTGGACAAGCACCAGGTTGCCAGCTTCTATACCGCACCAACGGCAATCCGTGCACTGATGCGCAGTGGCGAGGATCCCGTCAAGAAGACCTCCCGCAGCAGCCTGCGCCTGCTCGGCACCGTCGGTGAACCGATCAATCCCGAAGCCTGGGAGTGGTATTACCAGGTCGTCGGCGACAGCCGCTGCCCGATCGTCGATACCTGGTGGCAAACCGAGACCGGCGGGCACATGATCACGCCGCTGCCCGGCGCCACGCCACTGAAACCCGGCTCCGCCAGCATGCCGTTCTTCGGTGTACAGCCGGTTCTGCTCGATGAAGAGGGCAATGAACTGGAGGGCGCCACCTCGGGGAACCTCGCCATCAAGCAGCCGTGGCCCGGCATGATGCGCACCCTCTATGGCGATCACGCCCGCTTCATTGATACCTATTTCTCCATGTACCCGGGCCGCTACTTCACCGGCGACGGCTGCCGCCGCGACGAGGATGGCTACTACTGGATTACAGGCAGGGTCGACGACGTGCTGAATGTCTCCGGCCACCGCCTGGGAACCGCGGAGATCGAATCGGGACTGGTGCTGCATGACAAGGTTGCAGAGGCTGCCGTGGTGGGCTATCCCCACGAGATCACCGGCCAGGGCATCTACGCCTATGTCACGCTGATGGCGGGAGAGCATGGGAGCGACGAGCTGCGCGACGAGCTGATCAAACTGGTGCGCACCGAGATTGGGCCCATCGCCAAGATCAACCTGCTGCAGTGGGCGCCGGGACTCCCCAAGACCCGTTCCGGGAAGATCATGCGGCGCATCCTGCGCAAACTGGCCGAGAATGAACTGGATAGTCTCGGTGATACCTCCACGCTGGCGGACCCTTCCGTGGTCGATGATCTGATCGAGAACAGGCTCAATAAATAGGCTTGAGAGGGGAGAAATCCATGTCCATCAAGGTCGGCGTCTTTGTCGATTGTGAAAACATCCGCGCCAACGGCGGCTATCACCTCCGCTACGATGTGCTGCGCCGCTTTGCTGAACGCGGCGACCGCACCCCGCTGCTCCTCAGCTGCTACATGGCGTTCGATGAGGAGCGTGCCGGCAAGGATGCTGTCTATGCAAGAAAATCCTATACCCATCAACAGATCGCGCGCCAGTTCGGCTGGAAGGTCAATGTCAAAAGCTGTCGGCAAAGCAGTGATGACCTGGGACAAACCACGATTGAAAGCAGCTCCAACCTGAACATCGCCGTCGATGCCCTGCTGCAGGCGAAGTATCTCGACGAGATTTTGCTGGTCACCGGCGATGGCGACTTTCTGCCGCTGGTCAGCGCCATTCAAAGCCGGGGGCGTCGCGTGGAACTCCTCGGTTTTGACCATGTTTCGCTGGATCTGCAGCGCCAGGTCGACGCCTTTCACTCCGGCTTTTTGACCCCCAACCTGATCCCGATCTCCTATGAACCGAAAAACGCATGGGGACGCACCGGCTCATGCGTGCGCGGCATCTGCACCAAGTGGTTTGCCGACAAGGGCTACGGTTTTCTCAGCTTTCTCGACCGCATCGATGACAATCACTGGATCACCAATACCCGCGTCAAGGAGTCGCCATGGAACAGCGCCTTCTGCCATATCAACGAGATCTCCTCGGATGTCGATGAAGAGGACCTGATCCATGGCGATACGGTGCTGGAGTTCTATATTCAGGAGAGTCCGCAGGATGCCGATGGACTGGTTGCGCAGAATGTAAGGCTGGTGCAGGCGTAGCAGTCGTCAGAAGCCTAATCGCATTGCTGCCTATCGCAAGCTTTTTCTACCCCTGACTTCTGACTTCTGACTTCTGACTTCTGACTTCTGACTTCTGACTTCTGAGCTCCGACTGCAAACTTGTTTAATAGGATTCCAGATGAAAACGCGCCTCTCCAAAGCTGCTGTCCAGCTCGACCAATACAGGAATATGGCGGCTGTCTCTTGATATCCAGGCATGGAGCGACAGCGGTTCTTCCCCCTGCTCAATCTCGTCGAGCCTGACCTTCCAGGTTTTCCAGCTTCTGCCGGCAGCCTCGACCTCCTCTGCGGCGACGACGGCCACACGGAACAACAGCCGATCCTTGCCATTGGTGCCCGCAAATGACGTCCTGTAGCCGCTCTTCAGCGGCGCCCGGCGCACTCTCTGCAGCAGCGCCATGCGGTCCAGTGCATTATTGGCGGCTGCATTGTGCTTGACCCCTTCGACCCGGATCTGCGTGGCCGGTTTGTGATCCGTCGCGACAAACGGCTTCACCGATGCCGGCAGCGATTCCCCCCTGGCGCGAAGTTTGTAATAATCAACCCTGGACTCGCCCACGGGAAGGACTGCCAGCGAATGCTTGTAACCATAGGGCAGATATTTGTCGCTATACTTTTTTTCGCGCATCTCGAAGGCCAGCGTGCGCAGGTGATTCAGCTGATAGTAGCTGCGGTAGTGAAAACGGATCCTGAAAATGGCTTCCAGCAGCGCATAGCCCCTTGAGCTCATCTTGACCGTGGATACCATGCAGCCGCCCCTGCCCGCGCAGTCCGACAGCCGTGTGGTCACGATCGATCCTCTGGAGACATCCGTCCACTCATAGCCGGAGAGCAAGCCCTTGTACTCGACCAGGTAATCCAGACGCTCTGCTGCATTGACTGACACTGACGCCAGCAGCAGCGAGAACATAATGGCAGGTTTCACGAACACATTGGATCTCATCGTTAACACTATTTTCGAGAGCATAACAGATGTTGGAGCAGTTGGAGATACAGCAGTTGCAGGAGAATATCCACTCCTGCCGTCTACCCGCGCGTCGCAGCTATCTCGAAGAGATTCTCACGGGCTTTGCACGACTGGAGAATGATGCAAGCACGAAAAAAACGCACTATTTTGATGGCCGCTATGAAAACATCTATCCGTCACGCGAAGCATTTCCGGAGGTCGAACCGCTGCTCGAACAGATCTTTCACTGCGCCCACCGGGTTCTCGAAACAGAGCAGCCGTTGGGGATCAGTTTCTGGTTCAACCAGATGCAGCCAGGCCATACCACCACCCTGCACACCCATGACGACGGCTATGAGCTGATCTCCGGCGTCTACTATCTGGATGTTCCCGAGGCGTCGGGAAAAATCCAAATGCACCTGACGGAGAAGACGCTGACCATCTCGCCGCAACGCGGCATGTTGCTGCTGTTCCCTCCCGACCTGCCGCACGAGGTTAGCGTCAATCGCAGCCGGCAATCACGTCTCTCCATGGCGTTCAATATCGGGCCGGCTAGCGTTTGACAAGACGTGAACTTCAGGATTAGCGATCAAGGAGATTACAGTCTGCAATAAATGGTGACAGGAAGTTGGAGCCCTACCTGCAACGACACCCTTTTTCATATGGCATTGGTGCCGCCCTGCTGATGCCTGACTATTCCAGTTTTTTATCGGCACGACGGTGCAGCCACTTCAGCGTGCCCACCAGGGTGTAGATGATGAGCCCACCGGTCAGAATCAAAACCCACTCAATCATTCCAATCGGCGCTGTTCCAAACAACAGGTTCATCGTTGGGGAATAGGTAAAAAACAGCTGCAGCACAGCCATTGTCGTGACACCCAGAATGAGCCAACGGTTTGAAAATATGCCCAGCTCGAAGATGGTATAGCGTAACGAACGGCAGTTGAAAAGATAGAAGAGTTCACCGAAGACAAACATGTTGACCGCCATGGTTCGGGCCGTTTCGAGGCTTTGGCCTCGAAGCAGCGTCCATTCAAACAGGCCAAAGGCACCAATAACCAGCAGCAGGCTGACGAGGCCGATACGCATGCCAAGCTCGCGAGTCAGCACCGGTGTCTCAGGTCGCCTTGGCAGACGCTCCATTATCCCCGGCTCCTTGCTCTCGAATGCCAGCATCAGTCCCAAGAGTACGGCCGTTGTCATATTGATCCACAGAATCTGAACCGGAGTGATGGGAAGTGCAACGCCGGCGAATACGGCTAGAAGGATCACCAGGCCTTCCCCGACATTGGTCGGCAAGGTCCAGGCAATGAACTTCACCAGGTTGTCAAACACCGCACGTCCCTCCTCGACGGCGGCCTCGATGGTTGAAAAGTTATCATCGGTCAGCACCATATCGGCAGCCTCTTTTGCCACCTCGGTACCTCCCACACCCATGGCAACACCGATATCGGCCTGTTTAAGCGCAGGCGCATCGTTGACGCCGTCGCCGGTCATCGCCACCACATGCCCCCTGGCCTGCAGCGCCTCGACCAGGCGCAACTTCTGTTCGGGAGAAACACGTGCAAACACCGCCGCTTTCTCGGCATCCCCGACCAACTCCTCGTCGGACAACAACGCCAGGCCTTGGCCGCTGATGGCGAAGTTCTCCGGTTCGCTTAGTGCGACATCGTCAAGACCAATCTGGTGCGCAATCGCAGCGGCGGTATCCACGTGGTCGCCAGTGATCATCTTCACTTCGATGCCAGCCTGCTTACAGGCGCGTACTGCAGCGATGGCCTCCTGCCTGGGGGGGTCCATCATCGCCTGCAGGCCGAGAAACGTCAGGCCGCCGCTGATATCAGCATGGCTGACCGAGCAAACGGTCGTGTCCGGTTTTTTTCGTGCAAAGGCCAGTACCCGCAATCCTCTCGCCGCCATTTCATGCACTTGCTGGAAAATGAGATCCTGATCAAGCACTCCGCGCTCGCCATGGAGACCGAGGGCGTCCTGACAGTGCGACAAGATACTCTCCACAGATCCCTTCAGGTAAATAACGATATCTGAGTTCGTCGTCGCCTGGTGCAACGTCGCCATGTACTGATGCTGGGATTCGAAGGGCAGCGTGTCCACGCGGGGATAATCCTGCTCGAGAGATTCCGGAGTGAGTCCTGATTTGAGCGCCGCGGAGATCAGCGCCACCTCGGTTGGGTCACCCTCGATCCCCCACTGGTCATCCTTGTTGACCAGGCGCGAGTCGTTACACAACAGCCCCGCGCTCAGACATTCGATCAGAGCGGGATGCGCCTTGGGATCAATTGTGGCCCCTTCAAGGGCAAATTCGCCCTGTGGCGAATAGCCGACACCGGACAGCTCATAGCAACTCCCTCCCGCACAAACCTCCTTCACGGTCATCTGGTTCTGCGTCAGGGTGCCGGTCTTGTCCGAACAGATCACCGTTGTGCTGCCCAGGGTCTCAACCGCAGGCATCCTGCGGATAATGGCGTTTCGCCGCGCCATATTGCTCACGCCAATCGCCAGCATGATGGTCATGGCTGCTGGCAGGCCTTCCGGTATGGCGCCGACGGCCAGGGCTACGGCCGCCATAAAAGTATCGAGCAGCGAATCACCATGTAGCCATCCGGCAAGCACGGTCAAACCGGCAAGAGCCAGGATGATCCAGAGCAGAGTTCCGCTGAATTGCGTAATTTTCCGTGTCAGCGGTGTCGCCAGCGTATCGGCGCTGCTGATCAGGACATTGATCTTGCCGATCTCGGTATCATCACCCGTGGCGACCACGAGACCTGCGCCGGTGCCATAGGTGACCAGTGTCGACGAATACGCCATGTTGAGACGATCGGCCAGCAGGGTTTCCTGATCCAGCCGATCCGGTTGTTTCTGTACCGGAACGGACTCACCGGTCAACGCTGACTCATCGATCTGTAGCTCCCGGGAGCGCATTAACCGGAGGTCGGCAGGCACCTTGTCGCCGGATTGCAGCAGCACCAGGTCACCGGGCACGACCTCGGCGGAGGGAATCATGGTCTTCATGCCCGCCCGAACCACAGTTGCCGAGCCCTCCATCGAGCGCGCCAATGCCTCGATGGCCTTCAATGCCTTGGACTCCTGGATGAAACCCACGATGGCATTCACCAGCACCACTGCAAAGATGACGCCACTGTCGACCCACTCCTGCAGCAGAAAGGTGACCAGTACCGCGGCCAGCAGGATATAGACGAGCGGTTGATGAAACTGGAGCAGAAACAGCATCAGGGGGCTTTTGCCTTTCTTCAAGGTCAGGCGGTTCGGCCCGAAATGCGCCTGACGGTGCGCGACTTCAAACGTATCGAGCCCCTTGGCGACATCTGTTTCGAGCAGCGTCTGAACCTCCTCTTGCGGCAGGTGATGCCAATGCTCCAAAAGCAAATTATCCATGAACCTGTCTCCGACTATGCTGTAATCCCAGGGGGCTCGCAGATGAGGACTGAATGTAAATCGGTCCGCGTCAATGGGACCGTGATTTGCATTGATACCTGCATGTTCGCTGCGCTCGCCACCTCTGTCACCTTACTCTTTCTCAATACTCCTTGGATCGATTTTTTCCGCTACTACGGCACAAATACAACATGCTATTTGCAATAATGTTCAACGTGAACCTGGCTCAGCCAGTCTCTTCATGGCCTCCGATAGAACTTGCCCGTTCAAAAGAGGCTATTTTCCACTCTACACCCAGGAATGGCGAAGCCTTTTCGTGTCTCATCGCCGGAAGCGATGGTTTACCAAGTTTTAATTATATGCAGAGATTTGTAAATATTCTTCGTGTCATGGTTTCTGATTCTATCAGTGTGATGTCATTGGAGCACTCTGGCAAAGAACAATCAGACGAGATTTAACAGGTTGTCGAAAAACGCATTCGTTCCTTCTCCCTCCGGGAGAAGGTTAGGATGAGGGGTATTCCGATCGAGCAGTTCAAAATCGCTCCCGGCGATTTTGTCGAACCTGGGGAGGTCTCTCCAACCAGGGGGGCATATATCAAAAAACCCGCTTACGCGGGTTCTCTGGTATATGGCGCGCCCGGAAGGATTCGAACCTCCGACCACCTGGTTCGTAGCCAGGTACTCTATCCAGCTGAGCTACGGGCGCGTAGTGTTTTCAGGCTGCGCATTGTGCTGTTTTATCCCTCTTTTGTCAAATGATATCTTCCGGGGCTTCACCTGCCTGACAGAGAGATAATGTTTATGGGGCGGAGCCTTTGTTTACAAGGGAACAGCCTCTACGCTCGCAGCGCTTTCTTTGCGGATCAAGCTGTCGAAAGCCGCGGGCTCTGACTAAACCCCAAGAACAATATCCTCAAAGAACCCTGTCAGGTATGAATAATCATCATGTTGAGCATGACACGGCGCCAAGCCTGCTTGCCTTAGCACCACGTCTACTGTGGTGGTCGCGAATGAATTGACATGCGAGAATCAAGCATATAATGAGAGAGACGATGAGTAATCCACTTCTACAAATATTACGCACAGTTGTTTGTTGCAGCATCCTGCTCTGCACTCCCCTGCTGCATGCAGAGGAGCGGGCTGTCTCACCGGCCATCAACAGCTATTTTGAAGATCCCGACTGGCGGCAGTGGGTCAACACCTTCGAACGCCCCGGCCGGGAGGTGTATGACAGGCGCCATGCAATCGTTGCTGCCACTGGCGTCAGGCCTGGAATGGTGGTGGCGGACATCGGCGCTGGCACCGGGCTGTTTACCCGGCTCTTTGCAGAGAGGGTGGGAACAACCGGCAAAGTCTATGCGGTCGATATCTCGCAGCCATTTATCGAAAACATTCTACGGACTTCACGCGAGCAGGGGTTCGGAAATGTGGTGGGTATCGTCAACAACGACAAGGATGTCTCACTGCCGGCTGACTCGATCGATTTGGCTTTTCTGGTCGACACCTATCACCATTTCGAGTATCCGCTCAGTATGCTGGCTTCGATCCGGAGGTCGCTCAAAGAGGGGGGAACACTGATCATCATCGACTTCCGTCGCGACCCACGTCGCAGTTCCAACTGGGTCATGCAGCATGTGCGCGTCGGGAAGGAGGCAGTGATCGATGAGGTCACCAGGGCTGGCTTTCAATTGCTCGATGACAAGGAGCTGCTGCGTTCAAACTACTACCTGGTGTTCAGGAAGTCGGATGGATAAAGAGGCAGGTCGGGTTGGCGCAGTGTAACGCGACAGAACTGTTCATGGATCCATCCTGGTGATGGCTTCTGTCTGGGAGGATTTATATAGTGTGGAGAAGGAGGGATTATTCCGGGCGTCCTGCCCTCCACCCCTTCGGGGCCTGCCTGCGGCAGTTCAAATCGCCTCCTGCGATTTGATCAAACCCTCTGATCGGGTTCTCATCCCTCCGCTGGCATGGAACTGTTCTTTGTTCAATCCAGGTGATGGCTTCTGATTGGGATGA
>JBDLII010000007.1:0-29963 GCA_039714995.1 Pseudomonadota bacterium
TGGCATGGGCGGAATGTCCGGTATGCGTGGAATGTCCGGTATGGGCGGCATGTCTGGAATGTCAGGCATGGGTGGCATGGGCGGAATGTCCGGTATGCGTGGAATGTCCGGTATGGGCGGCATGTCTGGAATGTCAGGCATGGGCGGCATGGGTGGCATGTCAGGTATGCAAGGCATGGGCGGAATGTCCGGCATGCAGGGAATGCATGGCATGAGCGGAATGGATGGGAGTGGCCAACAATGGTGGAAATTCTGGAAGAAGTAACCAGTCAAACCTTCCATAGTTGAAAATAAACGTTCGTTCATAGAACCGCTGTCGAGAGATCGATAGCGGTTCTCTGCTTATTGACGTTTATATCCTGTCTGCTTACCTGAAATCACCCCACAGCATCTGCACAGCCGTGATCGCGGCGAGCGGTGCTGTCTCGGTGCGCAGGATACGCGGGCCGAGCCGCGCCGGGGTGAAATGCTGCTGTATCAGGCCATCGACCTCACTGCTGCTCAATCCGCCTTCAGGACCGCAAACAAGATACAACATTGAATCTGCCGCCGGTGCGGGTAGGGAGTCTGGCGTTCTGTCTGCCCGCGGGTCGAGAACAATCCCGTAACTGACCTGCTGCAGTGCCCAGGTATCGAGCGTGGTGAGCGGATGCAACTGCGGCAGACGGCAGCGGCCGCTCTGTTCGCAGGCGGAGATGATCACCTGCCGCCAGTGCAGCAATTTCTGCTGCAGACGCTCTTCAGGAAGTTTGACGGCAGTGTGTTCGGTCAACAGTGGCGTGATGGCGCTGACGCCAAGCTCGACCGCTTTCTGCATGGCAAAATCCATGCGTTGTCCTTTCGACAGCGGCAGACCGAGATGAATCTTCAGAGGCGGCTTCACCTCGCGGGCTGACTGAGCGGTAATCCTGGCGGTTGTCTGACGCTTTGAGATCTCCTTTATTGTTGCGTGGTAGTTGCAGCCATCGCCGTTGAAGAGCTCGATCTGGTCATCGATGCGGCAACGCAGCACCCTGGCAAGATGGTGCGTCGCCGCGGAATCCAGGGTTATCTCGGTACCGCATTGAAGCGGGGTGTCCTGGTAGATCCGCTTGCTCTTCATCAGAATTTCTCAATGGCTGCGTGTCGCGGTCAGATGACCGCTCCTACAAAATGGTGTTGCCAGTTGGATGTAGGAGTGATCATCTGACCACGAAAGAGATCAGGAGATATTCAGGTTTTTCCACAAGCGCATGGTCGGTGTGACCTGGTTCATCGAGTAGAAGTGCAGGCCCGGAGCGCCCTCATCGAGAAGGCGTTGACACAACGATGTGACGGCATCCTCGCCGAATGCGCGCAGGCTGTCGAGATCGTCGCCATAAGCTTCCAGGCGGCTGCGTATCCAGCGGGGGATCTCGGCGCCGCAGGCATCGGAAAAGCGCGCCAGCTGGGTATAGTTCGTGATCGGCATGATACCGGGTACGATGGGCAGTTCCATGCCCTTTTTTTCACAGGCGTCGACAAAAAAGAGATAGGCGTCGGCATTGTAGAAGTACTGGGTAATCGCGGCATTGGCGCCGGCATCGACCTTGCGCTTGAAGTTTTCCAGGTCGGCTGCAGGCGTTGCGGCCTGGGGATGGTACTCCGGATAGGCGGCAACCTCGATATGAAAGTGGTCCCCGCTGGCTTCGCGGATGTGCTCCACCAGTTCGTTGGCGTAGCGCAGCTCGTCGAGTTCTCCAAGACCGGCGCCTGACGGCAGGTCGCCGCGGAGTGCAACCAGGCGTTTGATGCCTTGCTGACGGTAGCGATCAAGGATTTTATCGATCTCTTCCTTGTGCGAGCCGATACAGGAGATATGGGGAGCGGTCTCAATATTCTGCTGGCGCAGCCAGTCGACCGTCTGGAAGGTGCGCTCCTGGGTTGAGCCGCCGGCGCCGTAGGTGACAGAGAAGTAGAGTGGGTTCAGTGACGACAGCTCTTTGATGGTTGCCGTCAGTTTCTCGAAGCCCTGTTCCGTGCGCGGTGGAAAAAGCTCGATGCTGAATGTTTTGTCAAACTGTTGTTGTGATTTCATGTTAGCCCTCGCTCCAACCCTCTCCCCGGAGGGAGAGGGAGTTGGTGCTTCTTAATAGCGGTAGTGCTCCGGCTTGTAGGGACCGGCAACGTCAACGCCGATATAGCTGGCCTGGTAGTCGCTGAGGGTGGTCAGGTTGGCGCCAATCTTATCCAGATGCAGCCTCGCAACCTCTTCGTCCAGGTGCTTTGGCAGCGTGTAGACGGACTCATTATAGTCGTCGCCTTTGCTCCACAGTTCGATCTGCGCCAGCGTCTGGTTGGTGAAGGAGTTGGACATCACAAAGCTGGGATGGCCGGTCGCACAGCCGAGGTTCACCAGGCGTCCCTGGGCGAGCAGGATGATGCGCTTGCCGTCGGGAAAAATGATGTGGTCGACCTGTGGCTTGATCTCCTCCCACTGGTACTTCTCGAGACTGGCCACATCGATCTCGTTGTCGAAGTGGCCGATATTGCAGACGATCGCCTGGTCTTTCATCTTCTCCATATGTTCATGGGTGATGACATGGAAGTTACCGGTGGCGGTGACAAAGATGTCACCCTGGTCGCAGGCCTCGTCCATCGTGACCACACGGTAGCCCTCCATTGCCGCCTGCAGCGCGCAGATGGGGTCGATTTCGGTAATCCATACGGTGGCGCCGAGGCCACGCAGGGATTGCGCAGAACCTTTGCCGACATCACCAAAACCGGCAACGATGGCGATCTTGCCGGCGATCATCACGTCGGTAGCGCGCTTGATACCGTCAACCAGTGATTCACGGCAGCCGTAGAGATTGTCGAATTTGGATTTTGTGACTGCGTCGTTGACGTTGATTGCGGGGCAGTAGAGCTCACCATCCTTCTCCATCTGGTAGAGGCGATGCACGCCGGTGGTGGTCTCTTCGGTGATGCCCTGGATGTTGGCCTTGATCGTGGAGTACCAGTTTGGGCTCTCCGCCAGCTTCTTTTTGATCGAGGCGTAGAGCGCAACCTCCTCTTCGCTGCCGGGGTTGTCGAGGATGGAGATATCCTGCTCCGCCTTGCTGCCGAGATTGATCAACAGGGTGGCATCACCGCCGTCATCGAGAATCATGTTGGGGGTGCCGCCGTCATGCCACTCCATGATGCGGTGCGCATAGTCCCAGTAGTCATCCATGGTCTCGCCCTTGTAGGCGAATACCGGGATGCCTTTTGCAGCGATGGCGGCAGCGGCGTGATCCTGGGTGGAGAAGATGTTGCACGAGGCCCAGCGGACCTCCGCGCCCAGCGCCACCAGGGTCTCGATCAGCACTGCGGTCTGGATGGTCATGTGCAGACTGCCGGCGACACGTGCGCCCGTCAATGGCTTCTCTTCGCCATATTTGTCACGCAGTGCCATCAAGCCGGGCATTTCAGTCTCGGCGATGGCGAGCTCCTTGCGCCCCCAGTCAGCGAGCGACAGGTCGGCAACAAGGTAATCGTTGGATGTATCTTCCGCTACAGCGTTCATTCTTGAGTCTCCTCATAAATAGTAAACACTGAGCGTCGTTGGATTCGATGGAACTGCTTCGAGCCTGGCAGACCGGTATTCGGCCTGTCGCAACGCTCCTCGAAACAGCAGGGGCCGGATAGTAACAAATATCCAGCTCTATATGAATGTTTGAAGGTAACTTCTCAGAAAGTCCGTCTATTATTTGACATCGTGCAGGATCGGGATCCGCCTTTCAGGGACGCGTGAATACATCCCTGTAAGCTCTGATAAAACATCCCTGTTTTATACAGCCCCGAAAGGCAAATCCCGATCCTGCTTCTTGCACCTATCGTCTCTGACCTCATTGACAGGCGATCATTTCAGATCAGATGCCGGCATCGGCCTTGAGGATGTCGGCCTTGTCGGTTTTCTCCCAGGTAAAGCCCTCGTTTTCGCGGCCGAAATGTCCATAGGCAGCAGTCTTGTGATACTTGATCTGGTCGGCATTGAGCAGATCGAGCATCTTCAGGATACCGTAGGGACGCAGGTCGAAGTGCTCGCGCACCAGCTGCGTGATCTTATCGTCACTGATCTTGCCGGTGCCAAAGGTGTCGACCATGATCGAGGTGGGCTCGGCAACGCCGATGGCATAGGAGACCTGGATCTCGCAGCGCTCGGCCAGTCCGGCAGCGACGATGTTCTTCGCCACGTAACGGCCTGCATAGGCAGCCGAGCGGTCAACCTTCGATGGATCCTTGCCGGAGAAGGCGCCGCCGCCGTGGCGCGCGGAGCCGCCATAGGTATCGACGATGATTTTGCGCCCGGTCAGGCCGGCGTCACCCATCGGGCCGCCGATGACAAATTTGCCTGTCGGGTTGATATGAAACTTGGTGTCGGCATGCAGCAGGCCGGTCGGTTCGAGGATGGGGCGGATGATGACTTTGCGCACGGCGTCCTGCAGCGCTTCCAGGCTCAGCGTGTCGGCGTGTTGCGTGGAGAGCACCACGGCATCGATGGCGACAGGCTTGCTGTCCTCATAACGCATCGTGACCTGGGACTTGGCGTCGGGACGCAGCCAGTCCAGTTCACCGCTCTTGCGCACTTCGGCATGGCGCTGCATCAGAAGATGAGCATAGGTGATCGGAGCAGGCATCAGAACATCGGTTTCCCTGCTTGCATAGCCAAACATCAATCCCTGGTCGCCGGCGCCCTGGTCTTCCGGACGTTCACGCTCTACGCCCTGGTTGATATCCGGTGACTGGACGCCGATGGCCGTCATGACGGCGCAGGTTTCCCAGTCGAAGCCCATCTCGGAGCTGTTGTAGCCGATCTCCTTGATGGTATTGCGAATCACCGCCTCATAGTCAGGCTTGGCTGTGGTGGTGATCTCGCCGGCGATCATCGTCATGCCGGTCTTGAAGAGGGTTTCGCAGGCGACATGCGCATGCTTGTCTTCCGCCAGGATGGCATCGAGGATGGCGTCGGAAACCTGGTCGGACATCTTGTCCGGGTGACCCTCGGAGACCGATTCAGAGGTAAAGATGTAGTTGCTCATGTAGTGTCTTTCCCAAGTAGATAGATTTCAGAGCAGAGCTCTCTGCTCAATAAAAAACCCGCAAAAGCGGAAAGCTCAAGCGGGTTGGATAATCTGTTCCTGTCTCGCTTTAGCCGCATTTGTTACGCGCCCGCAATCTGGATATCAAATCGGCGCTGCGATGGAATTATGCGTAAATATGATCGGATGTCAAGTGGCGAAGCTGAATATTCAACCACAAAATTCAAGGATGTAATATGGAAATGAAACCACAGATGCACACGGATGAACTGCCATTGTCATCTGCGTTTATCCGTGTTCATCTGTGGATAACCATGTAACATAATATGTCACTATTCAGCATTTCTCTATAGCCAGCAAACAAGTCGCTGCTATTGGGTGTATCTGGAGGAAACGTCGGAGGCATGGATGCCGACGCGAGCCTACATGGAGGTATACACGGCGTTTTCCGGAAGATATACCCAATTGCAGTGACGATTCTGTACGTGCTGAATAGTTACCATAATATTGCCTTTAAACTGGAATCCCGCCATGAACACACTCACCATCACCCGTCCCGACGACTGGCATCTGCATCTGCGCGATGGCGAGATGCTGGCAGCGGTTGCGCCGGATACGGCGCGGCAGTTTGCGCGCGCCATCGTCATGCCCAATCTTGATCCGCCGGTCTGCACCACGGAGCAGGCGCTGGACTATCGCCGCCGCATTCTCGAAACCCTTCCCGACGCGTCGCACTTTGAACCCCTGATGACGCTCTACCTGACGGACCAGACATCGGCCGCAGAGATCGGCGTTGACCCCCGCGTGCATGCGGTGAAGTGGTACCCGGCCGGCGCAACCACCAATTCGAGCCGCGGCGTTACCGACATCAGCCGCTGTTACGAGGTGCTGGAGAAGATGCAGCAGCATGGGATGCCGCTGCTGGTGCATGGCGAGGTGACTGATCCGGGTGTCGATGTCTTCGACCGGGAAAAAGTCTTTATTGAACGCGACCTGATTCCTGTCACTGAACGCTTTCCCGGATTGCGCGTCGTACTGGAGCATGTAACCACCCGCCAGGGGGTAGAGTTTGTCACAGCAGCATCAGACACTGTGGCAGCCACCATCACGGCTCACCACCTGCTGCTGAACCGCAATGCACTCTTTGCCGGCGGCCTGCGCCCGCATCACTACTGTCTGCCGGTGCTCAAGCGCGAGGAGCATCGCCGCGCCCTGGTCGAGGCGGCGACCAGCGGTAGCCCGAAATTCTTTCTTGGCACCGATAGCGCGCCGCATGCCAAGAGCGCCAAGGAGAGCAGTTGCGGCTGCGCCGGGATCTATACGGCGCACGTGGCCATCGAGCTGTACGCTGAAGTGTTTGACGAGACGGGTGCGCTCGATCGCCTGGAGGCCTTTGCCAGTTTCCATGGCGCGGATTTCTACGGCTTGCCGCGCAACAGCAGCACTATCACGCTGCAACGCCGGGCGTGGCGTGTTCCCGATGTTCTGTCAATGGAACATGCCGGGCTGGTTCCCTTTCGCGCCGGAGAGATGATGCAGTGGCGCCTTGCCGGATGATCGGGAAAGGTTTTGGAGCTTCCTTACAGGCAGTAAAACGAATATTCCTGCATGCCACTCTGCAGCAACCGGGAGTGCTTGATTTCAAATTCCCTCATCATCTCTCTCAGATTTCGCTGTGCAAAACGTGGCGCAGAAATCCGGTTGCCAGCCTGGTGCTCCACGTCCATCTGGCCGGCATCCAGTATCTGATAGCTACCTGGAAAGGCGGGCATCTCACTCCGGGTATTGATGAATGCATGCAGATGCCCGCCGTTTCTCATCAGCTGACGCAGGCTGGTGGAGAAAGTCTCTATCATCGGTGCGTCAAGATAGTTAAGAATATCCCAGCATAGAACCAGGTCCAGTTCGGACAGGTCATCCAGACCAATCATCTCCTGCAACATCAACTCGGGCGGCTCATCTTCTGGCAGTGATTCCTGATAAGAGAGAATGTCGGGAATCACATCAGCAACGAAGAGCTTGCATCTAAACCTGGAGAAATAGGTGACTGTTCCGCCTCTCGCCCTGCCCAGGTCGAGGATGCGGTATTTCTGCTCATCAGAAAATTCCTGCATCAAACTGGAAAAAGCCGGACAGCTGACGACTTGCCGGTTGTCGCGTGGCTCTTCGGCACGCGGAGAAAAAAGCGCCATGGCTGGTTTGTCAGGCTATACTGGCTTTTTTCGGTGTATTCTCAATCTCGGCTGAGCTGTTCGATGCCACCGGCTTGTTCTCCATATCAATACTCCCTTTGAATGAAGCGCCATCTTCCAACACTACCCTGGGAGCAATAATATTCCCCTTGACCCTTCCGGAGCGGCTGATGGTTACTTTTTCCGTGCCGTGCAGATCACCGTATAATTCGCCCTGCACGGTAATGCTCTTGGCAAACACGTCTGCCTGAATATGTCCCTGCTCGCCAACAGAGACGCTGTTATTCTGCAGCTTGATCGTGCCTTCCACTTTTCCCTGGATGATCAGGTCATTCCCGCCAGAGAGTTCGCCTTTGATATTGATTGAAGACCCTATTGTCGTGGTTTCTCCCCCTTTCGCGATTTTCGCGGGCGAAATCACCGAGGCCTTTTTGCCTCCTTCAGGCTTTGTACCCGTGGTATTTTTCTCAAACATATTAAACCTCCTCAAGGTTTCCTGATAAATTGCGTTTTCTCAATTCGAGTTATTTAACCTAACATGCGCAAGGGTATTTTGACAAAAGAAATTTGCTGCTATTGCAGGGCATGGGGTAATTCGATTGAAATCCGGGGTCAGCGAAGAGAATAAACCATGCAGGGACTGATTGCCACTCTTCTGAGATCAGTTATTGGCTGCGATTTTACCGCGTGTTTCATCGACCCGCAGTAGAAGTAGCAGGCCCACGACAAAAAAGGTCAGCGTCGAGAGTATCGCCAGCCTGTGATTACCCTCGCTGAGCCAGCTGATGACGCCATAGCTGAGCGGGCCGACTATCGCCGCCACCCGGTTTGCCAGACCCCACAGGCCAAAGAATTCGCCACTGCGCGCTACAGGCGTCAACTCGCCGATCAGCGCACGGCCGCCTGCCTGGGTGGCGCCCATCGCCGCACCGATGAGATTGCCGGCAATCCAGACGCCGGCATTGCCCTGTGCAACGAAGATCACCAGCACGGCTGTGATCCACACCAGCAGGGCGGCCGTCAGGGAGGAGACGGAGCCAAACCTGTCCTGGGCGTGACCGAAGAGCAGGGCTCCTGCCGCGGCCGTGACGTTGACGACCATGATCAGCACCACCAGCTGCTGACTGTCGAATCCCATCACCTCCTGGGCGTAGACTGCTGCCAGCACGACGACCGTGGCGACCCCGGCCTGAAAGACGATCAGGCTCAGCAGAAAGCGGAACAGATCCTTGTGCCGGGCGGCCTCCCTCAGTGTAACGGCAACCCGCCTGAATGCACTGCAGATGGTGGAACATTCACCAACTGCCGGTTTTGCAACAGCACGTTCGCGCAGCCACAAAAAGGTCGGTGAAGCGCTCAGTGCAAAGATGATTGCTGTGATCAGCAGCGTCACCGGTACATACTCCGTCGCCGGCAGACCTTCAGCCTTTGCCCGGCTAATCCATACCAGGCAGATCCCCAGGGTTAGCAGCCCGCCGAGATAACCGACACCCCAACCGTAACCGGAGATGCGCCCCATTTTTCCGGCCGGTGCAATTTCCGGGAGAAAAGCCGCGATCAGACTCTCTCCCAGCGAGAAGCAGATGGCCGAGAGTATCAGCAGCAGCATCGCGTAGAGGACGTCGCCGGATCCAGCATGGAAAAGCAGGGCGGTGGCGCCTACACAGCCGATCGTCGTTGCTGCAAGCAGTCGCTTTTTCATCGCCCTGTGGTCCGCGATAGCGCCGACAACAGGTGCGCACAGCAATACGATAAAGTTGGCGATGCCGATTGCCAGGGTCCACAGGAAGGTTCCTCTGCCCGGGGGCAGCCCGGCAGCAATGACGGCGACAAAGAAGGCGCTGAAGATGGTGGTCAGCACCACCGTGGTGTATCCGGAGTTGGCAAAGTCGTACATGGCCCAGGCAAAAATCTCTCTGCGCCCGGCCGGTCTGTTTGCACTCATGCTGTGGCCTGTATTCGTTATTGATGACATTTTTTACCACGGAACACACGGACAACACGGATTTATTTTTTTCAGTGTCTTCCGTGTGTTCCGTGGTTCAAAAATCATTTCCCACGGCGCCCTGTTCATCGGCTACAATTCGGCTCCGGATTCAATCGAGAGGATAACCGCATGGTCTCTTTGCAGCCACCCGTGTGTGATTTTGACAAACCCGCCGTTGATTTTTCATTGCCCGGTGTAGATGGCAAAACCTGGTCGCTTGAATCGTGCAGGGGTGAAAACGGCTTGCTGGTGATGTTTATCTGCAACCACTGCCCCTATGTCAAATCGATACGCGAGCGCATCGTTCGAGATACCGCCGAACTCAGGGAGCTGGGGGTCAACTCGGTGGCGATCATGTCCAATGACCCGACGGAATACGCTGAAGACTCGTTCGACAACATGAAGAGAGTTGCGGAGGAGTTTAATTTTCCGTTTCCCTATCTCTTTGATGAGACGCAGCAGGTCGCCAAAGCCTATGGCGCCGTCTGCACGCCCGATTTCTTTGGCTACAATGCCGATCTGAAGCTCCAGTATCGAGGCCGTCTCGATGAGAGCCGCAAGGAGACGGCATCCGCAGATGTCCGCCGCGACCTGTTTGAGGCGATGAAGCTGGTGGCTGAGAGCGGCCGGGGGCCGGCCGAGCAGATTCCCAGCATGGGATGCTCGATCAAATGGATAGGAGAGGCATAAAAATATAGGGGTGTCGAAGGATTGTGTGTCATTTCGACCGAAGGGAGAAATCTTGAATCCGGAGTATCAACTGGAGCTGGCAGATTTCTCCCTTCGGTCAAAATGACAATATGCATACCTTGTATGTGGTTATTGAGATGTTCCAGGATTGTTGCTCATCTCCTTGTTATCGTAAAACAATCGCCACAACAATAGATTTGTCTTATGGTGGTATGCGTGCTTCAGGGGTTCTCCCTTATTGCTCCTGCAGTTATTTTGCGTCAAAATGTAGCGCTTTATGCCGTGGTTTTCATCCCGGCTTGCAACAGAATATTCATGGAAAGCCTCTCGATTCATAGTATGATCGACAGGTTTTTTGAACATTTTTTCTAATCATATAGAGAGGGGGATACCCAATGGCCTCACGCAGAGATCTTGCCAATGCCATACGCGCACTGAGTATGGATGCGGTACAAAAAGCAAATTCCGGACACCCTGGTGCTCCGATGGGAATGGCTGATATCGCAGAAGTGCTGTGGAACGATCACATGAAACACAATCCGGCCAATCCGGACTGGGCTGACCGCGACCGTTTTGTACTGTCGAACGGTCATGGTTCGATGTTGATCTACTCCCTGCTGCACCTGACTGGTTATGAACTCGGCATGGATGACCTGAAGGCTTTTCGTCAACTGCACTCCAAGACCCCCGGTCATCCCGAGTATGGCTATGCCCCGGGTGTCGAGACGACCACAGGTCCCTTGGGACAAGGTATCACCAACGCCGTTGGTATGGCGCTGGCCGAGAAGGTGCTGGCGGGACAGTTCAATCGCGATGGTCATCAAATCGTCGATCACAACACCTATGTCTTCATGGGCGACGGTTGCATGATGGAGGGCATCTCCCACGAAGCCTGCTCCTTCGCCGGCACCCTGGGCCTGGGCAAACTGACAGCATTCTGGGACGACAACGGCATCTCCATCGATGGTGAAGTCGAAGGCTGGTTTACCGATGATACCCCGGCGCGTTTCGAAGCCTACGGCTGGCATGTCGTGCGCAATGTCGACGGCCATGATGCCGACGCGCTTGCCAAGGCCATCGCCGATGCGCAGGCTGTCACTGACAAGCCCTCAATGATCTGCTGCAAGACGACCATCGGTTTCGGTTCTCCAAACCTGGCCGGCTCACACGACTGCCACGGCGCTCCGCTGGGTGATGACGAGATTGCACTGACCCGCAAGGAGCTGGGCTGGGAGCATGCGCCTTTCGATATTCCCGCTGACGTCTACGCAGGCTGGGACGCAAAAGAGAAAGGCGCCACCGCGGAAGCTGGATGGAACGAGAAGATGAATGCCTATGCCAGCGCGCATCCCGAGCTGGCCGCCGAATTCAAGCGCCGCATGGCGGGCGATCTGCCGTCGAACTGGGAAGAGGAGGCGCAACAATTCATCGCCGCCGTCAATGACAAGGCGGAGTCTCCCGCGACCCGTATCGCCTCCAAGGCGGCATTGAACGGCTACGGCCCGCTGCTGCCGGAATTTCTGGGCGGTTCTGCCGACCTGACGCCCTCCAACAACACCTTCTGGGACGGCTCTGTATCCATCAATCCGGACCATGGCAAGGCAGCTGATTTTTCAGGCAACTACCTCTCTTATGGCGTGCGCGAGTTCGGCATGAGCGCCATCATGAACGGTGCTGCGCTGCATGGCGGCTTCATCCCCTACGGTGCCACGTTCCTGATGTTTTCCGAGTACGCGCGCAATGCGCTGCGTATGGCTGCGCTGATGAAAATCCAGTCGATTTTTGTCTACACACACGACTCGATCGGTCTGGGTGAAGACGGCCCGACCCACCAGGCGGTCGAGCAGATTCCGACGCTGCGCATGATTCCGAATATGTCCGTGTGGCGTCCCTGCGATGCCGTCGAGACGGCGGTCGCCTGGAAACACGCGGTCGAGTACAGCAACGGCCCCAGCTGCCTGATCTTCTCCCGCCAGAATCTGCAGCACCAGGAGCGGGACGCAGCGACCATCGCCAATGTTGCAAAGGGCGGCTATATCCTCAAGGATTGCGCCGGTACGCCGGATGCCATTGTCATTGCCACAGGCTCCGAGGTCCAGATTGCTGTCGAGGCGGCAGACAAGAGCGGCAAGAACGTGCGCGTCGTGTCGATGCCGTCCGTCGATGCCTTTGAAGCACAGGACGCTGCGTATCGCGAATCGGTGCTGCCGGCTTCCGTTGCCGCCCGCGTGGTTGTCGAAGCCGCTGTCACTGACGGCTGGTACAAGTATGCGGGGCTGAACGGCAAGGTCATCGGTCTTGACCGCTTCGGCGAATCCGCACCTGCAGGCGAACTCTTCAAGGAGTTCGGCTTCACGGCTGACAATGTCCTCTCGGCGATTGACGAAGTCACCGCTTGATAACGGGCTTCAGGGATGGCTCCGGCCGTCCCTGAAGTGTACGAAAGAATTCACCAGGCACAACATTCCTATTCCAATCTGAGGAGATAACTCATGACTATTAAAGTTGGTATCAATGGTTTTGGCCGTATCGGCCGTATGGTTTTCCGCGCCGTTGCAAAAGATTTCAACGACATTGAAATCGTCGGCATCAATGATCTGCTTGAGGCAGACTATCTCGCCTACATGCTGAAGTACGACTCCGTGCATGGCCGCTTCGGCAGCGATATCGGAGTTGACGGCAACAACTTCGTCATCGACGGCAAGAAGATCCGTTTGACCGCCGAGCGTGATCCTGCAGACCTGAAATGGGATGAAGTCGGTGCCGACATCGTCATCGACTGCACCGGCTTCTTCCTCACCGAAGAGAGCTGCCAGAAGCATATCGATGCAGGCGCCAGGAAGGTCGTCCAGAGCGCACCGTCAAAGGACGGCACCCCGATGTTCGTCTACGGCGTCAACCACGACAGCTATGCCGGACAGGCGATCGTCTCCGCTGCATCCTGCACCACCAACTGCCTGGCGCCTGTCGCCAAGGTGCTGAATGACAACTGGGGCCTCAAGCGTGGCCTGATGACTACCGTTCACGCAGCAACTGCAACCCAGAAGACCGTTGACGGCCCCTCCATGAAAGACTGGCGCGGCGGCCGCGGCATCCTGGAAAACATCATTCCGTCATCTACCGGTGCAGCCAAGGCTGTCGGCGTGGTGCTTCCCGAACTCAACGGCAAGCTGACCGGCATGGCTTTCCGCGTACCGACTTCTGATGTCTCCGTTGTCGACCTGACTGCCGAGCTGGACAAGGAGGCCTCCTACGACGATATCTGCGCCGCTATGAAGGCCGCCTCTGAAGGTGCGATGAAGGGCACCCTGGCCTACACCGAGGACAAAGTCGTCTCTACCGACTTCCGCGGATTCAGCGCCTCATCGATCTTTGATGCAGGAGCAGGCATCGCCCTCGACGGCACCTTCGTCAAGGTTGTCTCCTGGTACGACAACGAGTACGGCTACACCTGCAACATGCTGCGCTTTGTCGAGCACGTTGCCGCCAACTAGGTAGTAGCTTGTCGTAGGGGGGATATGGCGTCTTTTTGCCGCATCCACCAACTGAAATCCTGGTGGATGCGCTGCCGCTTATCCCCCCTACAAATCAATTTGCAGCCATATGACCTTCGAGAGAGCTGTTCGTTAAGTTATTCAACACTCTGTAACTTAACAAACAGTTTTTTGCATCACAAATTATCAGGAGTCTTCTATGTCCGTCATCAAAATGACCGATCTTGATCTTGCAGGTAAACGCGTTCTCATCCGTCAGGACCTCAATGTTCCCGTCAAGGATGGCAAGGTTACATCCGACAAGCGCATCCAGGCGTCGATGCCGACCATCGAGCACTGCATCAAGGCAGGCGCCCGAGTCATGATCATGTCGCATCTCGGCCGCCCGACCGAGGGTGAGCCCGCCGACGAGTTTTCGATGAAGCCCGTTGCCGACTATCTCAGCGGTGCGCTGGGCAAGGAGGTCCCGCTGATCGCCGATTATCTGCAGAGTGCTCCCGAACTGAATGACGGCGAAGTCGTGCTGCTCGAAAACGTGCGCTTCAATGCCGGTGAGAAGGACAACGACGAGACGCTATCCAAACAGTATGCCGCCCTGTGTGATATCTACGTGATGGATGCCTTCGGCACCGCTCACCGCGCCCAGGCGTCGACACATGGCGCCGGACAGTTTGCGCCAACCGCCTGCGCCGGACCGCTGCTTGCCGGTGAACTGGATGCGCTGGGCAAGGCGCTGGATAATCCCAAGCGCCCGATGGCTGCCATCGTCGGCGGCTCCAAGGTCTCCACCAAGCTGACCGTGCTGGAGTCACTGAGCAAGGTTGTCGACGAGCTGATCCCTGGCGGCGGCATCGCCAACACCTTCATTGCGGCCATGGGCCACAATGTCGGCAAGTCCCTCTACGAGGAGGATCTGATCCCGGAGGCCAAGCGGTTGATGGAAGCTGCCAATGCAGCAGGCAATGAGATCCCCGTGCCTACCGATGTTGTCGTCGGCAAGGAGTTCTCCGATTCGACGCCTGCAACCGTCAAGAAAGTCGAAGATGTCGCAGATGACGATATGATCTTCGATATCGGCCCGGAGACTGCGGCGCGTTTCGCGAAGATGATGCAGGCAGCCGGGACCATCGTCTGGAACGGCCCGGTCGGCGTGTTCGAATTCGACCAGTTTGCCGAGGGCACAAAAGTCGTTGGAGCCGCGATCGCTGACTCCGACGCTTTCTCCATTGCAGGCGGCGGTGATACACTGGCGGCCGTTGATATCTTCGGCCTCTCCGATCGCGTCTCCTATATCTCGACGGGTGGCGGCTCATTTCTTGAATTCCTCGAAGGCAAGAAGCTCCCGGTCGTGGCCATGCTCGAAGAGCGTGCAGCGAACGCCTGAACAGTAATCGAATATGCCTAGACGGACCAAAATTGTCTCCACCCTCGGGCCTGCAACCGATGACCCGAAGGTGGTCGACAAACTGATCGATGCCGGTGTTGATGTGGTGCGCATCAACCTCTCGCACGGTACCCATGAGGAGCACGCCAGGCGTGCCGATCACGTCAGGAACCGTGCGCGCGCCTGCGGGCGCCAGGTTGGCGTACTGGTCGATTTGCAGGGACCGAAGATCCGTACCGGCAAGTTCCGGGGTGGTCCGATCGAGCTGGTCGAGGGCGATGAATTTATCCTTGATGTCGCGCACCCCATCGATGACGGCAATCAGCAGCGTGTGGGCTGCACCTACCGGGAGCTGCCCGAGGATCTGCAACGCGGTGATAAGCTGCTGGTCAACGACGGCAAGATCGTCCTGTGGGTGGAACGGGTCGAGGATACCGAGATCATCTGTAAAGTCAGGGTCGGCGGTGAGCTTTCAGATAACAAGGGCATCAATAAACTAGGTGGCGGACTCTCTGCGCCGGCATTGACCGATAAGGACAAGGCCGATCTCGGCTTTGCAGCAGAAATCGATGCGGATTATCTGGCAATCTCGTTTGTGAGATCTGCTGATGATATCCATACTGCGCGCGAGCTGCTGAACGAGGCTGGCGGCATGGCTTCGATTGTCGCCAAGGTCGAACGCGCCGAGGCACTGGATGCCATCGATGAGATCATCGACGCCGCTGACGTGATCATGGTGGCGCGCGGCGACCTCGGCGTAGAGATCGGCGACGCCGAGCTGCCTGCTGTACAGAAACAGTTGATCAGCGCCACCAGATCGAGAAACAAGGTGGTGATCACCGCCACCCAGATGATGGAATCGATGATCGACAATGCGATTCCAACCCGCGCGGAAGTCTTTGATGTCGCCAATGCCGTGCTTGACGGCACCGATGCGGTGATGCTGTCCGGTGAGACCGCCGTCGGCAAACATCCGGCAACTGTTGTCGAGGCAATGGCGCGCATCTGTGTCGAGGCCGAGAAACAGGCGATCGCACGCAGATCGGATCACCGCCTGCACTCTGTTTTCGGGCGTATCGATGAAGCGATTGCGATGGCGACGATGTATACGGCAAACCATCTGAATGTTTCAGCGATCGCGGCTTTGACGGAATCGGGTTCCACGCCTCTGTGGATGTCCAGGATCAGCTCCGGCATCCCGATTTTCGCGCTTACGGACCATGTCGCAACCCGTCGCAAGGTGACGCTCTACCGGGGCGTCTACCCGACCAGCTTTCAGCCGGTCGAGAAGGATTCACAACGTATCAACCAGGAGGTGATTGAAGAGCTGCTGCGACGCGGCGCTGTCAGGGACGGTGATCTGATCATCATCACCAAGGGTGATTTCCAGGGTATCATCGGCGGCACCAACGTTATGAAGATCATCCGTGTAGGTGAGCATATCCTGCCGGATTGACCGGATTCATTTAACAATTTTGAACACACTCACACTGAAGGAGACTCAAACATGGCACTCATTTCCATGCGTCAACTACTGGATCATGCGGCTGAAAACAGCTACGGCATGCCGGCTTTCAACGTCAACAACATGGAGCAGGTTCATGCGATCATGCAGGCTGCCGATGCTACCAACAGCCCGGTCATCATGCAGGGTTCCGCAGGCGCACGCTCCTATGCGGGTGAAGCCTTCCTGCGTCACCTGATTCTTGCGGCACTCGAAGAGTATCCGCACATCCCTATTGTCATGCATCAGGATCACGGCTCATCACCCGATGTCTGCCTGCGCTCCATCCAGTCGGGCTTCTCATCAGTCATGATGGACGGCTCGCTGATGGAGGATGCCAAGACGCCGTCGAGCTACGAATACAATGTCGATGTCACCCGCAAGGTTGTCGAGATGGCGCACGCCGGCGGTGTCTCGGTCGAGGGCGAACTGGGCTGCCTGGGCTCTCTCGAAACCGGTGAGGCCGGTGAAGAGGATGGCGTCGGTGCCGAAGGCATTCTCGAGATGGACCAGATGTTGACCGATCCCGATGAAGCCGCTGACTTCGTCTCCAAGACCAAGGTCGATGCCCTGGCGATTGCCATCGGCACCTCGCACGGTGCCTACAAGTTCACCAAGGAGCCGACCGGTGATATCCTGCGCATCGATCGCGTCAAGGAGATCCATGCACGCATTCCCAACACCCACCTGGTCATGCACGGCTCCTCTTCCGTACCCCAGGACTGGCTCAAGATCATCAACAGCTACGGCGGCGACATGGGTCAGACCTACGGCGTGCCTGTCGAGGAGATCGTCGAGGGCATCAAGCACGGCGTGCGCAAGGTCAATATCGATACCGACCTGCGCATGGCGTCGACCGGCTCGGTCCGCCGCCACCTGGCCGATAATACCTCCAACTTCGACCCGCGCAAGTTCCTCAAGGAGGCAACCAACGGCATGATGGAGATCTGCAAGGCGCGCTTCGAGGCTTTTGGCTCCGCCGGCAATGCCGACAAGCTGACCGCGACCTCCCTGGAGAAGATGTTTATCTCCTACGCGAATGGCGATTTGGATCCCAAAGTCTCCTGATCCCGTTACCTTCGTCCACACAAAAAACCGCATCAGCTGATGCGGTTTTTTGTTATTGGGAGTTCACAAACCAATCTCCCTCTCACTCATGAAAGGGGTCGGGGTGAGAGGGGCTCAGCTGTCATCTTGAACGCATGTGAGAGAGCTTGAAATCACCAGTTCGTGATCTCTCCCCGTGGACGAAATGACAATCATTCCTCCGATTGCGGTTATACTCGTTATAGATGCAGACCATTTTACCAATTGCCGACATGAACCGACTAATCTTTCTGTTGCTGACACTGCTACCCGCACTGCTGCAGGGGGCAACCGGCGGTGATACATCCAGTACCGGGTTGCTCAACCCCGGCTACGAGGAGAAGCCGGCCTGGTTCAAGGAGTCCTTTCTGGATATTCGCGAGGATGTGGGCGAAGCGGTTGCCGGGAACAAACGGGTTCTGCTCTATTTCTATCAGGACGGCTGTCCCTACTGCAGCAAACTGCTGCATGACAACTTTGGCGACCAGCGGATTGCACAAAAAACCCGGCAGCACTTTGATGTGATAGCAATCAACATGTGGGGTGACAGGGAGGTGACGGGCTTTTCAGGAGAGAGCGCCACCGAAAAAACCTTTTCGTCCGGACTGAGGGTGCAATATACGCCGTCGCTGCTGTTTCTGGATGAACAGGGTGCGCCGGTCGTGCGTCTCAACGGCTACTACCAGCCGCATTACTTCTCTGCGATTCTCGATTACGTTGCCCAGCACAAGGAGGGTGAACTGCCGCTACGTGAGTATATCGCAACAGTCACTCCGCAGCCTGCCAGCGGCAAGCTCCATGTTGAACCGGGTATTCTCACCGCACCGCTCGACCTCTCCACGATAGAGGGGTCAAAGCCGCTGTTGGTGATGTTCGAGCAGAAGCAGTGTCTCGCCTGCGATGAGCTGCACCAGGATATTCTGCAGCGTCCCGAGGTGCGTAAATCACTACAGGGATTCCAGGTGGCCGTCCTGGACATGTGGAGCAGGGATGTCGTCACCACACCGGTTGGCATCAATACGACAGCCAGGGAGTGGGCGCAGAAACTGGGCATTCAGTACGCGCCCAGCCTGCTGTTTTTCAACAGTACGGGTGAGGAGGTCTTTCGCAGCGAGGGTTATTTGCGGGCTTTTCATATCCACGGCGTGCTCGATTACGTGCTGAGCGGCGCATACAAGCAGTATCCGGAATTCCAGCGTTTCCTCCAGCAGCGGCGCGAAGATTTTGAAAAACGGGGTCTGGAAATCGATTTGTGGAAATAGTGCAGCTGTTTAATAAAAGTTTCGATCAAGCAAACAAATACGTATAGCGGGTCAGGCTTCAGCAATCATCACCGGCAGGCGTTTGGCGCCCCAGCTTCCTGGTTTGGCGTCGAATTCTCCCGCGCACTGTTCACCACACTTGGGACAGCAGCCGTCTGCAGTCAAGTTCCACTCGGTGGTGACATACCAGTCACGGCCGATCAGCCGCTCACCGCAGCTGTGGCAGTATGTGCTCTCGCCATCCTCGTCGTGCACATTACCGGTGTAGGCATAACGTATGCCGTTCTGCATGGCAATTGCCCGGGCGCGGGTCAGAGTTGCCGGCGGAGTGGGGGGCGTATCCAGCATTTTCCAGTCGGGGTGAAAGGCTGAGAAGTGCATCGGCACGTCCGGACCGAGGTGTTCCACGACCCATTGGGACATCGCGTGAAGCTCCTGGTCGGAGTCGTTCTCGCCTGGAATCAGCAGCGTGGTCAGCTCCAGCCAGCAGTCTGTCTGATGATGGATGTATTCGAGTGTCTCCAGCACCGGCTGCAGATGCGCGCCCGTCAACTTGTGGTAGAAATCCTCGCTGAATGACTTGAGATCGACATTGGCGGCATCCATCACCGCAAAGAACTCCTTGCGCGGCTCGGGGTTGATATATCCGGCGGTGACGGCAACCGAGTAGATCCCCTGTTCACGGCAGGCCAGCGCCGTGTCGATGGCGTACTCATGAAAGATCACCGGGTCGTTGTAGGTATAGGCGACGCTTTGGCAGTCGTGCTCAGCGGCCGTGCGGGCGATGGCCCGGGGCGAAGCCTGGTCCATCAGGGTATCCATCTGCCGGGATTTGGACATGTCCCAGTTCTGGCAGAACTTGCAGGCCAGGTTGCAGCCGGCGGTGCCGAACGAGAGCACCGCCGATCCGGGATGGAAGTGATTCAGCGGTTTTTTCTCGATGGGGTCGATACAGAAGCCGCTGGAGCGGCCATAGGAGGTCAGGATCACGGCGCCCTGCTCGTTTTTGCGGATAAAGCAGAGTCCCCGCTGGCCCTCTTTCAACTTGCAATAGCGAGGACAGAGGTCGCATTGCACACGCTCATGGTCGATCGCATGCCAGTATTTTGTCGGGTGTTTCGATTCGATCACGCTCATCTGTTTTCTCCACTCTATAGTTATAAGAGTGGTAGTGAATGAAAAAAAGTCAACCGCGGCTTGAAAAAATCTGCAAGGACTCCAAAGTTAAACTATAAGTGTTATAGAGTAAATTCACAGAAGGGCAGGTACTTGAAATCAACTATCCGTCATCCGGCAGTTGCAGGGATGTTCTATCCGGGCGATCCCCATGAGCTGCAGCGCCAGGTCCGGCAGTTTCTTGCCGAGGTCAGTGTCTCGGCGCCGCGACCGAAGGCGATGATCCAGCCTCATGCAGGCTACATCTATTCAGGGCCTGTTGCCGCCTCGGCATACTCCCAGCTGCAGCACTGCGCCGATGAAATTTCGCGCGTCATCCTGCTGGGGCCGGACCACAGGGTGGGATTTCGCGGTATCGCAGCCCCGTCGGCGGACTACTTTGAAACCCCCCTTGGCAGCATTCCGATTGACCGGGACGCCATCGCGTCGCTTGATGGTGTCGACATTTTTGACGCAGCGCATCAGCAGGAGCACAGCCTCGAGGTGCAGCTGCCGTTTCTGCAACAGGTGTTGGGTGACTTCTCGCTGGTGCCGCTGGTGATCGGCGGCGTCGAACCCGGGGAGGTCGCACAGGTGCTGCGGCAGCTGTGGGGTGGAGATGAAACGCTGATTGTTGTCAGTTCGGATCTGAGTCACTACCACGACTATCAGACGGCCCGCACGATCGATGCGGCAACCACGCGGGCGATCGAGCACTTTGACAGCAGCATCGGTCCCAATGACGCCTGCGGCTACCAGGGCGTGCGGGGTTTGCTTCAGGTCGCTGAAGAGAAGGGGCTGGAGGAGATGACGCTGGATGTGCGTAACTCCGGCGATACGGCAGGTCCCCGCGACCAGGTGGTTGGTTATGGATCCTATCTCTTCTATTGATGATACCCCTCAACATGCCGCTGCATTGACTCCTGATCTGCAGCAGCAGTTGCTGCAGGTTGCGCGTGACTCGATCGGCTATGGTTTGCGGCATCACCATGCGATGGCGATCGATCCTGCTGCCTGGCATGAACGACTCCGACAGCAGGGCGCAAGCTTTGTGACGCTCAACAGAAAAGGCTCGCTGCGCGGCTGTATCGGGGCGCTGCAGGCATTCCAGCCGCTTGTCACTGATGTTGCGGAACATGCCTGGGCAGCGGCCTTCACAGATCCGCGCTTTCCACCACTGGGCGTCGATGAGTTTGCCGACATCCTGATCAGCGTTTCGGTGTTGGGTAGTCCTATGGTGATCAGTTTCAGTGATGAACAGGATCTGCTTCGCCAACTGAGACCCGCGGTGGATGGCCTGATTCTTGAAGAGGGCGCCAACAGAGGGACCTTTCTGCCCAGCGTGTGGGAATCACTGCCGGAACCAGGACAGTTTCTGCAGCAGTTGAAGCGCAAAGCCGGTCTTCCCACAAACTACTGGTCCGCACAAATAAAAATTTCCCGCTATACGACCCAGTCCTTCTCCGAGTCTGTATGAAAAGCTGAAAGGGAACTCTGATTGATGCGTCATTGCGGAATCTGTAGCAACGTTGATCCTCTCCTGGTGGCAGGGAATGCGCCGTCAATTGAGTTGATTTGATGCTGGCAGGGATGGGTGCAGTGCTGGCGTGTCTGGCTGGATTTTTCCTGGAGAGATGGGTTATGCTTCACTCGGACTGTCATATTATTTGATACTTGCCTGTCTACATACGCATGGAAGATACCTTCAGAAGACAATTTGAGAACCCGGGACCCCTGACGCATGTGCTGGGGTGACGGCAGCGCCGGTCTGATGCTGCTCCAGGCGCTGTTTCTGCTTCTCATTGCAAACGGCACGCCGCTTATCGCAGCCAGTCTGCTGGGCTCTCGCTACGCCTGGCCCGTGGATGGCGGGCGTCGGGCATGGGACGGGGCGCGATGGCTTGGGCGCTCCAAAACCTACAGGGGAGTCGTGCTCTCCATGCTGGCGACGACGGTGGCAGCTGTCTTGTTTGGCCTGCCATGGGAAGCGGGCCTGGTCTTCTCGATCATGGCGATGAGCGGTGATCTGCTCTCCAGCTTTATCAAGCGCCGACTTGGCTTGAGATCGAGCAAGGATGCCGTCGGTCTGGATCAGATTCCAGAATCGCTGCTTCCTCTCTGGGTCTGCCGGGGCGCCCTGGGACTGGATTGGCCGCATATCATACTGCTCGTGTTGATCTTCTGGTTGATCGCTCTGCTGCTTACCTGGCTCATGTCCCGGTATCGTATCGCTAAAAGCCAGCCCTGATCGCCTGGTAATCAGATGCTGTACAACCTGTGAAGTGTCACTTCCGGCGGGCAGTTGAGGCGCACTTCAACGATGCTGGTTCCGGCGCCGACCGAGGTGTATCCGGCCATTGTGTGGTGGCGCCAATTTCCTGACCCCATCGATTTCGGGCAGCTGGCATCCAGCGTCAGAGGATAGCCGCCGGGGAGACAGATCTGCCCGCCGTGGGTATGACCGCACAACATGGCGTCAAACCCCGCATGCGCCGCCTGGCGATAGACCTCGGGGGTGTGAGAGAGCAGGATAGAGGCGGCGTCATGCGGAATCCCCATGGCCGCCTTCTCGATGTTGTCCACCCGGTAATAGTGAGCATCGTCAATGCCGGCCAGGTGGAGGACGGCACCCTGCCGTTCGATATGCAACGACTCATTGAGCAGCATCCGGATGCCCATCTCCTCCAGGTCAGGCACCATGCGGATGCTGTCATGATTGCCTAGCACGGCATAGACGGGCTCGCGCAGGACGCTGCTGAGGCTGCGCATCTCCCGCATGGCGGGATCGATCGGGCCGGAGGTCTGGGCGCGGACATCTCCTGTGATGACGCAAATGTCATACTCCAGCGTGTCGAGTTTCTCTTCCAGGTTACGGGTTGCCGCGGGATCCATGTCGGCATGGATATCGCTGAGGTGGAGGATGGTGAAATCCTCGAAATTGACCGGCAGATTTGCTACCGGAAGTTTGTTGGTGCGCACCTGGATATTGCGCGCCTGGTTCCGTCCCGGCCAATAGGTGCCGCTCAACTTCAGGATGTAACGCATCACGGAATGAGCCGAATACCAGTTCTCCGGGTGGAAGAAGTTCAGCCCCCCGCCAAAAACCCGGGGAGTCATCTCCTCTTCGATACCGATGCGCTGGCGGGCATGCACCAGCCCCAACCGCTCAATCAGCCTGTCATCAATCTCATCAGTCATGTAGTGGATTATACGGGAAACTCTGGTCGAATCGTCATTGCGAGGAGCGTAGTGACGAAGCAATCTCTGAGCTGTTCATTTTCATAAGACGGGATTATAAATTCCATCCTTGTTATTTACCCTTCAGGTCGCGCCTGGCGCGTTCAATTTTGCTCCGAGCAAAATTAGTGCCGCGCTGTGCTCGCAATGACGGGTAAAACGATTCGTTCAGAGGTCCCCTAAGCCTTGTGAAGATAGAAATAGCGCCATGGGGAGCCAGCGATACCCTGCAGCTGCTGCTGCAGCTGCGGAACAGGCTGCGCCTCTCCGGGGAAAATGTTGTGGATTTCAATGAAAAATCGTCCCAGACCGGCATCATTGCGCCAGCCAAGCTGATCTGCATACTGTTGTTGCCCACAGTGAAGACAGGTGATCGCTGCTTCATGTGTCACCGCAGTTTGCCACTCTCCGCCAAGCGGCTTCCTGCAGGCATGGCAGCGGGGTGGACGGGCGTGCTCTGATGCACGCAGCCGGGGGTTGTTACTCGATGACAGCGAGATGTAGCAGTAGCCTTTGTCCCGGTCATCTTCAGGCTCGAAGCGGATATGCGGCGAGCAGCCCATGAAGGTGATCAGCTGTAAAAACTTCTCGCCGGCAAGATAGCTGTTTTGCAGATTTTCGATGCCGCTGCCGATCAGACCGATGTGCGACAGCAGCTGCGTCACCTGATGCATTTCGGGACGGATTTGGGCGTCATCGGGTTGAAAAACGAGTATTCCCTGGTTCAATAGCCTGCTACCAGCATAATGTTATAATGTAACAATTCTTGTAATCATATTGAATTATTATGCGCCTTCTGGCGACACTCTGTCTGCTGATATTCTCATCTTCCTTGCATGCCGGGCAACTCTCGGTCTTTGTCAGTGTACCGCCGCTGCACTATCTGGTCGAGATGGTCGGCGGCGATGGCGTCGTCGTCGAATCGATGGTATCGCCTGGACACAATCCGGTGAACTATGACCCGGCGCCGCAACAGCTACAGCGCTTTGCCGATGCAGATGTCTATATCCGCAGCGGCATTCCGTTCGAGTTGGCGTGGATGCCGCGACTCGAGGAGCTCAACCCCGGAATGCTGATCGTCGATGTGCGCAGCAACCTGCCGGTGAGCTCTGATGATGGGCACCAGCAAGGGGGTGATGTGCATCACCTCGATCCGCATGTCTGGACATCGCCGCTCAATGCAATCGCCATCTCCCGCCGGATCCTGAATGCGCTGGCGGCAGTGGCGCCGCGGCAGCAGGAGCAGTTTCGCCGCAACCAGCAGCAGCTGGAACAGCAGCTGATGGCGCTGCATCAATCTATCATTGAGGCATTGAAGCCCCATACCGGCGCCACTTTTCTGGTTTTTCATCCCGCATGGGGTTATTTTGCAAAGAGTTATGGACTGCGCCAGATGGCGATCGAGATCGAGGGCAAGGAGCCGGGGCCGAAGCAGCTGGCCGGAGTGATTGAAGCAGCACGCCGTCAGCAGGTGGGTTTTCTGCTGGTTCAGGAGCAGTTCAGCGGCAATATGGCGAAGACTGTTTCCGCTGAACTGGGTGTTGAACTGATTCGTACAAATCCGCTCGCCTATGACCTGGTGGGGAGTCTTCAGCAGGTGGCGGCGGCAATCGCCGGGAGCCGGCATGAGTAATCTGGCCGTCGATATTCAGGAGCTCGATTTCTCCTATGAGCAACTTCCCGTGCTTGAGCACGTTTCACTGCAGATCGATGACGGGGAGTTTATCGGCCTGGTGGGGCCGAACGGCGGCGGCAAGAGTACGCTGATTCGCATCATTCTCGGCCTGTTGCAGCCCTCGGGTGGATCCATTGAAGTGTTGGGAACAGCACCGCGCAGGGCGCGTCGAAAAATCGGCTATGTCCCGCAATATCCGGCATTCGAACGTGATTTCCCGATCACTGTCGAGCAGGTGGTGTTGATGGGAAGGTTGAAGGGCGCCTGGGGCGGCTACGATACCTACGACAGGGAGATCGCGCAGCAGGCCATGTTGGAGACAGAGGTGGCCAGGTTGAAGGGGCGCACCATCGGTTCATTGTCAGGCGGTCAACTGCAGCGGGTGCTGGTTGCGCGGGCATTGGCCAGTGAACCCCGCATGCTGCTGCTGGATGAGCCCACGTCGAATATCGACCAGCGTGTGGAGAGTGAAATCTTCGATCTGCTGAAGCAGCTGAATGAACGCATGACCCTGATCGTCGTCTCCCATGATATCGCCTTCATCTCCGCCTATGTGAAGCGCGTCGCCTGCCTGAGTGGCACCCTGGTGTGCCATACGACAGACGCCATCAGCGGTGATGATATTCGCGCGCTCTATGGCGAAGATGTGCGCCATGTCCACCATCAGCATTGAAGTAAAAGAAGTTTGATACCGTAGGCCGGATAAGCGATAGCGCATCCGGCAAATTATCCAGATCCATGGTGGATGCGCTGACCCTTATCCACCCTACAACAATAAACAGGTCACATTGATGATATTGATGAGTAACGATGGACTTTATTGAAGCTTTGACACACTACCAGTTTCTCCAGCGAGCACTGATTGCCGGGCTGCTGGCAGCAGTCGGCTGTGGCCTGATCGGCACCTGGGTGGTGGTCAAGCGCATCAGTTTTGTCGCCGGCGGCATCGCCCATGCCGTGCTTGGCGGCATGGGCGCGGCGCTCTTTTTTGGTTTTGCGCCCACTGCCGGTGCGCTGGCTGCTGCAATATTCGCGGCGCTGCTGATCGGCCTGATCAGTCTGCACTGGAGAGAACGCGAGGATACACTGATCAGCGCCATCTGGGCGATCGGCATGGCCATCGGCATTCTGTTCATGGCGGCGACTCCAGGCTACCAGGTCGACCTGATCTCCTACCTGTTCGGCAATATCCTGATGGTCGGCAGCGGCCATCTGTGGATCATGATCGTGCTTGACCTGGTTCTCATTATCACGCTGCTGCTGTTTCACCGCCAGTTCGAGGTGGTGGTCTTTGATGAGGAGTTTGCACTGTTGCGTGGTGTTCCTGTCACCTTTTTCTACCTGCTGCTGCTGTGCCTGATAGCCGTTACCGTGGTGTTGCTGATCCAGGTCGTGGGGCTGATACTGGTCATTGCACTGCTCACATTGCCGGCTGCAATCGCCGGGCAATTCGTCCATACGCTCTCGCGGATGATGATATTGGCGATACTGATCGGCGCCTTCGTCTCGACCACGGGACTGGCAATATCCTATCAAACGGATCTGCCCACCGGCGCGATCATCACCCTGATTGCAGCATCTCTCTATCTGGTAGCGACTGCTGGCGCAGCTGTTAGAAAACAGCGCCAGCGCCGTGCAGCAGGCAACAGGGCAGGGGCACAACATGGCAGTGCGTGACATCCTCTCACATGATGAACAGCTGTGTGAGCAACGCGGCGTGCGCCTGACTCCGCAGCGCAAACAGGTATTGCGGATCATCATGCAGTCGGAATTCCCACTTGGCGCCTATGAGATTCTGCAGAAGATGGAGCAGCCGGCCGCCCCGCCAACCGTCTACCGGGCGCTCGATTTTTTGCTGCAGCAGGGGTTGATTCACCGCTTGGAAACGCTGCAGGCCTACCTGGTGTGCGATCACCCCGATGCATCGCATCAGAGTCAGTTCCTGATCTGTTCCGAATGCGGTCGTGTCAAGGAGATGGAGGACCGCAACATCCGCCGGAGTCTCGACAGCGCCGCCAGTGAAGCAGGATTCAGCCGCAGCAACGAGGTGGTCGAGATCATCGGGCGCTGCGGGAGATGCGCAGGGGCCGGGCATTGATCAAGCGCCTGGTGTTGCTGCTGGTGCGCGGCTATCAACTGCTCGTCAGCCCCTTTCTGGGCAACAACTGCCGCTTCTATCCCACCTGTTCCAGCTACATGCTCGAGGCGATCGAGCTGCATGGCGTGGTGCGCGGTTTCTGGATGGGGCTGCGCCGGGTCTCCCGCTGTCACCCCTACCATGAGGGTGGCGTTGATCCTGTTCCAGGCAGTGACCTGGAGAGAGAGTACCAACGGCAGCAGGAACAGGAGCACAAATGTTCGTAGCCCCCGATGCCGAAACATTTCGCCGGCAATTCAGTGTCGGCCTGTCGCGGATGCTCTCTCCGGATGGCGTGGGCGCCTTTATCCTGGTGCTGGCGAACAGTCTGCAGCATCAGGATCTGCATGCTCAACTGCTGCCTGGCCTCGGCGAACATTTCGATGCCCTCAAAGCAGGCGGGGAGGGGAGTGACGATGACCTGGGTGTTTTTGCCACACTTGCCAGCGAGGGCATGCGTGACCAACAGTGCTGGCATCACAGACGCGCCGGTTGCTGGGAGCTCGTCTACAACAGGATGCGGCGACTGCGCCCCGAGCGGCTCTCCAGTAAGAAATTCGACGCCATCAGTCAGCCGTTTGATGCACGGCAATTCAATTTCAACCGACCATTTTTAGAGCCTGAAATCCTATGGCAGGGAGAGTGGCGTGGGCGTCACTTCAGGGTACTGTACAACAAGTTCCCGTTTGCGCCCTGGCACCTGCTGATCGTGCCCGAGGCCGATGCCGGACAGCCGCAGCACCTGAATGCGGAAACCCATACCATGCTATGGGAGCTCGTTTCTGCACAACAGCACTCGATGCCGGGGTTCGGTATTGGCTACAACAGCCTGGGAGCAGGGGCCTCCGTCAATCACCTCCATTTTCAGGGATTCGTGCGCAGCGAACCGTTGCCGGTAGAGTCCCGGCACTGGCGCCACCATGACGGTGAAGAACCCTATCCGCTGGAGTGCCATGTGGTGGATTCTGCTGAGCAGGCCGGGGAGATGATCGAGCAGTTTCAGCGGCAGCACCAGCCCTTCAACCTGCTCTACCGTCCCGGTCTCTGCTACCTGCTGCCAAGAGAGCCTCAGGGTGTTGCAGCCGCTGAGAGGTGGGCGCGGGGCATCGCCTGGTATGAGTGCAGCGGCGTCTTCACGCTGGATGACAAAGCGCTGCTGAACTCGCTGACACAGCAGCGGATCTTCAGGCAGCTGGCGCTGTTTGCACATAAGACGTAGGATGTGGTGAAACGCTACCGGAACAGTCGAGAAATTCAATGAAGATCATCCGCCGCGTCCACCAGCCGGGCAGTCACCAGCTGCCCGAAGGGCTGCACCCTGTTCTGAAAGAGGTATACCTCAATCGCGGCATCACTTCGGCGGATGAGCTCGAGCTCACGCTGCAAAGGTTGCATCACGCCGACCAGCTCTCGGGAATTGAAAAAGCCGTGGCGCTTCTCGTCGAAGCAATTGCGCAGCAGCAACGCATCCTCATCGTCGGTGATTTCGATGCCGACGGCGCCACCAGCTGTGCACTCTCGGTGCGGGCATTGCATGCAATGGGTGCGGACCACGTCGACTATCTGGTGCCGAACCGCTTCGACTTCGGCTACGGTCTGTCACCGCAGCTGGTCGAAGTTGCCGCGGAGCAGCAGCCGGATCTGATCATCACCGTCGACAACGGCATCTCCAGCATCGAGGGCGTTGCGGCCGCAAAGGCCCATGGCATCACCGTGATCGTCACGGACCACCACCTGCCCGGCAGCGGCTTGCCGGATGCCGACGCCATCGTCAATCCAAACCTGGCAGACGATGCCTTTCCGAGTAAAAACCTTGCCGGGGTCGGCGTGGTCTTCTACCTGATGGCGGCATTGCGCACTGCCTTGCGTCAGCAGGGGTGGTTTGACAAGCTGCAGATCAACGAGCCCAACCTGGCCGACTACCTCGACCTGGTCGCCCTGGGTACGGTCGCCGATGTGGTGCCGCTGGATCACAACAACAGGATCCTGGTCGAGAACGGACTCAAACGCATCAGGGCAGGGCGCAGCTGCGCCGGCATCACGGCGCTGCTGGAGGTCGCCAAACGCAGCCGCCGGCGCCTTGCGGCGACCGACCTGGCCTTTGCCCTGGGGCCCAGGTTGAATGCGGCGGGGCGCCTGGAGGATATGTCGCTGGGCATCGAGCTGCTGCTGACGGATGATGCGGACCAGGCGCAGCAGATGGCGGATCAGCTTAACAGCCTCAATCTGCAGCGCCGCGAGATCGAAGAGGAGATGAAACAGCAGGCAGTGGAGCTGCTCGGTGAAATCGACCTGGCAGATGAAGAGGCTCTCCCGACTGGCGTGGTGCTGTTTGACCAGCGCTGGCACCAGGGTGTCATCGGCATCCTTGCCTCCAGGATCAAGGAGCGCTGCCACCGTCCGGTGATCGCCTTTGCAGCCGATACGAGTGAAGATCTCAAGGGGTCGGCGCGTTCGATTGCGGGCGTGCATATCCGTGATGTACTCGATGCCATCGCGACGCGTAATCCCGGACTGATCAAAAAGTTCGGCGGTCATGCCATGGCGGCAGGATTGACGCTCCCCAGGAAACACCTGCGGTACTTTCACCAGGCATTTGCCGATGAGGTGGATCGCCTGGTCACTTCGGAACAGCTTCAGGGACGTATAGACTCCGACGGCGAGCTCACAACAGCCGACCTGACACTGGAGCTGGCGCATGTCATCCGCGATGGCGGTCCCTGGGGACAGCATTTTCCCGAGCCCTTATTCGACGGCACTTTCAGGATCAAGAATCACAAAATCGTCGCCCGGCGCCACCTGAAACTGATGCTGACCCCCGAGGATGCTTCGGCGCCGGTGATCGAGGCGATGGCCTTCAACCAGGCGGAAGATTCCAGCGTCGCCAGGGGAGACCTCGTCGAGATCGCCTACCGGCTTGATATCAATGCCTATTTCGGCGAAGAGCGCCTGCAGTTGGTCGTACAATGCGTTCAATAATCCGTGTTAGTCTATAAAAAAAGTAACTATTCAACACATTCGAGAACGTCACTGCTATTGGGTATATCTTCCGGAAAACGCCGTAATTACCTCCATGTAGGCTCGCGTCGGCATCCATGCCTCCGACGTTTCCTCCAGATAC
>JBDLII010000008.1:0-27257 GCA_039714995.1 Pseudomonadota bacterium
TTTTTCCCGTCATTGCGAGCGCAGCGAAGCTTCCGCATCCTGCTCACGCCCCTCACCTACATCCATGTAGGCGAAGCAATCTCGTTCATATAAACCAATAGCTTGGAGATTGCTTCGTCGCTACGCTCCTCGCAATGACGAATAAATCAGAGTTTCCTTAGGTCATATTTATTCACAATAAGGAGAATGACCATAACAAATATAGGCTCCGCTTCAGCGGGGTCTTATATTGTGAGACTTGAATGTGCAGTGTGAATATTGACCTGCCGGTCGCTGCAACCCCTCATTCCTTGATTCTGCTCATGGAGCGGCCGGCAGCAGTTGCTCCCACGCACTCTGGATGAGAGGGAACTATGGCCAAAGTATGACTCGGCATCAACATATGTCACCTCGAGGGGTCGGATCACGTATGCTGTCGAGCCTACAGCCATGTACATCTTACTCGCAAACGAGGAGGAGTCCATAAACAGACATTCACCCCACTGCAACTATTCCGAGTAATACAGTGATAATCACTCTTTATACGTCGGATAATCTGTATAGCCCTTCTCACCTCCACCATATAACGTTTCCATATCAGGCGTATTCAGAGGCCAATTGTTTTCCATACGTGTCGGCAGGTCTGGATTTGCCAAATACGATATCCCAAATGCAACAAGATCAGCCAATCCTGAATCCACGGCTTCACATGCACGAATTGCATCGTAACCACCACACAGGATAATTGGCCCTTTGAAAACATCACGAATCTTTAGGATCAGGCCGTCAGGTATCGCAGGCAAACCGAAGGATGCCTGGTCATTGATATGCAGATAGGCAATACCACGGCGCTGCAACTCTTCAGTGAGATAGAGAAAAGTTGCCTCCATTTGAGGATCCTCAGGCATGGCATTAAAGCGACCATTAGGGGATATCCGAACACCTGTTCGCTCAGCACCAATTGCAGACGCAACTGTATCAACTGTCTCTAATAACAATCTGCAACGATTCTCAGTAGAACCGCCATATTCATCGTTACGAGTGTTCACTACTGAGTTGATGAATTGATCAAACAGGTAGCCATTTGCACCATGAATTTCAACACCATCCATCCCAGACTCTATGGAATTAAGTGCTGCCTGCGCAAACTCATCACGAATTCGTGCTATGTTTTCCAGGTTTACAGACACTGGTGGGCTTGTTGGAACATTCGCAGGATTGCCATCTTCATCATAAGCAAAACAAGTAGCTCCCTCTGGCACATCACTGGTTGGACTTTCCGGGTGTTCATTATTTGGCTGAAGACTGCAGTGAGATATACGCCCGACATGCCAAATTTGCGCAAATATATTGCCCCCTTCATCATGAACAGCTCGAGTGATTTTTTTCCAACCGGTGATTTGCTCCTCCGTGTAGATGCCTGGTGTCCATAGATACCCACGTGACTTGGGAGAGACCGGTATGCCCTCTGTCACAATAAGTCCGGCAGTAGCACGTTGGACGTAATATTCGGCCATCAGTGGAGTTGGTATGTCTCCTTCACCAGATCGACAGCGTGTCATCGGTGCCATTACAATCCGGTTTTTCAGCTCAAGGGCGTTATTTTCATAAGGCAGGAATAGTTTATGTTTCATTTTAATCCTCCGTTTTCATTCATCATGGCATAGCATTCATGCATACTTATTAACTCAAGTCTGAACAACTACAGAGTATTGCAGCAAGGATTTCCTTGCGATGGCAATCTGTTTACGTTGTACTCTGTGCATGCCGGTATTGAGGAAGGAGTGGTTTTCTGGCCACTATGGAAGCGGTGACTGGCTGTTATCGGTTACAGCATCTGCTCTGCTGCTACCCGTGCGCGCTGCGCCATGCCGGCGTCGCCGTGCCAGTAGCCGTCGCAGGAGCCGGAGGGCATCAACTTCTCCAGCCGGGTGCTGCCGCTGGAGCTGTCCAGTTCACCGCTCATCACCCTGGAAAAGATGTCGATAACCTTCCCTGTGTTGTGCGACTGCGGGCTGATGCGCGCCACATCCACACCCAGCGCACGCATCTGTTCCAGCTCGGGCAGCAGATTGTATGTCTGCGCGGACTGGGTCTGAATGCCGTTGAGAGAGAGAAAACGCGTGTCGTCCTGTGCTTTCAGTGTCAGGCCGTCGGGGTAGTCGAGACAGCGGTACTGGCAATCATCCTTGGGCAGGTTGTGGGCGCGGGCGGTGAAGCAGCGCGCCGAATAGGCCAGCGGCAGCCGGCCGTAGGCGAACACCTCGGTCTCCACCGCATCGGGGCGCGCGGCCTGCATGGCGGACAGGGTATCCCGTGACAGCTCGACAGGCAGCACCCAGCGACTGAGCCCCTGGCGCGCCAGCAGCGCCAGGCTCCTGTCGTTATAGACGTTGACGCTGTGGCCGGAGACGAAAGGCTTGCCCTGTAGCAATTGTACTGCGCCCATGTCGTTGGCCTCGACCATGTATCTGCCGTTGTTGCAGATACGCCGCAGCCGTTTCAGCTCGGAGTCCGCCTCAAGCAGCGCCAGGGTGGAGAGGACCACCTCCTTGCCTGCATCCGTCAATCGGTCGGCCAGTTCAAGCCAATCCTCGAGTTGCATCAGGGTGCGCTTGGAGCAGACTGTCTCTCCCAGATAGACGATGTCCAGCGGGCTTTTTGCCACCATGGCATAAAAATCCAGTACCTGCTCCCTGGGCCAGTAATAGAGAATGGGGCCGAGTGATAACTTCATTGCCATGGCCTGTGATAGGCGCCGAGGGTCGTCTGGCTCCCTTCAGAGACCTTCGCCAGCTCCTGCATCCAGGCTTCCTTTGGTGCGTAGGCGTCAGGATCGCGTTTGCAGGCATCGATTGCCTGGCGCCACACTCTCGCCACCTGGGCCACATAGACCGGACTGCGCTGACGTCCCTCGATCTTGATCGCTGAGACGCCTGTCTGGAATAGCTCGGGCAGCAGTTCCAGGGTATTGAGGCTGGTGGGCTCCTCGATGGCGTGATAGGTGTGGCCGCCGACACAGAAGCTCCCTTTGCACAGGGTCGGATAGCCCGCTTTCTCTCCCGCTCCATGACGTTCGATCAAAACACCTCCCAGGCGGGTCTCCAGGCCCCGGTCGGTCTCCCGCCACTCCACGTGGCTGGCGGGAGAGCAGGCGCCATAGGTGTTGGGGGAGCGCCCGGTGGCGTAGGAGGAGAGGATGCAGCGCCCCTCGACCATGACACAGAGGCTGCCGAAGCCGAACACCTCGACCTCCAGCGGCGTGTTTTCGATGACGTGCCTCACCTGGCTCAAGGAGAGGACCCTGGGAAGTACGGCCCGCTTGACGCCGAAGTTGTCCCGGTAGAACTGCAGCGCCTCGTAGTTGGTGGCGGAGCCCTGGACGGAGAGGTGCAGATTCAGATCAGGATATTTCCCGGCGGCGTAGTCGAGCAGGCCGATATCCGCGGCAATCAGCGCATCGACTTCCAGCTCCGCGGCGTTGTCCACTGCACTCTGCCATCGCTGCCAGCCATCTGGCTGGGGATAGGTGTTCAGCGCCAGGAAGACCCTTCGTCCACGCTGCCGTGCATAGTCGATGCCCTGGCGCATTTTGGCGGGGCTAAAATTGAGGCCGGCAAAATGACGGGCGTTGGTGTCATCCCGGAATCCGAGATAGACCGCATCGGCGCCGTTGTCAACGGCCGCTTTCAGTGCAGGCAGGTTGCCTGCCGGACAAACCAGTTCCATAGTACTCAACAACCACTCAAAATCGTGCAGTGAAAAACGTAGTAGCCCGGATCTGAATCATTGGAAGCATAGTCAATCATCCAGGATGGAGACGTAGGCGAAGATGTCGCGGATCTGCTCATGTGAAAACTCGGCGAGCAGCTCCTCTTCGGGATCCTCGATGTCATGGATGCGTATCCCGTTCAGGTATTTATCGACCTGGCGCCACAGGTAGTCCGTGTGTTGACCGGCCAGCATCGGGGTGTTCTCTTTTTCATCGCCTTCGGCCCGTTTGCCATGGCAGCTTTTGCACTCCTTGTTATAGAGTTTTTTGCCGTTGTCGATATCGCCTTCAGCGCGTGGAATCTGCATCAGTTTCTTGGTCTGCAGCAGCCTCTGGTAGGCATCGAAGTCCGGGTCCTTCTCGTTGGCCGGAGGGAGGCGTGTCGGCAGGGAGATGCGGTTGAGAAAGACGGAGATATCCGCAATATCCTGCGGCGGCATTTCGCGCTCCTCGACGTGCTCGACCATCGGCATATTGGGACGGCTGCGGTCCTGAAACAGATAGAGCTGGCTTGAGAGATAGCCGCTGGGCTGACCGGCTATGCGCGGATACTCACCACTCTTGTCGCCCTGGCCATACTCCCCATGGCATCCGGCACAAACCTGGTTGATGTCGTCACCGTTGTCGAGATCGATCTCCAGGACCTCCTCCGTGAGATTTTCCTGCGCCTGGAGCAGGCTGGAGAAGCACAGGACAACAGTGATCAGCAACCCTGGAGAAATCCCATGATTCATAGGGCGCCGTGTTTGCGCAGATAGTCGCTGTATTGCTGGTCGACAATTTGAATATGGTTGATCAGCCAGTGTTTCAGATAGCCGGCGGTATCTTCCAGCGCCGCCTGGCCGCGTATATTGTAGTCTTCGACGAGCTCATTGACGCGGGCAACCATCTTCCGGTGCTCTTGTTTGTGGGCTTCAAGGCCGGGATAGTCGTGCTTCTCCATCAACTCCTCTTCGTGCCTGAAGTGGTAATTGGTGTAGTCGATCAGCTCCTCCATCGCCTCCTGTTCATAAAAGGTGCTGGTGTGGTGCTGTGAGGCAGTGAGAAACTGGTTGATAAGACCAAGCAGCTTCTGATGTTCCTGATCGATGGTCTTGATGCCGACGCTGTATTCATCCTTCCAACTGATGTATTTGTGTTTGTCACAGAGTTTGTCGTAAGCGGAGATGGCGACAACAAGGATGGCCAGTACCCAGGGTACCGGGCTGCCGATTCCCAGTGAAACAGTTGTCAGGATGGTGGCAACCACCAGCAGGCCGATCAGCAGTCCTTTGAGAATTTTCAGTGTGCGCTTTTTCATCAGCAGTCTAAGTACGAGTGTCTGTTCGGGGTAAGGTTGAATAAACGATAGTAATGAACATGGTCGAATGCTGTCAATTTATAACCGCTGTTTTTCTGAGAGGCGCTGCTAAACAGTGTTTTTGTCTTGATATGGATCAAACTCAACAAAACTTGACCTGTGTCAATGGAAATACCAGCATCCGTGCTAGTATTGCTTACTCTAAAATCAAGCCATGAAAGGGTATGCCATGAAAGAAACCTTTACTAAAGGGATGGCGAGAAACATCTACTATGGAGGATCGCTCTTCTTCCTGCTGCTGTTTTTCGCACTGACCTTCGACACCATGTCGGAAACCTCCAGCCGGGATAACCATGAGGCGATCAACGACAGCGTCACGCTGGGCAAAAAGGTGTGGGAAGAGAACAACTGCATCGGCTGCCACACGCTGCTTGGAGAGGGCGCCTATTTTGCACCGGAGCTTGGAAACGTGGTGAAGCGTTACGGTGGCAGTAAAGACGCCGTCAAAGCTTTTATCAAGAGCCGTCCAAAGGAGGGAGTGGCTGGCCGTCGCAGTATGCCGCAGTTTAATCTCAGTGAAGAGGAGCTGCAGGGCATCGCGGATTTTCTCGAGTATGTCGGTGGAATCGATACCGAAAACTGGCCACCAAACATTCAGGGTTAACGGGAGAGTCGTATCATGAAATATCAATCACAATCTGTCGCCAAGCTCTATTTTATCGCGGCGATCGGCCTCTTTATCGGACAGATCCTGTTCGGTGTTACCATTGGGCTGCAATATGTGTGGGGCGACTTCCTGTTTCCCTATATTCCTTTCAACGTGGCGCGCATGGTGCACACCAACCTGCTGATCGTGTGGCTGCTGTTCGGTTTTATGGGCGCCTCCTACTACCTGGTGCCGGAAGAGTCCGAGCGTGAACTCTATGCGCCCTGGCTGGCCAAGCTGATGTTCTGGATCTTTCTGATCGCCGGTGCGCTGACCATCCTCGGCTATCTGCTGGTTCCCTATGCCGGGCTGGCACAGCTGACCATGAATGATCTGCTGCCGACCATGGGGCGTGAATTCCTTGAACAGCCGACGATTACCAAGGTTGGCATCGTCATCGTGGCGCTGGCCTTCCTGTTCAATATCGGCATGACTGTACTGACCGGCCGCAAGACCGTTGTCACCATCGTGCTGCTGACGGGCCTGGCCGGACTGGCTGTCTTCTTCCTGTTTGCCTTCTACAATCCGGTCAACGTTGTCATGGACAAGTATTTCTGGTGGTGGGTCGTGCATCTGTGGGTAGAGGGCGTCTGGGAGCTGATCATGGCATCCATCCTCGCTTTCGTGCTGATCAAGATCACTGGCGTCGACCGCGAGGTGATCGAGAAATGGCTCTATATCATCATCGCCATGACGCTGATCACCGGTATCATCGGAACCGGCCACCACTACTTCTGGATCGGCACACCGGGCTACTGGCAGTGGTTTGGCTCGATCTTCTCCGCGCTGGAGCCGATTCCGTTCTTCATGATGACGCTGTTCGCCTTCAACATGGTCAACAGACGCCGTCGTGAGCATCCCAACAAGGTTGCGACGCTGTGGGCCCTGGGAACCGCTGTCATGGCATTCCTCGGCGCCGGCGTGTGGGGCTTCCTGCATACCCTGGCTCCCGTCAACTACTACACGCACGGCACCCAGATCACCGCGGCGCATGGACACATGGCGTTCTATGGCGCCTACGTGATGATCGTGCTGACAATCATCTCCTACGCGATGCCGATCATGCGCGGCCGTACGGCCAATGGTCCAAAATCGCAGGTGATGGAGATGTGGTCCTTCTGGTTGATGACCGTTTCGATGGTTTTCATCACCCTGTTCCTCACCGGCGCGGGTATCCTGCAAGTCTATCTGCAGCGTTATTCGGATACGCCGCTGGGATTCATGGTTGTCCAGGATAAGATCGAACTCTTCTACTGGCTGCGTGAAATCGCGGGACTGGTCTTCCTGGTCGGATTGATCGTCTACGTAATGAGCTTCTTCACCAAGCATGATGATGAAGTGACGGCCTGACCAACTGCAAGACGATGAGAGAGGGGGGCGCGAGCCCCCCTTGCTTTACGATGAATTCCACAGTAAAACAGTCGGAAATAACCACCAGGTATCACCTGCCGGGTGATTTTGCGATCTGGGTTTTTATCTTCGCCGAGCTGCTGGTTTTCGGCGTTTTCTTTCTCTCCTATGCCTTCTACCGCGCCTCGCATGTCGAGATGTTCAATATGTACCAGGATACGCTGGATCGTGAGAGTGGTGCGATCAATACGCTGCTGCTGATCACCTCGAGCTACTTCGTGGTGCGCGCCGTCTCGGCGATCAAGAGCGGCGATGCACGACGCTGCGTCAACTGGCTGGCAGCGGCGCTTGCCGGGGGCGGGGGATTCCTGGTGATCAAGTCGCTGGAGTTTGCCGACAAGTTCTCACACGGCATCTCGCTTGGCACCAACACCTTCTATATGTTCTACCTGTCGATGACTTTTTTCCACTTTATGCACGTCATCCTGGGAATGATTATCCTGGCAGCCGTCCTGTTCAAGGCCCGCGCCGGCGGCTATAGTGCAGAGGAATACACAGGCGTCGAGACCGGTGCCTCCTACTGGCACATGGTCGACCTGGTGTGGATCGTTCTTTTTCCCCTGGTGTATGTCATCCGATGAGCCAGCGAACATCTTCAAACAGAAGGCTGACCTGGATCTGGCTGCTGCTGATGGCGCTGACGCTGCTGACCTATGCCGTCAGCAAGAGTCCGTATTCCGGCGCCTGGGTCGTTATGCTGCTGCTGGTCACGGTCTTCATCAAGGGGCACTGGATTATTGCCGATTTCATGGAGCTGCGCCATGCCGGGCTGTTATGGCGCGTACTGGCGCACGGCTGGATCATTCTGGTTTCCGCAGGAATCCTGATCGCCTATTTGATGGGGTTGTAGGAGCGGTCATCTGACCGCGAGAACACTTGGCTACAAAACCCAATAGAGAGTTCAAATCGTAGATATGACTAGAGCGACGGAAACACAACAAACAACCGCTGAAGACATTAATGATAACACTCCCTGGTACGAGTCGCAGGGGAGTGAGATCGAGCTGTTCCGGCATGCCTGGAATCACCAGCTGCCGGTGCTGATCAAGGGGCCGACCGGCTGCGGCAAGACCCGCTTTGTGCAGCATATGGCGGCGCAGCTGGGGCGGCCGCTCTATACTGTCGCCTGCCATGACGATCTCACCGCCGCCGACCTGGTTGGCCGCCACCTGATTGGCGATGGCGAGACCTACTGGAATGACGGCCCGCTGACACGTGCCGTGCGCGAAGGCGCCATCTGCTACCTCGACGAGGTGGTCGAGGCGCGCAAGGACACCACCGTGGTGATGCATCCGCTCTCGGATGACCGCCGCATCCTGCCGATCGAGCGCACCGGCGAACTGTTGCAGGCGCCTCCCGAGTTCATGCTGGTGGTCTCCTACAATCCGGGCTACCAGAACCTGCTCAAGGGGATGAAGCCGTCGACCCGCCAGCGTTTCGTGTCGATGCGCTTTGATTATCCCGGCAAGGAGATCGAGCGCAAGGTGGTGATGCATGAGGGCGACATCGATGCGCAGACTGCCGCGAAGCTGGTCGATCTGGCGCGTGCGCTACGCGTGCTGAAAGACCACGACCTGGAGGAGTCGGCATCGACGCGTCTGCTGGTCTATGCGGCAACATTGATCAACGCCGGCTACGATCCGGTAGAGGCCTGCCGTGCGGCAATCATCGAGCCGCTGACAGATGAAATTGAAACCGTCGAGGCACTGATGGAAGTGGTCGAAGCAAGAATGGGAGAGTGGTGATGTCTGAATCTGAAACAAGTTCTGAAAGCAGCATTAAAAATGCACCTGAACATGACAGCGGCACAACGATTGCCATGGTTGCGGAGGGGCTGTTTCTGCTGAACCTGTTTCTGCTCCCTGTGGTGAGTTATGTGATCCTGGCGCTGCTCTATCTTCGCCAGCGAAATCATGAGTCACGCCTGGCGCGAAACCATCTCAAGCAGGCGTTTTATGCCGCCGGCATCTCAACAGCCCTGTTTTTGCTGTCGAACCTGTTGATCCTGCTCTATGGCGGTTACCACTCGGTAGCGCTGCTGATTGCCATTGAAGTCTACCTCGTCGTCGTGGTCACGCCATTCGCCATCGTCGGTATTTTCGGCCTGTTGAAGGCGATGACGCAGCAGGATTACCGCTATCCGCTGATTGGCAAGTATCTGATTGAGGAGGAATGAACAGGCAGCAGCAGCGCCTGCTGGCGCGCTCTCTCTTTTTCATCCTCTTCATCGTCGCGCCGCCGCTGGATCTATTCCGCTTTGACCTGACGCTGAATCACTTCATCCTGTTTGGCCAGCCATGGACGCTGGGGCTGGAGCCTTTCCAGCGCGGCGAGGTGACTCCGCTGCAGGCGGGGCTCAACATCATCCTGCGCGGCTTTGTGCCGCTGGCGTTGGTGGTGGGAATCGGCTTCTGGGTCGCGTGGCGCTGGGGACGGCTCTACTGCGGCTGGCTGTGCCCACACTTTTCCATCGTCGAGATCATCAACGCCTTGATGCGCCGCGCCTCCGGCAAGCTCTCGGTGTGGGACAGAAAACGGCTGCCGCAAAAGCAGTCCGATGGCAAGCATATCGTACCCCATGGAAGCTGGTGGTTTGTGACCGTGCTCGCGGCAATCGGCTTTGCCTTTCTGTGGGCCGTGGCGCTGCTGACCTACCTGCTGCCGCCGGCAGAGATCTATGCCAACCTGTGGCATGGCTCGCTGACGCGCAACCAGGCGATCTTCCTGACGGCTGCAACGGCGGCACTGAGCATCGAGTTTCTGTTCGCGCGCCATCTCTTCTGCCGCTATGGCTGCGCAATCGGTCTCGCCCAGAGCCTGATCTGGATGGGCAACAAGCGCGCCATGGTGGTCGGCTTCGATCGCCTGCATGCCTCGGCATGCGTCAGCTGCGACAAGTCCTGCGAACACGCCTGTCCGATGCATCTGCAGCCGCGCAGCATCAAGCGCAAGATGTTCACCTGCACCCAGTGCATGCAGTGCGTACAGTCCTGTGAACGTGTACAGCAGCCGTTGTCCGCGCCTCCATTGCTGAAGATGGTGGAAGCTGAGTGCGCGCTGGATGTCTCGATGCGGGATTTCGGCAGCAGGCCGGAGGTACCGCATGACTGCTTCACTTCGCACGGGAGCCGGGAGTAGTTGTAGGGGGGATAAGCGATAGCGCATCCACCAAGTCATTGCGAGGAGCGAAGCGACGCGGCAATCTGATTGAGATTCCCTCGCTGCACTCGTAATGACAACATGACCAGGCAGCTTTAGGGTTGGTGGATTTCTGGTGGATGCGGCTTCGCCTTATCCACCCTACGAGTCACATCGTCACGCAGCAGCCTGGTGTAGGATGTGGTGAGCTTGCGAACCGCATCAATCGAGAGGTAACAATGGAAGAGTTCGTCGGAAAAATCTGGCATCGCTATATCACCGCCAAGGCCACCAGGGAGTATCCCGAGGCGCGGGTAGAGCTGGATGAAATACGCCATACGGCCGCGATCATGTTTCGCTCACTGGGCGGGGAGGGCGGCCTGCGCATCGACAATGCCACGGAGTATGAACACGGCGCGCGCCGCGGCATACTGCAGCGCATCGCCGGCACCGGCGGCAAGGTGCAGCTCGCATGGCGTGATGAACAGAGCCTGCGATTGCCGGGCGTCATTGCGCAGTTTCCTGACAAGCGCCTCAACCGCGATCTCTACCTGTGGCTGGCGGCGCTGGCAACCGCTCCAGGTGCAACAGCCGGAAGCACTTCCAGTGATTGGCTTGCAGACAACTGCAGAGGCATAGTCCGGCTGCTGCAGCGCTGGCCGGGGATGCACCGGCGTTACCGCCGCCTGGTGGAGGCGCACCTGCAGCAGCGTCCACGGCTGGATGCATTGTCTCGCGCCGAGAGAGAGCAGGAGCAGCAGATCCGCCAGGCGCTCGAGAATCCTGATCGCTATGCGGAAGATGCTGTGAGTCTGCTGCACGCGGCAAAGCATCCGCCCCGGCCGGTTCCCCTGTGGTTGCATCCCGAGCCGCCGCTGCCGGGAGTTGCAGCTGCCGCTTCGAGCAGCGATGGCGACGATGCCGAGGCGCCGGCCAGTCGCAAAAAAGAGGAGCAGCCGCAGAAGCGCCGCAAGGCGGAACGCGTTGAAATGCCCGAGGGCAAGGATGGACTGTTGGGGTTTCGCATGGAGAGCCTCTTCAGCTGGTCTGAATTCATCAATGTCGACCGCACCACCGAAGAGGATGAAGATGATGATGCGCAGTGCACGGCGGACGACATGGATCTGATCAGCGTGGCGCGCGACAACCAGTCGACGGCGAGCAAAATCCGTTTCGACCTGGATCTTCCGGCCGATGAGTACGATGATATCCGCCTCGGCGAGGGCATTCTGCTTCCAGAGTGGGACTACAGGCAGCAGCAGCTGGTGAAGGAGTACTGCGCTGTCCAGCCGATGCTGGCGCGCGAGGCCGAGGCGATTCCGCTGCCGCAAAAGCTGCGTCCGCAGGCGAGAAAGCTGCGCAGCCAGTTCGAGATGCTGCGTCCCCAGCGCCACTGGTTCAGCCGCCAGCAGGAGGGCACCGAGTTGGACCTCGACAGCTACCTGGGGCATCTCGCCGACCGTAAACTGGGCCGTTTCAACAGCGATGCGGCCGTCTACCGCGAATGCCGCAATGCAACCCGCGACCTGGCCTGCCTGCTGCTGGCCGATCTCTCCCTGTCGACGGATGCCTACGTCAATGACGAGGAGCGGATCATCGACACCATCCGCGACTCGCTGTTTCTCTTCTCCGAGGCGCTTTCGGCAACCGGCGACCCCTTTGCGCTCTACGGCTTCTCTTCACGGCACCGCGACCACGTGCGCTTCAACCTGATCAAGAACTTCGCCGAGAGCTACAACGAGCATGTGCGTGGCCGCATCAACGCCATCAAGCCCGGTTACTACACCCGCATGGGCGCTGCGATCCGCCAGGCGTCGAAGATACTCGCCAGCCAGCAGGCGGCGCAGAAGATTCTGTTGATTCTGACCGACGGCAAGCCCAACGACCTCGACAAGTACGAGGGCCGCTACGGCATCGAGGATACCCGCATGGCAATCCTCGAGGCCCAGCAGACAGGGCTGCAGCCCTTCTGCGTCACCATCGACACCGAGGCGAAGGACTATCTCCCCTACCTGTTCGGCAGCCGCTCCTGGGTGCTGGTGCGCGACGCCGCCGAGCTGCCGCGCAAGCTGCCGTTGCTGTATGCACGCTTGACGCATTGATGGACGACAGGAATTAACCACAGAGGAACACAGATGACGGGTCGTTGTAGGAGCGGTCTTCTGACCGCGATAGACCAGAAGTTCTCTACCTGTTCAACGGCTTGTATTTGATACGGTGCGGCTGGTCGGCCTCGTCGCCAAGGCGGCGTTTGCGGTCCTTTTCGTAGTCCTGGTAGTTGCCTTCAAACCATACCACCCGGCTGTCTCCCTCGAAGGCGAGGATGTGGGTGGCGATGCGGTCCAGGAACCAGCGGTCGTGCGAGATGACGACCACGGAGCCGGGAAATGTCAGGATGGCGTCCTCGAGCGCACGCAGGGTCTCGACGTCGAGATCGTTGGTCGGCTCGTCAAGCAGGATCAGGTTGCCGCCGCTCTTCAGCAGCTTGGCCAGGTGCACGCGGTTTCTCTCTCCACCGGAGAGGTCGCCGATGCGCTTCTGCTGATCGCTGCCGGTGAAGTTGAAGCGGCTGACATAGGCGCGAGACGGCATGGTGAAGCTGCCGACGACGATATTGTCCGACTTGTCGGAGATCTCCTCCCACACCGTCTTGCTGTCATCCAGCGCATCGCGGCTCTGGTCGACGGCGGCAATCTCTACCGTCTCGCCGATGCGCAGCTCGCCGCTATCCGGCTGCTCCTGTCCGGTGATCATGCGAAACAGCGTGGTCTTGCCGGCGCCGTTGGGGCCGATGATGCCGACGATGCCGCCCTGCGGCAGGTTGAAGTCGACGTTGTCGAACAGCAGCCGGTCGCCGAATCCCTTGCTGACTCCCTTCGCCTCGACCACCAGTTCGCCCAGGCGCTTGTCGCCGGGAGGGATATAGATCTCGTTCGTCTCGTTGCGCTTCTGAAACGACTGTGACTGCAGTTCATCAAAACGCTGCAGGCGCGCCTTGCTCTTGGCCTGGCGCCCCTTGGGGTTGGTGCGCACCCACTCGAGCTCCTTTTTCATCGCCTTGATGCGCGCCGCCTCCGTCTTCTCCTCCTGTTCGAGCCGCTCCTCCTTCTGCTCCAGCCATGAGGTGTAGTTGCCCTCCCAGGGAATGCCGTGGCCGCGGTCGAGCTCGAGGATCCAGCCGGCGACGTTGTCCAGAAAATAGCGGTCGTGGGTTACCGCCACAACGGTGCCGCTGTAGTCGTGCAAAAAGTGCTCCAGCCAGGCGATCGATTCGGCGTCGAGGTGGTTTGTCGGTTCGTCCAGCAGCAGCATGTCCGGATGCGAGAGCAGCAGGCGGCACAGCGCCACCCGGCGGCGCTCACCGCCGGAGAGCTTGGTGACGTCCGCATCCCAGGGGGGCAGCCGCAGCGCATCGGCGGCAATCTCGAGTTGGCGCTCCATGTCGTGCCCGTCGGCGGCCTGTACGATATTCTCCAGCTCAGCCTGACGTTTTGCCAGGGCGTCAAAATCGGCGTCCGGCTCGGCATAGGCGGCGTAGACCTGGTCCAGCTCCGCCATCGCCTCCTTGAGATTTCCCAGCCCCTCTTCGACATTGCCGCGCACATCCTTGTCGGGGTCGAGCTGCGGCTCCTGCGGCAGAAAGCCGACCTTGATGCCGGGCTGCGGGCGCGCCTCGCCCTCGATCTCTGTATCGATGCCCGCCATGATACGCAGCAGCGTCGACTTGCCGGCGCCGTTGAGGCCCAGTACGCCGATCTTGGCGCCGGGGTAGAAGGAGAGGGAGATGTCGCGCAGGATCTCCCGCTTGGGGGGCACGATCTTGCTGACGCGGTTCATGGTGTAGATATATTGAGGCATAGCTCTCTTGACTGTTCGTTGTCGATGACGATTGGCCGCACAGTATACTGAAATTCCACGAAAAGAGGTTTATTGGATGATGACGATGCTGCTGACTGCATGTGACTGGTGGCTATGAGCGGTTGTGGACAAAACCGGAACTAATAAAAGGAAATCAGCCGGGAGTCGGGTATACTGTCCGCTGTTTTTTGGCCCGACGAGGAGGAGTTTGATGGCTGAGAAGAGTCGATTGCACAGAAGTGAACTGGCCGTGCCCGCCAGTAATCTGCGTATGCTGGAAAAGGCGCCCACTGCCGGGGCGGATCTGGTGTTTCTGGACCTGGAAGACGCCGTAGCGCCGGATGACAAGGAGCAGGCGCGGCGCAACGCCATCCAGGCGCTGAACACATATGACTGGTCCGGCTGTTCGGTCTCGGTGCGTATCAATGGCCTGGATACCCACTACTGCTACAGGGATATCGTGGATGTGGTCGAGCAGGCGGGCGACAAGCTGGACACGCTGCTGGTACCAAAGGTGAACACCCCCTCGGATCTGCAGTTCGTGGCCCTGCTGCTGGAGCAGATCGAGGCCGCCAAAGGCATTGCGCAGATCAATCTTCACGCCCTGATCGAGACGGCGAAGGGTATGGCGAATGTGGAGGCGATCGCAGAGGCCTGCCCCGAGCGCCTGGAAGCGCTGGTGTTCGGTGTGGCGGATTACGCCGCCTCCACCCATGCGCGTATTACAGGTATGGGCGGAGCCAATCCCAACTACAGCGTGCTGACGCATCCGGACGAGCACGGCAATCGCGAAACCCACTGGGGCAACCAGTGGCACTTCGCCATGTCCCGCATGATCGTGGCCTGCCGCGCCAACGACCTGCGTCCTATCGACGGACCCTTCGGTGACATTCAGGACCCGGAAGGCTACCTGGCCGTCGCCCGTGGTTTTGCCGCGCTGGGTGGCGAGGGCAAGTGGGCCATCCACCCGTCCCAGATTGCCCTGGCGGAGGAGGTGTTCACCCCCGGCAAGTCCGAGATCACACATGCGCGCCGTATTCTTGAAGCGATGCAGCAGGCTGCGGCGGAAGGCAAGGGCGCCGTGACCCTGGACGGACGTCTTATCGACGCCGCCTCCATTCGCCAGGCCGAAGTGCTGGTGCAAAAAGCGGAGCACATCGAGTCCCGTAAGCTTGCATAGTCGTAAAATGCAATCACAATTCAATCGCGGTCAGAAGACCGCTCCTACATCTGATGCAACATAGCACTGTAGGAGCAGTCTTCTGACCGCGATCATGCATGGGCTTTTTGAGAACATACGAATTTACAAGCATTCAGAGGTTTCATCTTGAATATTCACGAGTATCAGACGAAAGAGCTGTTTCGCAGCTACGGCATTCCGGCGCCTGAAGGCCGGGTTGCGCATGCCGATGCCGATGCGGCCTCGGTAGCGGAGGAGATCGGCGGCGAACGCTGGGTGGTCAAGGCCCAGATCCACGCCGGCGGCCGCGGCAAGGGTGGCGGTGTCAAGATCGCCGCCAGCATCGACGAGGTGCAGCGGTATGCGGACGAACTCCTCGGCTGCCAACTGGTCACCCCACAGACCGGCGGCGAGGGTCGGCTGGTGCAGCGTGTCCTGGTGGAGCAGGCGCAGGAGATCAGGCAGGAGTACTATCTGGGCCTGGTCATCGACCGGGCCAGCCAGCGCATCACCATCATCGCCTCCGCCTCCGGCGGCATGGAGATCGAGGAGGTCGCAAAAAACGATCCCTCCAAGGTGATCCGTGAGCCGGTGGACCCGGCCGTCGGACTGCTGAATTTCCAGTGCCGCAAGATTGCCAGCGCCATCGGTCTGAAGGGCAAGCTGATGACCCAGGCGGTGAAGGTGATGAAGCAGCTCTATCGCGCTTTCAGGGACAAGGACGTGCTGCTGGTGGAGATCAATCCGCTGGCCGTGGTCGGTGAAGATCAGCTGATGGCGCTGGACGGCAAGATCTCTTTCGACGGCAACGCCATGTTCCGTCTGCCGGAGATTGCCGATCTGCGGGATTTCGATGAAGAGGATCCGAAGGAGGTGGATGCCTCCGGGCACGGCCTCAACTACATCGCCCTGGACGGCGATGTGGGCTGCATCGTCAATGGCGCCGGGCTGGCCATGGCCGCGATGGATGTGATCACCTTCTACGGCGGCAAGCCGGCCAACTTCCTGGATGTGGGCGGCGGCGCCTCGCCCGAGAAGATCGCCAACGCCTTCCGCATCGTGCTTGAAGACCCCAACGTCAAGGCGATCATGCTGAATATTTTTGCCGGCATCAACCGCTGCGACTGGGTGGCCGAAGGCATCGTGCAGGCTATCCGCGACCAGGAGATTGCTGTCCCGATCGTGGTTCGCCTTGCAGGCACCAATGTGGAAGAGGGGCGAAAAATACTGGAGGAGTCAGGTTTGAACTACATCAGGGCGGAACGGCTGGACGATGCGGCCAGGAAGGCGGTGGCCGCTGCCGGGGGGGAGAGATGAGCGCATTTGTCAACAGCGACTCCCGGGTTGTCATCCAGGGCATCACCGGCCAGCACGCCACCTTCCATGCGCAGGAGGCCGTCAAGGGCGGCACCCGGGTCGTTGCCGGTGTAACGCCGGGAAAGGGAGGCCAGACGCATATCGGTGTGCCGGTGTTCGATACCGTGGATGAAGCGGTCAGGGAGACCGGCGCCGATGTCTCGGGCATCTTCGTGCCGCCGCCGTTTGCGGCCGACGCCATCATGGAGGCCATCGATGCCGGCATCAAGGTCATCGTGGTGATCGCCGACGGTGTGCCGGTGCAGGATATGGTGCGGGTCAAGCGCTACCTGGTCGGGCATGACGCCATCATCATCGGTCCCAATACCGCCGGCATCATCTCGCCGGGCGAATGCAAGGTGGGGATCATGCCGTCCCATATCTACCAGCCGGGTCCGGTGGCCGTCGTCTCCCGCTCCGGCACCCTCAACTACGAAGCGGTCGAGCAGATGAACGACCTCGGCCTGGGACAGTCCACCAGCGTCAGCATCGGCGGCGATCCGGTCAACGGCTGCGACTTCATCACGATCCTCAAAGGCTACGAAGCGGATCCCGCCACCGAAGCTGTGGTGCTCATCGGCGAGATCGGCGGATCACAAGAGGTGGATGCCGCCGCCTGGGCCAGGGAGAACATGAGCAAGCCCATCGTGGCCTATATCGCTGGAGTGTCCGCGCCTCCCGGACGGCGCATGGGGCACGCCGGCGCGATTATCTCCGGCGAGGCCGATACGGCGCTGGCCAAGATGGAGCGCCTGGAGACGCTGGGCGTCCACGTGGTGCGTAATGCAGGGGAGATCGGAGAAACGGTGCACAGGGTTCTCAAAGGCGCGTAACACCGACTCAGGACGACTGTCATTGCGAGGAGTGCAGCGACGCGGCAATCTGGTTGAGATTGCCACGTTTCTCTCGCAATGACTACATCCGCACGGGCTTATTGAGAACTTACTTGCTTCGTCGCTGCGTTCCCCGCTATGACCACTCGATCAGGACTTCTGTGACGGGCGTGGTTATGCATCGACGGACTTCTCCATAATGAAGTCATCCATAACAAACCCCTGGCCAATATCGGTGACAATGGATTCGGTGGTGTGGAATCCCCAGCGTTGGTAGGCTTTGATGGCGATATGGTTGTTTTTATTGACCGTGAGCCACATATTTATAATATGCATACTGCGGCACTGCTTTTCGGTGAAATCCAGCGCCTGTTTGCCGAACCCCCTCCCGCGGTGCGCCGCATCGACGTAGATCTTGCTGATCTGCAGTCTGCCATGTGTTGAATCCGGAACCAGGGAGAGGTAGCCGACCGGCCGTGCAGCATCGATATTGATGAGGAAGTAGCGGGTATCGGCATCGATCTGCTGTTGTATCGCCGCGGCGCTTTGAAACCTCTCCAGCATGTAGTCGATCTGTTGCTGGCTGATAATGGTGCTATAGTGTTCATTCCAGATCCTTTCGGCGAGTCTGGTAATGATTGCTATCTCTGCCGCGGAATCCGCCGGAGTAATACTAGCCATCTTTTTTCCCGTCGCCTTGATGACGGGCAATATATCACTGATGAGGAACGTCCATGATGTCGATATCAAAATCACTTCGCAAGTCGTCATTCATTGCCGGCGTTGTACTTCTTCTCGCTTTGTCCGGTTGCTACGATCCCTATTACGTCGGAGCTGGCGTTGGCTATCAAACACCCTATTATGGCAGTACCGTCGTTACCTATGAGCAGCCGTTGCTTGACTACTACTACTATCCCTCGGTCGGCGTCTACTACAACTACCGCAGCGGCTACTACTACCACCATGATCATGGCCGCTGGCGCCATGTCAGACGGCTTCCGCGTAATATCCACATTCACGATGATGACCGGGTACACCTGCGCATCCGCGGCGACAGGCCCTATCTCTATCACGATGAGCATCGGCACAAATACAAGGGATACCGGAAGTATGACAAACAATACCGCAAGCATGATAAAAAACATGTCAAGCGCTACAAGAAATACGATAAAGGTGAATCCCGCAAGTACAAAAAGCATTCCAAGAAGTACGACAAGCGTCAGAAAAGACAGGTCAAGTCTGACTATTCTGACCTGAAGAAGCTTGGGAATAATGATGACTTGGACTATCCCTTCCTCAGGGCAGATTATTCCAGGCGTTGAGCAAACCAGCTTGCGAGGGACATTGCCGGGGCGTAGCGATGAAGCAGTATTCGGGCCTTTGTTGTAATAGCCGGGGATTGCTTCGCTGTGCTCGCAATGAGGGGTTGAGGCGATTCGATCAGAGCCTCCCTAGGGGCATTGCGGCTTTGATCCGTCGGAGCGATAGCTGGATACGCGCGGGCGTCCGGAGTTGGACAGCAGTATCAGGCGCGGCTCCGTTGCTCCCTGCTTGTCACACAGTGTTAGCGTGATGGTGCTGCCGTAGGAGTGCCCGGTTGGAAAGTAGGCAACCCTTTTTCTGCCCCCGGCTGACCCGTAGCTGCTGCCGGAGAAGACGTGTAACTGATCCGCCGGCTCTGTGGTATGCATGATGGGTTCACTGTCCGGGTCCCGCCTGCCGTTTCTGTTCCTGTCCTCGAAGATGATCAACTGCTGATCCCACTTGTTGCCGGCGTTGCACTGTGTGCCGTTACGGGTTGGACACAGAATGGTGCGCTTGCCGCTGGTGATCGCGCGCGAGCGTGTCATGACCAGCGCGTTGAAGAGTTTTCCGGTGTGCGTGGAGATGCGGGTTGACGAGATCAGTGACTGGTAGGAGGGAACGGCAATGCCCAGCAGCAAGGCGGCAATGGCTATCGTGATCAACAGCTCCAGCAAGGTAAATCCATTTTCCCTGGCGTCCATATCCCGCTCCCTGTTCATCCATAACAGTGGAAATCGTCGCTGTTCAGGTTAGCAGGCAACTGTCGCCAGTTCCATCTTTTTCTTTTTCAGCAATCTGCGCTGTTTCACCGCTGATTGCTGCTGCCCGGGTTGCGCGGCTGCCGGGGGGACCCTGGTGAGTTGACATGCATGACTCTTGACACGGGTCAATCACATCCTGGCGGGAGCTGTGCTAGATTCTGCATGATCAATAACGGCGTGTTTTTCGTGATTGTTCTATAGAGTCGTTTTATCTCTTTTGAACAGCCCCATAAAAAGATCTTGGGCGGGAATCCTTGCCCGTTGTGATAATTTTCGAGTTCAGAATTTTCCTGTAGCAGTGATGAGAACATCGTTGCTGATTCAATGTATCGATTGAGGAGATGGTCAAGATGATCAAACCAATTGGCTCCAATGAGTTAAAGCCGCTATTCGTCTATGATGCCGCCGAGCGTGAAGCGCTGGTCAAGGAGGCGGAAACCCTGCCATCCGTGGTCATCAGTTCGCAAGCGGCCGGCAACGCGGTGATGATGGGCGCCGGCTACTTCAGCCCGCTGAAAGGCTTCATGAACGTTGGTGATGCGATGGGCTGTGCCAAGAAGATGAAGATGTCCGACGGCCACTTCTTCCCCGTGCCTGTCATGTGCCTGCTGGAAGATGTTGATGAGATCAAGGATGCCGATCGCATCGCGCTGCGTGACCCCAATGTCGATGGCAACCCGGTGCTGGCGATCATGGAGGTCTCGACCATCGAGGAGGTCTCTGACGAGCAGATGGCGGTCATGACCGACAAGGTTTATCGTACCGATGATGCGGAGCACCCCGGAGTTGCCGCATTCAACTCCCAGGGGCGACATGCTGTCTCAGGCTCTCTGAAGGTGCTGAATTTCTCCTACTTCCAGGCTGACTATCCTGACACCTTCCGCACCGCGGTCGAGATCCGCAATGAGATCCAGGAGCATGGCTGGAGCAAGGTGGTTGCATTCCAGACGCGCAACCCCATGCACCGCGCCCACGAAGAGCTGTGCCACATGGCGATGGAGGCTGTAGATGCCGATGGCCTGGTGATCCATATGCTGCTGGGCAAGCTCAAGCCGGGTGATATTCCAGCTCCTGTGCGGGATGCGGCGATTCGCAAAATGGCGGAGATCTACTTCCCGCCGAACAGCGTGATGGTGACTGGCTACGGTTTCGACATGCTCTATGCCGGTCCGCGAGAAGCCGTGCTGCACGCCTATTTCCGTCAAAACATGGGCGCCACACACTTCATCATCGGGCGTGACCATGCAGGCGTTGGTGATTACTATGGCGACTTCGATGCGCAAACCATTTTCGATGACGAGGTTCCTGAAGGCGCCATGGAGATCGAAATCTTCCGCGCCGACCATGCGGCCTATTCGAAAAAACTGAAGAAGGTCGTGATGATGCGTGACGCACCTGATCATACCAAGGAGGATTTTGTGCTGCTGTCGGGCACCAAGGTGCGCGAAATGCTGGGGCAGGGCATTGCGCCTCCACCCGAGTTCTCCCGCGTGGAAGTTGCCCAGATTCTGATGGATTACTACCAGTCGCTGAGTGGCTGAGTTCCACTCAGGCAGCAAAAAAGCCCGCGTTAAGCGGGCTTTTTTGCTGCTACAGGTTGAATTTGATAACCCGCCACTCTTCGTTTTGCAGTGAACAACGCCATCTCCTCTTCACCGATCAGCAGTTTTCCACCGGTCATTGGAGCAAATCCACACACCCTGATACTGGGTTCCATGCCCGGCAGGGCCTCGCTTGAAGCGCAGCAATATTATGCCCACCCTCGCAATGCATTCTGGCCGATCATGGCCAGGCTGTTTGATTTTGATGCGCAACTGGAGTATCGACTGCGGTTAGAGAAGCTGGCGGCGAATGGCATCCTGTTATGGGATGTGCTCAAGCAGTGCGAGCGCAGCGGCAGCAGCCTTGACAGCGCCATTGCCCCGCAGTCTGAAATTCCCAATGCGATCCCGCAGCTGTTGTCCGCGCAGCCGTCGATAGAGACCCTCTGCTTTAATGGCGGCAAGGCATGGAGCAGTTTTCGGCGCCACCTGCTTGCGCAAATCATGGAGCGGAAAAGCTATCAGTTTCATCAGCTGCCATCAACGAGTCCGGCCAATGCGCGTATGAATGCCGCGCAAAAGTTGACGGCATGGAAACTGGTATTGCGACCTTGATGCATGCCAATCGGCAGGGATTGAAAATGGTGCGGTCGACCTCCATATATTAAGTTATACTTGTCATAGAGTTACCACAATAATCTATTTATGCAACTGACTATTCTGAAAAGTAAATTGCACCGTGCAACAGTCACTCATTCCGAAGTCGACTATGAAGGATCTTGTGCAATTGACCGTCATCTGCTGGATATGGCGAAGATATTACCCTACGAGCAGATCGAAATATATAACATTACAAATGGCGAAAGGTTTACAACCTATGCTATTGAAGCACAAAGGGATTCCGGTATAATTTCTGTGAATGGTGCGGCCGCCCACCGCGCCTCTCCTGGTGATCTTGTCATCATCTGTGCCTATGCCGGGGTTGAGCAGGCTGAAGCGGCGCGCTTTCATCCAACACTGGTGTATCTTGATGAACAGAATCACATTAAATCAATCTCGGAGCGTATTGCGATGCAGGTCGCATAACAGCGTGAAGACCGCATTCTCAATCCTGCTGATCACGTTGCTGCTGCTGACAGGCAGCAGCCTCTCCGCCAATGTTCCGGAAGAGATCCCTCTCTCGGAGCTGAATCCATCCCTGACACATCAGAAGGCGATGTTGCTGACGACCAGGGTGATGCAGCGTTATCACTACAAGAGTCACCAGCTGGATGACAGCTTTTCGCAGGAGATTCTGCACAAATACCTGGAGATGCTCGATCCGAACAAAGGCTTTTTCACCAAAAGCGATATCGATGAATTTCAGCTTCTCTACAGTGACATCCTCGACGATGACATCAAGAATGCGCGTCTGGAGGCTTCGTTCACCATTTTCAAGCGTTTTCGCCAGCGTGTCGACCAGCGTATGAGCAAGGCGCTGGAACTTGTCGATTATCCCTTTGATTTCACTATCGACGAGGACTATCTGATCGACAGGGAGGATGCCAAATGGGCTGTGGATCAACGCGCGCTCGACGAGCTGTGGAGAAAGCGCGTCAAGAACGACACCCTTGCACAGCACTTGATGGACAAGGATGACAAGGAGATCAAGGAGAAGCTGGCCAAGCGCTACCAGGGCACGCAACGTCGCACGCGCCAGATGAGCGCCGACGATATTTTCCAGACCTTCATGAATGCCTACACCGGTGCGCTCGAACCGCATACAGGCTACATGCTGCCGCATAATGCAGAAAATTTCGACATTACCATGCGCCTGTCGCTGCAGGGGATTGGCGCCGTTCTGAAAAGCGACAGTGAATACACCTCGATACAGAGTATCGTACCCGGAGGGCCTGCCGATAAATCCGGGCAGCTGCATGCAGGCGACAAGGTGGTCGGCGTTGCCCAGGGGAGAGACGGCGAGATGATCGATGTCGTCGGCTGGAAGCTGCAGAAGGTGGTTGAGAAAATCCGCGGCAAAAAGGGCAGCACCGTGCGTCTCAATATCATCATGAAAAAGAGCGGCAGCAGTGAAATCACCAAGGAGATCATTCTGGTGCGCGACAAGATCAAGCTCGAGGAGCAGGCGGTCAAGGCATCGGTGACCGATGATCTTGAAGGCCTGCAGGGGAAGCGGATCGGGGTGATCGACGTGCCGACCTTCTACCGGGATTTCCAGGGCGCCTCGTCAGGTAACGAGGATTTCCGCAGCACTACGCGCGATGTGCGCAAGGCGCTGAAAGAGCTGCAGGAGAAGGGCGTTGACGGCATCGTCATTGACCTGCGCGACAATGGCGGCGGATCGCTGACTGAAGCAACGGAGTTGACCGGACTCTTCATCGATTCGGGCCCTATCGTGCAGGTGAAAGATTACAGCGGCGGCATCGAGGCGGAGAGAGATCCAGACCCTGAGATTGTCTACAGCGGCCCGTTGCTGGTGATGGTGAATCGCAACAGCGCATCCGCATCGGAAATCTTCTCCGGAGCCATCCAGGACTATGGCCGGGGTATCATCATCGGCGAACCGACATTCGGCAAGGGAACGGTGCAGCAGCTGATTGATTTGAGCAACTATGTCTCCAGCGGCAAGGATATGGGACGCCTGCGTCTGACGATTGCACAGTTTTTCCGCGTCAATGGCGCCAGTACACAGCACAGGGGCGTGACGCCGGATATCAGCTTTCCGACGATCAAGGATTCCGACTACGGTGAACGCTCCTACGAGAACGCGCTGCCGTGGTCAAAGATCAAGGCGGCGAACTATGCTGGCTGGAAAACTTTCCGCTTGAACAGGGTGGAGTCAAATCACAAGGAGCGTATCAAAAAGGATAGCGGCTTTATCTATCTGCAGGCGCAGGCGGAGCTGTTTCACAATCTGAAGAGTGAAAAGACGGTCTCACTCAATGAAAGCAAACGCCAGGCCGAGTGGGAACAAAAGGATCAGCAGCGCCGTGCTCTGCGCAATGAATACCGCCGTTCAATCGAACTCAAACCGCTCACCAAGGCCGATGAGGATAACGAGGATCTGGTTGAAAAGATCGACGAGGAGGAGAAGGTCGATGAGATCGAACGCAATGAGGCGGCACGGATTCTTGCCGATGTGATCCAGCAGCACTCACAACCGGTGGTTCGTGCTGCGCAGTCCATCAAAATTCCACCGGCGATCTTTGACCTCTAGGAGCCTCAGATTGATTCATGGTAACCCGTCATTGCGAGCGAAGCGTGGCAATCTCAGCTTTTATATCTCCAGGCAAGAGATTGCTTCGTCGCTACGCTCCTCGCAATGACGAATGAATCAGAGGTTTCCCAGGGATGATAACTTCTGGATGCAGCAGGCCTTGCTGCTGGCGGCAAAGGCGGAAGAGCAGGGCGAGGTTCCCGTCGGGGCAGTGGTGGTTGTCGATGACGCAGTCGTTGGAGAGGGGTTTAATCGCCCGATAGCCAGCCATGATCCGACCTCGCATGCTGAAATCGAGGCCATCCGCGCAGCCGGGCAGTCGCTGCAAAACTACCGGCTCTCCCGCTCAACGCTCTACGTCACCCTGGAACCCTGCGTGATGTGCGCCGGCGCAATCATTCACGCCCGCATCGACAGGCTTGTCTACGGCGCCAGCGACCTCAAGGCAGGCGCAGCCGACAGCGTCTTTCACCTGCTGCCGCCCGATCACCGTTTTAACCACAGTGTGGAGGTCAGAGCCGGTGTCATGGAGGGGCGGTGCTCGGCGCAGCTCAGCGGTTTTTTCAAACGCCGCCGGGCGGAAAAAACAGGGCAACCCCAGCCGCAATAGGTGAGGCGCATTTCTACTGTGTGGATGCGAGTGAAGTATCGCTGACTTTGCTCCTGAAATTGGTATGCCACACCAGCAGATGGTAGTAGTTGTGGATATTGTCGACATAGATGACAGGTTCATGACCACGCGCCTGGCCGTGTTTGAGCTTGCTGTAAAAACGCTCCTCGGTCAGCAGCGGCAAATAGCGGCGTACATCGAGCCACTTGTCATCATCGCCTCCCAGCACCTTTGTCATCCGGCGTGCGTCAAAGATATGGCCGAGTCCGACGTTGTAACTGGCGAGGATAAAGGAGAGGCGGTCGGGCATGCCAATCTCTTCGGGAATCCGCCGCTCAAGAAACTGCAGAAAGCGCACCGCTCCCTGAATGCTCTGTTCTGGATCCTCCCTGTCCGTGACGTCGAAGAGTTCGGCGGTGTCTTCCGTCAGCATCATCAACCCCTTGACACCGGTGGGTGAGACAGCATCGGGATTCAGGTGCGACTCCTGGTAGGCAATGGCCGCCAGCAGGCGCCAGTCATAATCGTGTTGCCCGGCGATCTCCTGAAAAAGCTCTTCATAGATGGGCAGGCGGTTGCCGACAAATGACCAGAAGGTGAGACTCTGCGCGATCGTCATCTGATCAGGAATGGCGTAGTAGCGGTCGATGCTGCGCTGCAGGTCGCCATTTGCACGGATTTTCTCAAAAAAGCGGTTGATCTCCCTGTTGAGGGAGTCGTCTTTTGTCTTGCTGCTCAGCCATTGCAGCGGAAGTGGAGCATCGAGATCGAAAGCGATGCGCATCTTTGGATAGAAGCGGCGCTCGAAAGCAAAAAGATTGGAATTGGCGATGGTATAGTCGACCATCTCTACATCCAGCAGATACATGAGCTGTTTGAAATCAGTCCCCTCAGAGGCCGTCCACTCCAGATCGGGCTGTGCTGATTGCTGTAGCTGCTGCAGCAATACATCCTCGGCAGACCCGGCAGGGACTTCCAGGATCCCCTGTGCCAGCTGATCGAGAGATGTGGGCCGCACTTCGCCGCTGCGATAGATCAACTGCGGTGTCACCTGCTGATAGACCGGGCCGTGATTGAGCCTGGCGGCTGTAGCGGGTGGTGCTGACCCGGTTGCCGCCAGGTGGGCATCGCCATGACGGAGCCTGGCGGTAATTTCTGCGTCGTCGCTGCTGAAAACAAACTCGGCAGAGACGCCGAGTTCAGCGGCAAAAGCAGTCACCAGGTCATACTCCAGTCCGGCAGGACCATTCGCCGCGTCGAAATAGGTGGTTGGGCTCCTGTTGGTAATGGCGACAAGACGGCCGTCATGCCTGATCTGTTCCAGGATTGTCAGCGGTTTCAGCCACTTGGTGTGCAGCAGATAACCGAGAAGCAGGGCCGGCAGCAGCACGCCGAGCAGTGACAGCAGCAGCAGACCTCTTCCGGCCAGTGAGACGCCATGTCGTTTGTGGAAACCCATCTGATCGTAGCAGATACCTGGGGAAACCCGGATTTATCAGAGCTTCCCTGATCATCAAGAGTTGATGATGATAACACAGTGAAGCAAGCAATGATCGAGTCGCATCGATCCTCGCAGGGTCGAATGTCATTTCGAGCAAGGCGAGAAATTTTCAAGTCCGTATTCGATTGATATCACGGCTTGCAGGGCGTAATAACCGCAGGGCATTGCGCCGCATGGAAAAGCGCAGTGCGCTCCGCTTTTGCTCCCTGCATCTCTGTGCCAGCGAGGAGGGTCAATCAGGCGCAGAGTAGAGAAACCGGTAAAACATCCAAAATTGGTGTAACCGCATGCCGGCTGCTGCTGTTAGAATCAGCCTTTTCAAGGCGTGATGCAGACCATTTTACCTCACACCAGCCAGCAACAACTCATCTGCGGAGTCGACGAGGTTGGTCGGGGGCCGCTTGCCGGCCCGGTGGTCACGGCAGCCGTCATTCTCGATCCGCGGCGGCCCGTTGCAGGATTGGCGGATTCCAAAAAACTGACAGAGAAAAGACGCTGGCAGCTGGCGCAGGATATCCGGGAACATGCACTGGCCTGGTCGATTGCGCGCGCCGAGGTGGAAGAGATCGATAATCTCAACATCCTGCAAGCAACCTTGCTGGCGATGCGACGTGCTGTTGACGGGCTGGCAGTGCAGCCGCATAAGGCGCTGGTGGACGGCAATCGGCTTCCTGATCTCTGCTGCGATGGCGAGGCTGTGATTGGCGGTGATGCGATTCACCCGTGCATCAGTGCAGCCTCGATTATCGCCAAGGTTGCCAGGGACAGCGAAATGATCAAAATGGAGACA